>NZ_DASRGV010000183.1:0-8776 GCF_035650855.1 Actinocrinis sp. | reverse complement strand
CGCGTGCTGATCGACCCGGCGCGGCGGCGGACGCCGCTGGACCGCCGGCTGTTCGGCTCGTTCCTGGAACACATCGGCCGGGCCATTTACGGTGGCGTCTACGAACCCGGGTCGAAGCAGGCCGACGCGGCCGGGTTCCGCAAGGACGTCCTCGCCGAGATCCGCCGGCTGGGCGTGCCCATCGTCCGCTACCCCGGCGGCAACTTCGTCTCCGGCTACCGCTGGGAGGACGGGATCGGCCCGGTGAGCGAGCGACCGACCCGGCTCGACCTGGCCTGGCGCTCGATCGAGACCAACCAGGTCGGCACGGACGAGTTCATGTCCTGGGCCAAGGCGCGCGGGGTGGAGCCGATGCTCGCCGTCAACCTCGGCACCGCCGGGGTGCTGGAGGCGGCGGCACTGGTCGAGTACTGCAACGTCCCCGAAGGCACCGAGTGGTCCGAGCGCCGCCGCCGCAACGGCGCGCTCAAGCCGCACGAGGTCAAGCTGTGGTGCCTGGGCAACGAGATGGACGGCCCGTGGCAGACCGGACACACCACGGCCGAGCGCTACGGTGCGCTCGCGTCCGAGGCGGCGAAGGCGATGCGGCTGGTCGATCCGGACATCGAGCTGGTGGCCTGCGGCAGCTCCTCGCACGAGATGCCTACCTTCGGGTACTGGGAATCGGCCGTCCTCGAGGCGGCGGGCGAACACGTCGACTACATCTCGATGCACGCCTACTACGAGGAGCACGACGGCGACCGCGCCAGCTTCCTGGCCTCCGGCGCGTCGATGGACTCGTTCATCGAGGATGTCACCGCGACGATCGACGCGGTCGCGGCCCGGCGGCGCAGCAAGCGGTCCCGGAAGATCAACATCTCGTTCGACGAGTGGAACGTCTGGTACCAGAGCCGCTATCCCGGCAGCGAGGCGATGGAGATCGACGTCGCCGGAGCGCGCATCGAGGACCAGTACTCCGCGTTGGACGCGGTGGTGGTCGGAGACCTGCTCTCCAGCCTGATCAACCACAGCGACCGGGTGAAGATCGCGTGCCTGGCCCAGCTGGTCAACGTGATCGCCCCGATCATGACCGAGCCGGGCGGGGCGGTCTGGCGCCAGCCGACGTTCCACCCGTTCGCGGCCGTGGCCGCCGGCGCCCGCGGCCACAGCCTGGTCACGCGGGTCGGCTCGGCCGAACTCGCGACGCGCCGATACGGCGATGTGCCCGCCGTCGCCGCGTCCGCCACGCACGACCCGACGACGGGTGACGTCGCCGTGTTCCTCACCAATCGGGCGGACCACGCCGTCACCGTCGACCTGAGACACCCCGGCTTCGATGGCTGGACGATCACGTCCGCCCGGCACATCGCCGCCGACGACCGCGGACCACGAGACCGCGAGACCGCACCGGACGTCAGCCTCACCCCGCTCAGCACGTCCAGCTCCGAAGATGCACGCAGCACCACGCTCGCCCTGCCGCCGCACAGCTGGACCGTCCTGCGGGCGGCCACCGCGAGCATCGACTGAACGTCACACAGCGAGGTCAAGGGAGACCACTCATGACAGCGAACGAACTTCCCCCGCGCGGGCTCTCCCGGCGCGGCGCGCTCCAGCTACTCGGTTTCGCCGGCCTCGGCACGGCTGCGGTCTCGGCTCTGAGCGCCTGCGCCCCCGGCGGCAGCTCGGGTAACACGAAGGCGCTCAGCGCCGTGCCGAGCAGCACCGCGGCCAAGGGCGAGGCGACCCTCTGGTTCAACGACGACGACCTGCTGAAGGTCTTCAAGACCGTGGTTCCGTCGTTCAACGCCAAGTACCCGCAGGTCAAGCTGAACCTCGTCGGGGTCGACATCGGCACCAAGCTCGCGCCGACGCTCATCAGCGGCACCGGAGTGCCCGACGGCTCCTTCGCCGCCGACGGCGCGGTGGGCGCTCAGGCCGCCGAGCTCTACGACCTGACCAGCCTGATGAAGCCGTACGTCGCGGACACCGTCCAGTACAAGCTCGACGTCAACACGGTCGGCGGCAAGCTGGTCGGCATTCCCTGGGACACCGACCCCGGCCTGTTCTTCTACCGCGAGGACATCCTCTCCGCGGCCGGGGTGGACCCGGCGCAGCTGACCTCGTATGACGCGCTGTTGGATGCGGCCCGCGCGGTGAAGGGCAAGAACCCCAACGCCCGACCGATCCCGCTCGAGCAGGACCCGAACCTCGGCATGCAGTGGCTGATGATGCTGGTCAGCCAGCAGCAGGGCTCCGGACTCGTCGACGCGCAGGGCGATCTGACCATTGACACCGACGCCTATCGCAACGCCCTGACCTGGATCAAGAAGGTGGCCGACGAGAACCTCGGCGCGCGCTGCGAGTTCGCCAGCACCGCGCAGATCGCGCTGGCCGACAACGGCACGATCAGCATCGTGCCGTGGGCGATCTGGTTCAACTTCCTGGTGCAGACCGCGCTGACCAAGAGCTCCGGCAAGTGGCGGGTCAGCCAGCTGCCCGCGTGGAAGTCCGGCGGCGCCCGCTCCGGCGTGATGGGCGGCAGCTCCTTCATCATCCCGGCCAAGGCAGCGCAGCCGCAGCTCGCCTGGCTGTTCTACGAGCACGCGATCTACAGTCCCGAGGGCATCAAGCAGGTCTTCGGCCCCAACACGGTCTACCCCAACGGCCTGAACACCGCGCTGCCGTCGGTCAAGAGCGCACTGAGCGGCCCGTCGCTGTTCAACGCGCTGCCGCAGCTGGGCAACACCTCGCTGTGGGACGTGGCCGCCCAGGCCTCGCTCGGCATCCCGGCCGGCTACCACGTGCCGACCTGGTTCAACCAGGCGGCCAATTACCTCGGCGCGAACCTTCAGCTGTTGATGGACGGCAAGATGTCGGTCGACGATGTGATCAAGCAGTCGGTGTCCGGCATCAAGACGAACCTCGTCCAGCGCGCGTAGTGAGGGCGGCATGTCTTTGCTCGAGTGGAACACCTCGGCGCCGCGGACCGGTGAGCCGGCCCGCGGCACCAGGCCGCCGGCGTCCCGGTCCGCGCGGACCCGGCGCAGGCTGCCGCGCGACTGGTGGTGGGGCTACCTCTTCATCGCCCCGTTCTTCGTGGTCTTCGCGGCGTTCAGCGCCTACCCGATGATCTACGCGCTGGAGCTGAGCTTCAGCGACTGGCACGGCGCGGGCCAGCTGCACTGGGTCGGCTTCGGCAACTACACCTACCTGCTGACCAATCCGCAGTTCTGGTCCTCGCTGGGCAACTCCGGCGTGATGTGGGTGCTCATCGTGCCGATCCAGACCGTGCTCGCCGTCGCCGCGGCCAGCCTGTTGACCAGGGCCAGGCTGCGGTTCACCAAGTCGCTGCGTACGATCGTGATCATCCCGTACGTGACGCCGCTGGCCGCGATGGCCCAGGCGTTCATCCTGATCTTCGACAAGAACTTCGGGGTGCTCAACGCGATCCTGCGCTTCTTCGGACTGCCGGCGGTCGGCTGGCTGACCACGACCAGCTGGGCCAAGCCCTCCATCGCCCTGTTCATCCTGTGGAAGACCAGCGGCTTCGCGCTGATCATCATGCTGGCCGCGGTGCAGTCCATCCCCGAGCACCTCTACGAGGCCGCCGCGCTCGACGGCGCCGGCGCCCCGCGGATGTTCTGGTCGATCACCGTGCCGATGGTGCGCAGGCACATCGGCTTCTTCCTGGTGATCTCCACGCTCGGCATCTCGCAGATGTTCCTTGAGCCCTACGTGCTGACCCAGGGCGGTCCGTACAACAGCACCACTACCTCAGGGCTCTACCTCTACCAGCACATCCAGAACTCCGACCTGGGCACCGGCGCGGCGAACTCCTTCCTGCTCGTCATCCTGGTCTTCCTGCTCTCGCTGATCGCCGTGCGGGTGCTGCGTTCGAAGGAGGAGCAGTGAGTAGCGCGTTGAGCGTCCCCGCCGTCCGGGCGCGCCGCACCGAGCCGGCGGTCCGCGTGCGCCGGGCCCTTGGCTACCTGGCGATGCTGCTCGCCGCCCTCGCCTTCCTCTACCCGATCTACTGGATGGTGACCTCGTCGCTCAAGCCGGGCGTGAGCATCCTGGACGACCCGCTCGGCTTCAATCCGGCGCAGGCGACGCTGCGCAACTGGACCGGGATGTTCGCGAACGTCCCGATCGTGCACGCGTTCATCAACACACTCATCGTGGTGGTGGTCAAGGGCGGCCTGCTGATGGTGTTCAGCCCACTGGCCGGCTACGGCTTCGCGAAGTTCAACTTCCCGTTCAAGAACTTCCTGTTCGGCTTCGTCCTGCTCACCCTGATGCTGCCGACGCTGGTGCTGATCGTGCCGCTGCTGCTGGAGATGAGCCAGATCGGCTGGATCAACAGCTACCAGGCGCTCATCCTGCCCGGCGCGGTCGACGCGTTCAGCGTGTTCTGGATGCGGCAGACCATCGAGCAGATCCCGGACGAGCTGATCGACGCCGCGCGCATCGACGGCGCGGGACCGCTGCGGGTGTTCCGCTCGATCTGCGTCCCGGTGCTGCGCCCGGCCCTCGCGGCCCTCGCGGTGCTGTCGCTGTTCAACATCTACAACGACCTGGTCTGGCCGATCGTCGCGGTCAACGACCAGCGCCACGAGACGCTGGCCATCCTGCTCGCCAGCCTGACCTCGAACGTGAGCGGGGCGCAGGGCAGCACCAGCAGCGCCGACCTGTGGGGGCAGCTGATGGCGGCGTGCACCTTCGCCACGATCCCGACGATCCTGCTGTTCGTGTTCCTGCAGCGGCACTTCATCCGCGGCCTGCTCGCCGGGAGCTCCCGATGAGCGGTGCGGCGGCTACGGCGAAGGTTTTCCTGCACCCGGCCTTCGCGGTCGGCGAGATCGACCGGCGCATCTTCGGCAGCTTCGTCGAGCACATGGGCCGCTGCGTGTACACCGGCATCTACGAGCCCGCACACGCCACCGCGGACGCCGACGGATTCCGCGGGGACGTCTCAGCCCTCGTCGACGAACTCGGCGTCACGCTGGTGCGCTACTCCGGTGGCAACTTCGTCTCCGGCTACGACTGGCGCGACGGCATCGGACCGGTCGCGGACCGCCCCACCCGGCTGGACCTGGCCTGGCGGACCGCCGAACCGAACACCGTCGGCACGGACGAGTTCCTGCGCTGGGCGGCCCGCCGCGGGCTCGATCCGATCATGGCGGTCAACCTCGGCACCGCCGGGGTGCGCGAAGCCGCCGAGCTCGTCGAGTACTGCAACGTGGCCGGCGGCACGACTCTCGCCGACCTGCGTGCGTCCTATGGGACCCCGGCACCGCACGCGGTGCGCACGTGGTGCCTGGGCAACGAGATGGACGGCGACTGGCAGATCGGGCACACCACGGCGGAGCAGTACGGTCGCCGCGCCGCCGAAGCGGGCAAGGCAATGCGGATGGTCGATCCCGGCATCGAACTGGTCGCCTGCGGATCCTCCTCGCGGGAGATGCCGACGTTCGGCCAGTGGGAAGACACCGTCGCCGAACTCACCCTCGACGTCGTCGATTACCTGTCAATGCACGCCTACTACGACGGAACCCAGGCGCGCCGCGACTACCTCGTCTCCGGACACCGCCTGCACCGGTTCATCGAGGACGTGGTAGCGGCCGTGGACGCCGTCGCCGCACGCCGAGGCTCCGAGCGCAGGCTCCAGATCGCTTTGGACGAGTGGAACGTCTGGTCGTCCGCGGCCGACGTCTCCCCGGCCGGCCTCGCCCGCGACCTCTCGTTGACCCCGCCGCGGATCACCGAGGAACCGTATCAGAGCCTGGACGCGGTCGTGCTCGGCGACCTGCTCATCAGCATCCTCAATCACGCCGACCGGGTCAAGATCGCCTGCCTGTCGCTGCTGGTCAACGTCAGCGCGCCGATCCTGACCGAGCCGGACGGACCGGCCACCCGGCAGACCACCTTCCATCCGTTCGCCGCCACAGCCCGCCTGGCCGCCGGGACCGCGCTGCGCACGGCAGTGGAGTGCGCGCCGCTGACCACCGACCGCCACGGCACCGTGCCCTCCGTGGCCGCCGCCGCGACGCTCGACCGCGCGGCCGGGCGGGCGGCGGTGTTCCTCGCCAACCGCGGGCCGCATCCCGCCGAAGTCACGATCGACCACCAGGCGTTCGGCGGTTGCACGCTGCTGGCGGCCCGCACCCTCACCGCGGACGACGCGGACGAACTGCGGTCCATCGACGGGGCGCTCGTCGAGCTCAAGCGGGTCGAGACCCGAAACGGCGCAACGACTGCGGTCCTCCCCGCCGAGTCGTGGTCCGTGATCGAACTGGAAACGCGTAGCGCCTGACCGCGTACTTGGCCGTCGTCCTCTTCCGGTCGGCGGCGGCCGAAGCGCGCGGCGACGGTGCGTCGGTTGTCGGGTAAGCCCGGCTATTGCTTGTGGAACGTGCACGTGCCGTCGTTGTCGGGATAACGGCACACCAGCACCGGTGACGACGCACTACCCTCGACGAGCAGGCTCACCTGCGGCCTCGGATCCTGAGGCGTGGCGAGGTCCGGGAAGAAGAACTCGATGTAGCCGTCTGTCTGCCCGTCGATGGTCCAGTATCCGTGCCCGTTCGCCGGGGGATTCTGAATCGTGCGGGCGTCGAAGATGTTGGGCATGCCGGTGAACGCGAAGTCGCCGCCCACGCTGTCGCCGTAGAACAGCCCGGTCGTGAGGTTGGCCGGCGAGAAGATGATCGTCGCGCCTGCCTTGTCCTTCCAGGTGCCGGTTAGTAAGAGCTGCCGAAGTTGGTCGGCCTTGAGCAACTGAAGCGGCTTGTCGACGGCCCGCAGAACCACGATGCTGACCACTCCCAGCACAAGGCCGACGCACGCGATCCCGGCGAACCAGACCAGCCCACGCGCGAGACGCGCCGGCCGCTGGGTCGTGTCAGTGATCACCGTCATCCTCGCCACCACCGGCCGGATCCGCCGCCCGGGAGTACCGTGCGCCCGTTTTCGTATCAGAGGACGCATAGTACTCCCCAGCCGGCTTCAGCCGGTCAACATCAGGGATAAGAGCGCGCGTCACGAGATTGCCGAAAGTCTCGGCTCGGGCGTCGACGGCAACGCGAACGCGTCCGACGATGAGATCATCGATGCAATCGAGCAGTGGCAGGGAAGAGGCGGGGAGTGAGCGACGCGGGAGACCGGGTGGATCGCCTGCGCAAGCTGGCCGGGTTGATGCTCGGCACGAGCGTGCGCGGCTGCGAACTGCGGCCGGCCCACGGCTTGGACGTGTTCCTCGTCCGGCTGCCGGACTCGCGCCCGGTCCCCGACTGGGTGGAGGGTGAGCTCCGCCTTCGCGTCCTCACCCACGGGTGGCGGTTGGAATCCCGGGAGCGGGTGATCGCGGCCGCCCTCGACCCGGGTGAAGAGCTCGGGGACGCCCTGGGCGTCCTGGTCGGCCGGGCGGTCTCCGGACTGGAGATCGCCCGCCCCGGCGGCGTCAGGCTCCTGGTCTTCCCCGTGCACTCCGGCTTGACCTCGGCATCCGACGCCGCGCCGCACACCCAGTGGTCCCTGTGGCGTCCGCAGGGTGACATCGTGTCCGTGAGCCCGGGCCCGGACTGCGGCTGGACGATCGAACCGAGCACTATGCGCGCAGCGGACGGAAAGCCGATCTGAAGGGAAGAAGCGAGCGCAGCCGACCGGTCGGCCGTAGGCTGATCGCGTGCGGCGAGAACGCAGCGCACTGATTCCGAAGGGGAAGTCGTGACCCAACGCCCCAGCTGGGCGCCGGACGAGGTGGACATCGAGCGGCCGGCTCCAGCCCGCATGTACGACTACTACCTGGGCGGAAGCCACAACTTCGCCGCCGATCGGGAGCTGGCCGAACAGGCGATGGCGGTGTGGCCCGACTCGCCGCACATCGCGCGGGCCAACCGGGCGTTCCTGCGCCGCGCCATCGCCTTCGCGGTCGAGCAGGGAGTCAGCCAGTTCCTCGACCTGGGCGCGGGCATCCCGACGGTCGGCAACACGCACGAGGTGGCGGCGCGCCTCGCCCCACAGGCACGCACCGTGTACGTCGACAACGATCTTGTCGCCGTCGCGCACAGCCGCAGCCTGCTCGACGGGGTGGCCAACACCATGGTCGTGCACGCGGACCTGCGCGACGCCGACATCGTGCTGGAGCAGGCGCGCGGCATGCTCGACTTCTCCCGGCCGGTCGCGGTGCTGATGTTCGCGGTGCTGCACTTCGTCCCGGACGAGGACGACCCGGCTGCGGTCGTCGACGCCTACCGGCGCGCGACCGTGCCCGGCTCGCTGCTCGCGCTGACGCACGCCACCGACGACTTTCAGCCTGAGCGGCTGCGCGATATGGAGAACGTCTATCGCAGCGCCAGCGCCGGATTGACCGGTCGCAGCCACGCCCAGATCACCGCGCTGCTGCCCGGGTACGAGCTGGTTCCACCCGGCCTGGTCTGCATGATCCACTGGCGGCCGGACCCCGATGCCGCGCCCGATCCGCTCAACGGCGATGTCAGCCGCTACTCGGCATACGCCGCCGTCGCCGTTCGCACGTAGGGCTTGGCTACTTCCCCGCGGTATGAGGTCTGAGGCGCCTTGACGCGCCGCGGAGCTGAATCCGCGGCGCGTCAAGGCGTGCTCATGCTGCGTCAGCGCAGGTGCGCCTCGATCGCCTGGATGATGCGCGGGCGCAGTTCGGAGGCTTGGATGACGGCGTCGACCGAGCCGACTTCGACAGCGCGCCGGATGTCGTGTACGTGGTCGAACTCGGCGGCCACTTCGCTGAGCTTCTCCGCGCGCACGCTCGCGCGCAGCT
>NZ_DASRGV010000182.1:0-3819 GCF_035650855.1 Actinocrinis sp. | reverse complement strand
CCCGCTAGCCCTGCTGATCCGCACCTTCGCCGCGGATCGCGCGGTAGACAGCGCCGTGGCCCAAGCCCAATCGCTCACCTCCGTGGTGGCCACGGTCGGCGGCAGCACCCTCGCGCTGGCCGTCGATCAGCTCAATGCCGCCACCCCGGACCGGCCGGTGACCGTGTTCCTGCCGGACGGCAGCACCGTCGGCGCTTCGGCACCGGTCTCCGACGGAGTGCGCCTGGCACGCAGCGGACGCAGCATCACCGACGAGGTGCCCGGCGGCCTTGAAGTCCTCGTCTCCGTGCAGGGGCTGCCCGGCAGCGCGTCGACCACCGCCGGCAGTCTGGGCGGCACGGCCGTGATCCGCGTATTCGTGCCGGAGGCGCTGCTGCGCCACGGAGTCGTGCGCGCGTGGCTGCTGCTGATCGCCGTAGGCGTGGGACTGCTCCTGCTCAGCGTCCTGGTCGCCGACCGGCTCGCCCGCTCCCTGGTGCGGCCGCTGGCCGACCTCGCGCGGGCCTCAGACCGCCTGTCCGCCGGAGATCTGACAGCACGCACGGAACCGGCCGGCCCGCGAGAGGTGTACCGGGTCGGTACCGCGCTCAACGGCCTCGCGGAACGCATCGGACAGCTGCTCACCCGCGAGCGCGAATACAGCGCCGACCTCTCTCACCGGCTGCGCACTCCGCTGACCGCGCTACGCATCGACGCCGACGGCATCGACGACAAGGAGAGCCGAGAGCGCATCACGGAAGGTGTTGATGCCGTCGAACGGGCGGTCAACGGGATCATCGGAGAACTGCGTCGGCCGGCGCGCGAAGGAGTCTGGGTGAGCTGCGACGCGAGCGAGGTAGTGCGCGAGCGCGCCGCGTTCTGGTCGGCGCTGGCCGAGGAACAGCAGCGTTCGATGACAGTGCGGGCGGAAGCCGGACCGCTTCTGGTGCGCGTCGGATCCGAGGACCTGGCCGCGGCCGTGGACGTGCTGCTCGACAACGTCTTCGCGCACACCCCGGACGGCGCCGCCTTCGCGCTCGAACTGGTCGCCCGCCCCGGCGGTGGCGCGACGCTGTCCGTTGACGACGCCGGGCCCGGACTGCCCGGGCAATCCGCGGTGCGCCGCGGAGCGAGCGGCGAGGGCTCGACGGGCCTCGGGCTCGACATCGCCCGCCGCGCCGCCGCCTTCTCCGGCGGTGAACTCGTCGTGGAGACCGGGCCGCTGGGCGGCGCGCGCGTCACGCTCGAGCTGGGCCCTCCGCTGCAACCGACCTACCGGTCCGGCCGCCGGCGACACCGCGCTGCTTCCCGCTCAGCGCGCGGGTCGTGACTGCGTCCGCGCGCCCCGCCAGCCGGCGACCAGCCGCCAACCGATCGCTCCGACGACGCTCGCGATGCAGAGCACTGTCATCAACGTCATCCACGGCGTCGCCGGATCGGTGCCGGTGCCTAAAGCGTGCACAAGAGCTACCGGCCAGCACGCGTATGCCAGCCAGTGGATTGCCCGCCAGCTGCGATAACCCAGGCGCAACCGGACCAGGCTGGTCACGATCAGCGCGATGAGCAGGTCCGAGGCCACCGCGCCCAGCCCGAGCCAGAACGTGCGGTAGTCGGCGCTGAACGGGATGAACGCGGCGCTCAGCGGGATCGAAGTGTACGTATCCACGACGGTCGTCAGCACGTGCAGTACCAGGAAGACCACCGCGAGCAGCGAGGCGTTGCGGTGCAGGCCGACGGTGACGAAGCGCGGCAGCCGCACGGAGGAGTAGCGCACCGCCGTGACGACGCCGAGCGCCACGCACAGCGTGAGCAGCAGGAAGGCGACCAGGCCGGTGGCGCGCGTCGCGTACCACAGGCCGGGTCCCTTGAAGGAGAAGCTGACGGGCATGTCATGATCCGTTTCCGGTCGTGGCGGCGGGCCGGGGCCACGGCCCGGTGTATGTGACGGTCCCGTCCGGCCGCACCAGCCGCGCGGGCATGCCGAGCCGCTCCAGCCAGGCCACCGCGCGCGGACCACGCACGATCGCCGCGGTCGACGCCGTGTTGGCGGCGACGCAGCTCGCTCCGGCGACGGTCGCGGTGAGCCAGTACGGCTCGGCGCTGCGCCCGGTCGCCGGACTGATGATGTGGTGTACGTCCTGCGAGCCGCGGCGCCAGGCGCGCACGCTGGTACTGGACGTCGCAAGCCCGCCCACCGCGATGGCAACAGCCTGCTGCGGAACCGGGCCGGCGGCCTTCTCGTCGTCGATGACCCGCACCCTCCAACCGCCCTGCGGAGCCTGCCCGGCGACGGCGATGTCCCCGCCGAGATTGACCAGCACGCTGCAGCCGACTGCGTCGTGGATGCGCGCGGCGGCGCGGTCGGCTGCCAGCGCCTTGGCCGTGGCGCCGAGCTCCAGGACCAGCCCGGACGGCACGCGCGCCAGATTCCGCGACCGGTCGAGCTCGACTTTCCGCCAACCGGGGACCGCGCGGGCGGTGACGGCGGGACCTGCACCCGCGCGGGCGCCGTTACGTGCCAGCTCGGCGAAATCGCGGTCGTAGCCGAGCTCGATCAGGGCCGCGCCACAGGTCGGGTCGACATCGCCGTCGGTGTCGCGGGCCGCCTCCAGCGCCACGTCCAAGGCCTCGGCGAACAGTGCGCTTATTCGCATGGGACGGCCCTGCGCGCGGTTGAGCCGGGCCAGTTCCGAGTCGGCGCGGAACCGGGAGCAAGACAGGTCGATCGCGGCGAGCTCGTCCTCAAGCAGCGACCGGCCGTGTTCCAGCGCCTGCGGAGCGGCAACCAGCAGGCTCGCGCTGGTGCCCAAAGCCGAGAACGAGACCCCGACCGGTTCGCCGACGGACGCCGCGAACGCGAGGGTCATTTCACCGTGCTCGCCGACGTGGTGGTCTGAACCGGCGCGGCCGTCGTCGCGGGCGGCTTGGGCGGCGGAGCGATCGTCGAGGTCTTCGGGGCGGGCGCCGGCGCGGTCGAGCGCACCGGTGCCGGGCTCTGGCCGCCGGCCTTGGCGGTGGTGGTCGCCGAACCCGAGGCCGTGCCCGCGGCCGCGGTCGCGGCGCGGCTCGCGCTCGACGAGGACTGCGGGGCCGCGCCGGACGCAGAACCCGAGGCCGCGGCCGACTGCGCGGTTCCGGAGCCGGCGGGCTGGCCGGTGTTGGCGGTGTCGGCCGTGTTCGCTGGGGCCGATCGCGCGAAGAGGGTGATGAAGGCGACCATCGCCAGCGTGCTCAGTTGCGTCGTCCGCCAGGTGAGCTTGCCCAGACGGCGCAGGCCCTCCTCGCGGCCTGTGTCGACGGACTCGTCGTGGCGCATCTGCCTCAACCCTTTCCCGAGGTGCGTCTCGCGGATCGTGACCGGACACCCGCCCGGTCTGAAGACGACGGCCAGCGAACCGGACCAGACGCTAAGCCGCACCTAAGGAGCCACTAAAAGGAAGCCGGGGCCCGTTCAACATGCGCTGGTGGGCGGCCAGGATCAAGCCGATAGTCGATATACGCGTCCAGCGCGGCAGCGCCGCGGAGCATGGCGCGGCCACGGGCGGAGAGGCGCGCGTGCCAGTCCTGCAGCATCGATGCGAGGGGCGCGATGCCTCCGGCGGCGCGGACTTGAACGATCAGCGCAGCGATCTGTTCAAGCAGGTAGCCGCCGCGCCGAAGCTGATGGACAAGGAGCGCGTCACGCACGTCGGCCGCGCTGTAAATCCGGTAGCCGGTCAGCGGATCGCGGCGCGGATGCAGCAGACCGGCGCGTTCCCACTTGCGCAGCGTGGCAGGGAGGATGCCGAGCCTCCTGGCCAGGGGACCGACGAAGGTGTCGCCGCGCTCCTCCGGCACCGG
>NZ_DASRGV010000181.1:0-13827 GCF_035650855.1 Actinocrinis sp. | reverse complement strand
TCTTCGCCAACGTGTTCTTGGCGTTGTGCCGGCAGCCGGTCATGCACTCGCCGCAGTCGGTGCACGTGCGCCGGGTCGGACCGGCCCCGCCGAAGTAAGGATCCGCGACCGAGGTCCCCGGTGCCTCTCCGTTGTTGCCGAAGAACACGCCGACCGGCGCCTGGTGGTACGTCGCGCCGACGCCCATCTGATCCGCGACGAACCGCAGTTCCTCGTCGGCCGGGGTCATGCGGTGGTACGCCACCACGCCGAGCATGCGGCGCGCCTGGTCGTAGTACGGGTCGAGTTCCTTCTCCCAGTCGGTGATGCCGCGCCACTGCGCGTCCTCGAAGAAGGCGCGCGGCGGCTTGTAGAGCGTGTTCGCGTACACCAGGGAGCCGCCGCCGACCCCGGCTCCGGCCAAGATCAGCGCGTTGTCCAGGCGGTGGATGCGCTGGATCCCGGTCAGGCCAAGCCCGGGGGCGAACAGGAAGTCCTTCAGGTGCCAGGAGTTCTTGGCGAACTCGTGGTCGGCGAAGCGCCGGCCGGCCTCCAGCACGCCGACCCGGTAGCCCTTCTCGGTCAGCCGCAGCGCGGTCACCGAGCCGCCGAAGCCAGAGCCGATCACCAGCACGTCGTAGTCGAAGCCGCTCTCGCCGCCACTGTGTTCAGCGCCACTGTGTTTAGCGCCACTGTGTTCAGCGCCAGAGCGCCCTGCATCGTTGAGGGGCACGTCCGCCATGGCGCGGATCGTACTACCGACCAGTAAGTATGGCGAGGGTCCGGGCGCGGACGCGCCCGCGCCGAATCCGGCCACGTCTTCGCCGCCGCAGCAGCCCGCGGTGGCACAGAATGAACACCGTGACCACGCAGGCCCTGCTTGAGGACTTCACCGAGCAGCAGATCGAGCGTTCGCGCCGGCGCAAGCGCGCGACCCTGCCGCTGCGCCTGGCTTCGGCCGGCCTCGGCTTCGCGGCCGTCTGCGTGCTCGGGTTCACCCGCCTCGGCGCGGACCTGGTGCACGGCGCCGGCTCGCTCGCCGGCGGCGGCTGGCCCGCGTCCGCGGCGCTCGGCGCGGTGGCCCTCGACCTGGTGCTCACGCTGGTCGGCCTGCCGGTCAGCGTCCGCATGGAGACCGTCAACCGCGCCTGGGGGCTGTCCAACCGGTCGTGGCGCCTGTTCTGGACCGACGCCGCCAAGGGCTTCGTGATCGGCGCCGTCCTGTTCGGCGCGGTGAGCCTGGGACTGTTCGCGCTGATCCGCGCGCTGCCGGGCACCTGGTGGATCCCGGCGGCGCTGGCCGCGGCCGCGCTGGTGTTCGTGCTCTCCTTCCTGGTGCCCGTCGTCTTCGAGCCCTTGTTCAACAAGTTCCGGCCGATGGAGGCGGGACCGCTGCGTGAACGGCTGATGCAGGTGGCCGCGCAGACCGAGGTGTCCGTGCGCGACATCCTGGTCAGCGACGCCTCGCGCCGCACCAACTCGATGAACGCCTACGTCTCCGGCATGGGCAAGACCCGCCGGATCGTGGTCTGGGACACCACCGTCAAGCAGGCCACGCCGGACCAGGTCGCCGCGATCACCGCGCATGAACTCGGCCACGCCGCCAAGCGCGACGTGATCACCGGCACCGCGGTCAGCTCGCTCGGCATGGTCGCCGGCACGCTGCTGCTGGCCGCCGTGCTGCAGTGGCGCGCCCTGCTCGACGCCGCCGGGACGCCGGCCGTCACCGATCCGCGCTCGCTGCCGCTGATCATGGCGATCGGCACGATGCTCGGCGGGCTCGCCGCGCCGCTGTTCAACGCCTACAGCCGGTATGTCGAGGCCCGCGCCGACCAGTACGCCCTCGATCTGACCCGCGACCCGGCCGCCGTCGTCGCCACGTGGCGCAACCTGGCCGTGCGGAGCATCTCAGACCTCGATCCGCACCCGCTGGCACAGCTCTGGCTCGGCACGCACCCCGCCATCCCGGCCCGGATCGCGCACGCGCGCGGATGGGGCGCCCGACACGGGGTAGCGGTTGCTTTGCCAAGTCCGGGCGAGAACCCCGCTTGAGATCCCGCAGCTGAACCGCCCCAGCCGAGGAGACATTCATGGCAGACCGCGCCCCGCTCGACCATGACGCCATCGAGCAGCTGCTCGGCCGGCTGGAGGGCTGGACCCGCGAGGGCGACACCATCCGCCGGGTCTACCAGGCCGAGGACTTCCCCGGCGCGATCCACCTGGTCAACGTGGTCGCGGTGCTGGCCGAGCAGGCCCGCCACCACCCCGACATCGACATCAGGTGGCGCACCCTCACCTTCACCCTGAGCACGCACGACGCGGGCGACAAGGTCACCATGGCGGACATCCGGCTGGCCGAGCAGATCAACGACGCCATCACGACGCAGCCGGCTGCTCGCTGAGAGCGAACATTCCCGCGGAACACCCCGGCCGCCGCCGAAGTTGAGCTAGCCAGACTCAACCTCGCGAACGCTAGGAGTTCCCGATGGCCCTCGCTCCGACCACCCGAGCCCTGCCCGTCCTGCCCCTCGACGACGCGGTGGTGCTCCCCGGCATGGTCGTGCCGCTCGACCTCAACGACCGCGAGGTGAGCGCCGCCGTGGACGCGGCCCGCGCCGAGCACTCCGACTCACCCGAACTACTACTCGTCCCGCGCCCCGACGGGAAATATGCCGCCTACGGCACGCTGGCCGTCGTCGAACAGACCGGCCGGCTGCGCGGCGGCCAGCCCGTCGCCGTGGTGCGCGGCACGCACCGCGCCAAGATCGGCCGCGGCACCACCGGACCCGGCGCGGCGCTCTGGGTGCAGGCCGAGGTCCTGCCCGAGCCCCCGGCCACCGAGCGCACCCGCGAACTGGCCGAGACCTACCGCGAGATCGCGGTCAAGATCCTCCAGCACCGCGGCGCGTTCCAGGTCGTCGACGTCATCCGGCAGATCCAGGACCCCTCCGCGCTGGCCGACTCGGCCGGGTACGCCCCGTACCTGACGCTGGAGCAGAAGACCTCGCTGCTGGAGACCGCCGATCCGGCCGAGCGCTTGGAGACCGTGCTCGCCTGGGCGCGCGAGCACCTGGCCGAGCTGGAGGTCGCCGAGACCATCCGCAACGACGTCAACGAGGGCATGGAGAAGCAGCAGCGCGAGTTCCTGCTGCGCCGTCAGCTGGAGGCCATCCGCAAGGAGCTGGCCGAGCTGGACGGCCGCCCGGCCGACGAGAAGGACGACTACCGCGCCCGGGTCGAGGCCGCGAACCTGCCCGAGAAGGTGCACGAGGCGGCCATGAAGGAGGTCGACAAGCTCGAGCGCGGCGGCGAGCAGGCCCCGGACGCCGGCTGGATCCGCACCTGGCTGGACACCGTCCTGGAACTGCCGTGGAACGAGCGCACCGAGGACGCCTACGACATCCCGGCCGCGCGCGCCGTCCTGGACGCCGACCACTCAGGGCTCGATGACGTGAAGGAGCGCATCGTCGAGTACCTGGCCGTGCGCAAGCGCCGCGCGGACCGCGGCCTCGGCGTGGTCGAGGGCCGCCGCTCCGGCGCCGTGCTCGCGCTGGTCGGCCCGCCCGGGGTCGGCAAGACCTCGCTCGGCGAGTCGGTGGCCCGCGCGATGGGCCGCAAGTTCACCCGAGTCGCCCTCGGCGGCGTGCGCGACGAGGCCGAGATCCGCGGCCACCGGCGCACCTACGTCGGCGCCATGCCCGGCCGGATCGTGCGCGCGCTCAAGGAGGCCGGGACGATGAACCCGGTCGTGCTGCTCGACGAGATCGACAAGGTGGGCGCGGACTACCGGGGCGACCCGACCGCCGCGCTGCTCGAAGTGCTCGACCCCGCGCAGAACCACACCTTCCGCGACCACTACCTGGAAGTCGAGCTGGACCTGTCCGACGTCGTGTTCCTCGCGACCGCGAACGTGCTCGAATCCATCCCCGGTCCGCTCCTGGACCGCATGGAGCTGGTGCGCCTCGACGGCTACACCGAGGATGAGAAGGTCGTCATCGCCCGCGATCACCTGCTGCGCCGTCAGCTCGACCGCGCCGGCCTGAGCGCCGAAGAGGTGACTTTCGAGGACGCGGCGCTGCGCCGGCTGGCCGCGGAGTACACCCGCGAGGCCGGAGTGCGCGACCTGGAGCGCGCGATCGCCCGGGTCCTGCGCAAGGTGGCGGCCAAGACCGCGACCGGCGAGCTGGAGCTGCCGGTGACGGTCGACCCGGAGAGCCTGCGCGACTACGTCGGACGGCCGCGGCACACCCCGGAGACGGCCGAGCGCACGGCGGTGCCGGGCGTGGCCACCGGGCTCGCGGTCACCGGAGCGGGCGGCGAGGTGCTGTTCGTCGAGGCCTCGCTGGCCGACCCGGAGACCGGCTCGACCGGCGTGAGCCTGACCGGCCAGCTCGGCGACGTGATGAAGGAGTCGGCGCAGATCGCGCTGTCCTACCTGCGCTCGCACGGCGCGGAGCTTGAGCTGCCGGTCGGCGACCTGAAGGAGCGCGGCGTGCACATCCACGTGCCCGCCGGCGCGGTCCCGAAGGACGGCCCGAGCGCGGGCGTGACGATGGTGACGGCGCTCGGTTCGCTGCTCTCCGGTCGTCCGGTGCGCGCGGAGGTGGCGATGACCGGCGAGGTCTCGTTGACCGGCCGGGTGCTGCCGATCGGCGGGGTGAAGCAGAAGCTGCTGGCGGCCCAGCGGGCCGGGGCGAGCACGGTGCTGCTGCCGAAGCGCAACGAGCCGGATCTGGACGACGTTCCGGCCGAGGTGCGCGAGGCGCTGGAGATTCACCTGGTCTCGGACGTGCGCGAGGTGCTGAACCTGGCGCTCTCCCCCGCCAACACCCCGGAACTGCTTACCGCGACCGCCTAGTCGGCAGCGGTTCGGCCAGGCTCAGACGCCGCCGTCCTCTCCGGAGGCGGCGGCGTCGCCGTCTTCGACGGAGTCCTGGACCTCGACGGCGTCGCGCACGTCCGGCACGGAATCCCGCGGAGGCTGCTTCGACGGGACGCGGATCAGAACCGAGCCGGAGTTCAAGTCGATGGGGCCGCGCCCGGGCTCGCCCTGAGCCTCCTCCTCGCGCGTGTTCTCCAGCCGGCGCAATTCCTCGGTGCGATGCCCACTGCCCGGGCTGAACAACTCGAAGAAGATACTCACCTCATCAAGGTACAGGGCGTTCGCGCCGGGTGGTACCGACCGATCCCGGCCGCGCATCCGGCCGCAGGTGGGGCCGTAGCCGCCTCAGGAAAGTCCGGTGGAAGAATCACCGGGCTCTACAGCCGCTCTCACGCCCGCTTCAAGATCGTCCGCGAGAGTCATAGCCATGACGATCACAGCTACCGCCACCGCCGCCAACGCAGTCGCTTCGGCTCATACGATCACTTACTCGGCCGCTCAGACGACTACGGCCCTGACTGCCCTCTCCCCCACGGCCACCCCGACCCCCGGTACGTACACCGTCCCCGCCACCCGCGGAACCGGCGGCTCTGTGCCCATCTCTGTGCGCATCCGACTATCCGTCAATCGAACCCAAACGCCCGTCCGCACGCTGCCTTCCACGATCCCCGCCGCCGTGGACCCGCTCGGACCGGCAAGCGCGACTCAGGCCTCTTATCGACCCGCGCTGCGCCGCGCGCAAGCTGCTATGCGGTACCCCGCGTGACGAACGTCGCCGTCACCGCGGTGCCGGGTCGGTATCTCGTCGCCCGCACGGTCAGCGAGTCGGCCAGTTCGCGCGCTATGTAGAGCCCGCGACCGCCCTCTTCGCAGGTAGCGGCCTCGACCGCGGCCCGGTCCGGTGTCTGCGCGCCGGTCCAGCGTCCCGCGTCGCGCACCGTGCATGCGGCGGCCGGCCCCAGCAGCGACGCCTCGCAACGCAGCACCAGGCGCACCGGTCCGCGCCCGTGCCGGAAAGCGTTGCCGGCCAGTTCGCTCACGACGACCGCGGCGTCCATGGAGCGTTCGGTCAGGCCCCAGCGGTCGAGGGTGCGCATGGTGAGCCGGCGCGCGTCGGCGACGGCCGTAGGGCCCGGCAGGGTGGTGATGACGAGTCGATCCAACGGTCCCGGCATGATCCATCGGGCGCGGTCAGGGACGTACGTGGTCAGGGACGGCCCGACCGCGGTGAGCATCCGACGGGCCAGACGGCGGGCTTCGCGCCGCACGGCCGATCACCTCTGTTTCGCCTCAGTTGATCGCCGCACTCGATCGCTGTTTCACCAACTCCGTCATTGGTCACTCTGCGCTACCTTTTTGCAAACGTCAAGGTCTAGACCAATGTTTCACTCAGCGCTACTTGACAAACACACCCGTACATGGGCCGCACACGCCCGCAGACACGTCGCGTACTCGCGCGCATCCGCACCGATATCGTGATCGCATCGTCCGGTTGAGGAGGCGGCGTGCGGAGCGTCGAGACGGTGTTGCTGTTGGTAGCGGTGGCGACCGTCGTCGCGGCCTTCGCCAACCGGCTCGCCATCCCGGCCCCGTCGCTGCTCGTCGCGGTCGGCGTCGTGGCCGGACTCGTGCCGGGCGTGCCGACGGTGCGCGTCGCCCCCGAGGTGATCAGCCTGGTCGTGCTGCCGCCGCTGCTCTACGCCTCCGGCGAGGAACTTTCAGTGCGTGACCTGCGCGCGGTATGGCGGCCTGTGGCGATCCTGGCGGTAGGGCTGGTGCTCGTGTCAGCCTTCGCGGTCGCGTTCGTGGCCGCCGCGCTGACGCCGCTGCGTCCGGCGCTCGCCTTCGTGCTCGGCGCCATCCTCGCCTCCACCGACCCGGTCGCGGTCACCGCCCTGGCCCGCCGCCTGTCCCTGCCGCCGCGCATGCAGACGCTGGTCCAGGCCGAGTCGCTGTTCAACGACGCGACCTCGCTGCTGCTCTTCAAGGTGGCGATCTCGATCGCGGTCGCCGGCGGGGCGATGTCCGCCGGGCACATCACCCTGGAGTTCGTGAAACTTGCAGGCGGCGGGGCGGGACTCGGCGCGGCCGTCGCGGTAGCGGCACGGCTGGTGCGCCGCCGGGTCGAGGACCCGCTGGTGGACACGGTCATCTCGCTCGTGACGCCGTACGCCGCCTACGTGATCGGCGAAGCCCTCGGAACCTCGGGCGTCACGGCCGTCGTGGTCGCCGCGGTGATCCTCGGCACGCAGGTGACGAAGGTGACCAACTCGCACACCCGCATCCAGCGCCACGCGGTCTACGAGACGCTGATCTTCCTGCTCGAATCCACCGTCTTCGGGCTGATCGGGCTCGAACTCCCGGTGCTGGTGCGCGATCTGCCGTCGCGGGACCTGCCGTGGGTGCTGCCGGTGCTCGCGATCACCGCGGTGCTGGTGGCCACCCGCTTCCTCGGCGTGTTCCCGCTGTCCGCGGCGGCTCAGCTGCGCGGCGGCGCGCGTCTTGGCAGAAGGGCCGGACCGGGAGACCAGCGCCTGTCCTTCCGGGTCCCGGTCGTCATCTCCTGGTCCGGCACCCGCGGCGTGGTCCCGCTGGCGGCCGCCCTCTCCATCCCGCTGACCGCCGACGACGGCAGCGCCCTGCCGGACCGCGGCCTGCTGCTGGTCCTGGTGACCGGCACGGTCGTGATCACCTTGCTGGTGCAGGGATTCACGCTCGCGCCGATGGTGCGGTGGGCGGGAGTCGCGGTGACGCCCGGGGCGCTGCACCAGGAGGACACCACCGCGCGCATCCAGCTCGCGAAGGCAGCGCTGGCCCGGCTCGACGAGCTGGCGGACGACGACTCGGCCCCGCCGGCGGTGATCGAGCGGCTGCGCTCGGAGTACGACACCCGGCTCGCCTACACCGCCGACGCGGCCGACCTCGGCGAGACCCCGGCGATCGTGACCGCGTACCGGCTGATGCGCCGGGACCTGATCGAGGTCGAGCAGGGCGAGCTCGACCAGCTGCACGCCGAGGGGAAGATCACCGATCGCACTCGCCGCAAGCTGCAGCGCATGCTCGACCTGGAAGACCTCACGCTCGGCGGCGAGTGACCACGCAAAACCAGTGGATCGAGATCCATCCGAACCCTGATAATCAGGTCATGACCATCGCACCCGAGAGGATCGACGCTCCTGGAACGAACACCGCTGCCACGGAACGGATCGAACTGCCGCAGGACCCGGCGCCCGCGCCGCAGGTTCCCGAGCCGAGCACGCGCTGGCTGACCTGGGGCCTGACCACCGAGAACGGCGGGCTGCACAACATCGCCGAGTACCTCGCGTACGCCGCGTTCGCCGACGGCCGCGAGCCCTACGCGCACGTGGTGGGCATTCCGGCGTTCAAGAAGGGCGAGTGGGCCCTGCCCGAGGGCGGCCTGCTCCTGCGCAGCATCGAGCGCAAGGGATTCGCCATCCGCGTCGCGGTCGGCGACGGCTGGACGCTGGAGCTGAGCCGGTGGCACGGCGGCAACGGAGAGGCGACGGTCACGGCGATCTCCCCGCACCTGGCCCGCGAGGTGGCCGAGTGCGCGGCGAAGCTGGTCACCAAGAAGGTCAAGCGCAAGGACGACTCGGTGCGCATGGGCTTCTGGCACCTGGCCAACAATGCCCAGCGCCAGGTCCGCGCGATCGAGGCGCCGGTGTGGGCGGATGTGCGCCGCAACTACGCGGGCAGCGTCGCGGCGCAGCTCGAGCGGCTCATGGCGGTCACCCCGCAGGACGTCAACGGCCGGCTGATCCTGCTGCACGGCCCGCCCGGCACCGGCAAGACCACGGCGCTGCGGTCCCTCGGCCTGGCCTGGCAGAGCTGGTGCAAGATCGACTGCGTGCTGGACCCGGAGCGGCTGCTCGGCAGCCCCGGCTACCTGCTCCAGGTCGTGATGGGCGCGGAGTACGGCCACGGCTCCAACGCGGACCGCCGCAAGTGGCGGCTGCTCATCCTCGAGGACTGCGACGAGCTGGTCCGCGGCGGCGCCAAGCAGTCCGCGGGGCAGGCCCTGTCCCGGCTGCTCAACCTGACCGACGGCCTGCTCGGCCAGGGGCAGAACGTGCTGGTGGCGATCACCACGAACGAGGAGCTCGGCCGGCTGCACCCCGCGGTGGTCAGGCCCGGCCGCTGCCTCGCGCAGATCGAGGTCGGCCCGCTCCCCCGCGACGAGGCGGCGAAGTGGCTCGGCGGCGAGGACGGCCTGGTCGGCCCGTCCGCGACGCTGGCGGAGCTGTACGCCCTCAAGGCGCGCGCCGAGAACGGGGCGAACGGCGGCGATGAGCAGGGCGAGGCGCCCGTGATGTCCGAGCCGATCTCAACCGGCCTGTATATCTAAATCGGTAGCGGTAACCGCGTCGTAGCGATCTGCGACGCGGCTACCAATTCACGTACCTCACCGAAAGTCGACCGAGAACGCAGGTTCGAACGGCGACCGGAGTGGGCACTTGCGAGTGAGGCCGCCATATACAGTCAGTCAACGACCAGCTGGAGCGCTGTTCCATCCGGCATCTGACGAGACGTCACGCGGCGTGAGTGGTCAATTGATTCGCGTGACCGGAGTCGACCTGTTCGTCCGCAGCCGCCCGGAAAGTGCGCTTTCGCCGCCCGGCGGCAAGGTTATTCGAACGTAATATTTTCTGGGAAAGCCTGTTGCCCTCAGCGTTCGGCCTGGCAAGGTAGGGACGCCAAAAGCGACCGCGACGGTTGCAGAGTCTTGACTGCCGTCGGCGGGCGCCGAACCGCAAGGGGTTACACCATGTCTGGGCACAAACGCACGCCGGCCGACCGAACCGGAGGCCGGAGCGCCGCGCAACACCGCGGTCAGAACAGCGACATGCCCTCCGTCACAGGTCATGGTTTCGCCGACACGAATCAGCGTGGAATGAATCAATACGGCGCACATCAGCACGACTCGGCCGACTCGGAGCAACTCGGCCCGAATCAGCACGACGCGAATCAGTACACGGGCAGACGGCGGGCCGGGTTCAACTCCGGCGACCAGGGCCGGCGATCCGGCCACGGTCACGGCTCTGAGCTCGGCATCGACGAGTCCGGATACCGGCCCGCCGGTACCGGCGCCTACGCCGACACGGGTACCGCTACCCACCGCGTCGCCGGCTCGAACCTCGAAGACGCCGCGATCTACGGCGCAGAACGAGCTTCCCGGCGCAGCGCCGGACGCCCGCGCACCCCCGGACGCCGCCGCGCGCCCGTTGCGGAGAACACGCGGCCTCACTTATCCGGCCGGCTCGCCAAGGCCGGGCCGCTCGCCCTCGCCATGGCGATCGGCGGCGCGGTGGCCGCCTTCGCCGCGCCGAACGCCCCGGCCGCGGCCACGCCGCCGGCCGTGACGTGCGCGCTGCGGGTTCCGGATCAGCCGTTGACCGCGCAAGGTCTGGCCACGCCCTACGAGCTGTCCGGCGTCGGCGGCCAGGCCTGCCACGAAGCCGACGCCGGCACCGCGGCGTTCGTCCAGGGACTCGTCCTCGACCCCGCGACCGGCCAGCTGAGCGTCTATGACCCGCTGGTCATCGACCGCGGCAGCGAGCCGGCCGTGGCCCCGGTGGTGCCGACCCTGCCCGCGAACGCGATCGTCGCGCTCTGGTTCGGCTTCAACGGCAACGTGCTGACGCTGGAGGGCAACGGCGTTCAGGACGGCTCCTGCGTCAACGGCACGGACGGTTCGCCGTTCGGCCAGTTCGCGTACTGCAACGCCCCCGCGCTCTTCAGCGCGGCGCAGACGGCGATCACGCAGGGCAAGCTCAAGGTCCCGCCGATCGGCACGGGCGCGGACAAGCAGCCGTGCCCGACGACGCGTGACTTCGGCATCGTGGACCAGGACCAGAGCGACAACGTGACCACCACGTACCTCGTTCTGGCCGACGGTCGCACCGCTCAGAACACCCAGGCCGCCACGAAGCAGCTGCGGGGCAAGGCGCCCACCGTCCTGGCCAACGGCAGCGACAACCTGCTGGTGGACCACTTCGTCGACCCGGCCCTCGGCTGCACGCCGTTCACGGCGCCGGACCTGGCGAACAACGGGTTCGCGGCCACCGCGCTCGGCCTCAACGAGCTGCAGGCCGCCGCCGACCAGGCCGCGCCGGTCGCCTACGTGCCGCTCAACGACCCGATGGTCCTGAACAACGACGGCTCGCAGAACGACCAGAAGACGGACCTGTACCGCGCCGGCGTGGACCAGCCGCCGCTCGCACAGGTGCCGGGCTCGGCCGCGCAGTACTGCACGAGCCTGCGCACGCTCGGTGTCACGCGCACGAAGCTGGATCGGACGCTGACGGACACGACGGTCTCGCCTGACACCGGCGCGGCGTCGAACCTGTTCACGTTCCTGGCGATGCGGCTGCAGCAGTCGTATGTGAACCTCGGCTGCCGCAACCTGCTCGGCATGCGCAATCCGGTGCATCTGAAGACCAACGGGGCCGGCCTGGTCGTGGACGCGGCGTTCGATCAGGTGAACGTCGGCCCCTCGGCGAGCCCGAGCGCCAGTGCGAGCGTGGCGGCCAGCCCGAGCGCCGGCGCGGGGACCTCCGCGTCGCCGAGCGCCTCGGCCGTCGGTGCCGCCAGCCCGAGCGCAAGCCCGGTCACGGTCAGCACGACTCCGGCGCCCCCGGTGCAGAGCAGCACGCCCGCGACGACCGTGACGACGCCGCCGGCCGCCACCTCGAGCAACGCCGCGCCGCCGCCTCCGGCAGCGACGCCGAGCAGCGCGAGCACGACGGCCCAAGGCACGGGCGCGGGCACCGGGGCTAACCACAGCTCGCCAGGACCGGTCGGGTCGGCCAATGCGGGCGGCGTCGGCGGGGTCACCGGCTCCGTCGGTTCCGCCCAGCAGAACGGCCAGTCCGGCGGCAACTCGTCCTCGGACGGGACCGGGGCCGGGGGCGTGGGCACGGTCGGCGGTGTTGTCGGCGGCACGACGACCGGAGGCAAGCCGGTCGCCGCGGTGACCAGCACTCCGATCAGCGTCGCAGGGTTCGAGCACACGTACACCGCGGGCTCCGGCAACCCGAACAGCGCGCTGGCCGGGCCGGATCCGATGGCCAAGACCGGGTTCAGCATCATGAGCTCGCGGGTGTTCTGGGCGCTGGCCGGTGCGTTGATCGTGCTCTGCGCGTCGCTGCTCTACCAGCGTCGGCCGAAGCAGCGTAAGCAGAGTAGGCGCGGCACGTACTCATAGCGGTCACAAGCTCGTGAAGGGCGGGAGCTACCGCCGGACGAGGAAGAGGGGGAGCGCAGGAGGGAGCAGCTGAGCCGGGTCGCGCGGGCGGCCCGGCTCAGCCGTTTCCGCTAGCGGGAGAGGCCGGCGGACCGTCAGCCGACCGAGGAGTACGCCACGACGCCGCGGCGCAGCAGGTCCACCGCAGCATGCGCGGTGTCCCGGATCCGGGCCGAGTCGGCACTCTGCGACGCCAGGGTCGCGGCCGCGTCGGCGAGCTGCCCGAGCAGGTCGATCAGCTGCTTGCACCAGCGCACGAAGTCTCCGGCGGGCAGGCCGACCTCCTCCAGCACCGTGTCCAGCCGGTGCCCGGTCGCCCACTGGTACGCCGCCCACGCGAACCCGGCGTCCGGCTCGCGCTGGAAGTCCACCGAGTAGTCGCCCTCCAGGTCGTGCAGGGTGAGCCACAGCCGCACGGTGCGCTCGATCGCCTCGTGCGCCTTGCCCTTCGGCAGCCGGGGCGGGCCGTAGTCCTCCGTGTTGCGGGCCTCGTACACCAGCAGCGAGACCGCCGAGGCCAGCTCCGCCGGGGTCAGCCCATCCCAGACCCGCCCGCGCAGGCACTCGGCGGCCAGCAGGTCCAGCTCCGAGTAGATCCGGGCCAGCCGCCTGCCCTCCGAAGTCACCCGCTCGCCGTCGAGGTAGCCCAGGACGGTGAGCACCGAGCAGACCCGGTCGAAGGTGCGCGCGATGGAGTGGGTACGACCCTTGACGCGCTTGTCCAGGCCCTCGGTCTCCCGCTCCAGCCGGTAGTAGCGCTCGGCCCAGCGCGCGTGGTTCTCGCGGTCCTGGCAGCCGTGGCACGGGTGCGCACGCAGGGCCTTGCGCAACCGGTCGATCTCGGCGTCGTCGGCGGCCGTCGACCGCTCACGGCGCGGGCGCACCGGCTTCTCGCCGTCGCTGAAACCGGCCTTGGCGCGCAGGGTCGCGGCCAGGTCGCGGCGGGCCTGCGGCGACTTGTGGTTGAACGTCTTCGGGATGCGCATCCAGCCGGTCGGCTCGACCGGCACCGGGAAGTCGAGCATGGAGAGCGTGACGACCTGGCGCTCGGCGGTCAGCACCCGCGGCCGCGGGCCGTCGCGCCCGGCGTCCAGGCCCGGATCCAGCACCACGGCGAGCCCGGCCTTGCGCCCGGCCGGCACCACGATGATGTCGCCGGTCTTGAGCGCTTCCAGGGCCGAGGCGGCGGCCGCGCGGCGCTGGCTCGCGCCCTGCCGGGAGAGCTCCGCCTCCCGGTCGGACAGCGAGCGGCGCAGCCCCATGTACTCCTCGAAGTCGCCGAGGTGGCAGGTCATCGCCTCCCGGTAGCCCTCCAGCGCCTCGTGGTTGCGGTGCAGCTGCCGGGTCAGGCCGACCACCGCCTTGTCCGCCTGGAACTGCGCGAAGGAGCTCTCCAGCAGCGCGCGGGCCCGCACCTTGCCGACCTGGCCGACCAGGTTGACCGCCATGTTGTACGAGGGCTTGAACGAGGAGCGCAGCGGATAGGTGCGGGTGGAGGCCAGGCCGGCCAGCGCGCGCGGGTCGAGTCCCGGCCGCCAGACCACGACCGCGTGGCCCTCGATGTCGATGCCGCGCCGCCCGGCCCGGCCGGTCAGCTGGGTGTACTCGCCGGGGGTGATGTCGGCGTGGAACTCGCCGTTCCACTTGACCAGCGACTCCAGCACGACGCTGCGCGCCGGCATGTTGATGCCCAGCGCCAGGG
>NZ_DASRGV010000180.1:0-5938 GCF_035650855.1 Actinocrinis sp. | reverse complement strand
CCCGCCGCCCACTCCGCGCCCGCCGTGCACGGTGCCGCGGACCCGGGTGCCGAGCATCCAGCCGCTCTGCCGCTCCCAGTCGGTCGTGGCGTCCCAGACCTCTTGCACCGGGGCGGTCACCAGCACGCTGACGGAGAGGTGGGCGGTGGTCATGGCCGGATCATCTCACGCCGGATCTGACGATGGCGACGGACTCGGCGGGCAGGTGAAGGGTCGTATCGCCGTCGTGCGCGGGTTCGATGCTCACTCCCTCGTCGGAGGCGAGCAGTACGGACTCGACCGGCCCGTCGACGGCGACGGGCTGCGGACTGTCCGCGAGGTTCACCGCGATCCGTACCGCGCCGCGGGTGACGACCAGCCAGCGCGCACGCTCGTCGAAAGCGACGCGCACCTGCGCGAGCTGCGGATCGTGCAGGTCCGGTTCGCTGTGCCGCAGTGAGATCAGCCGCCGGTACCAGTCCAGCAGGGCCCGGTGTCCTTCGTCGGCGATTTCCGCCCAGTCCAGCTTGGAGCGGGCGAACGTGTCGGGGTCCTGCGGGTCGGGCACCGATTCGGCGTCCCAGCCGTGCCGGGAGAACTCGCGGCGGCGCCCGTCGCGCACTGCGGCTCCCAGCTCAGGCTCCTGATGGTCGGTGAAGTACTGCCACGGCGTCGCGGCGCCCCACTCCTCGCCCATGAACAGCATCGGCGTGAACGGAGCGGTGAGCAGGAGCGCCGCGCCGACGCGCAGCAGCGCGGGGGAGAGGGTCGCGGTGATCCGGTCGCCGGTCGCGCGGTTGCCGATCTGGTCGTGGTCCTGGAGGAAGGCGACGAAGCGGTCGCCGCCGAGCAGCGCGGTGTCCACCGGGCGGCCGTGGCTGCGGCCGCGGAACGAGGACCAGCCGCCGTCGTGGAAGTAGGCGCCGGTCAGCGTCTTGGCCAGGCCGCCGAGGGAGCCGAAGTCCGCGTAGTAGCCGTGGCGCTCTCCGGTGAGCAGTGTGTGCAGTGCGTGGTGGAAGTCGTCGTCCCACTGCGCGTGGACCCCGTAGCCGTTGTGCGATCGCGGCGTGATGATGCGCGGATCGTTCAGGTCCGTCTCGGCGATCAGGAACAGCCGCCGGCCGAGTTGTGCGGCGAGGATGTCCACCTCGATCGCGAGCGCTTCGAGGATGTGCACGGCGCGGGTGTCGGCCAGCGCGTGTACCGCGTCGAGCCGCAGGCCGTCGAGGTGGTAGTCGCGCAGCCAGTGCAAAGCGTTGCCGACGATGAACGCGCGCACCTCGTCCGACCCGGCGTCGTCCAGATTGACCGCGGCGCCCCAGGGCGTGTGGTGCTTCTCGGTGAAGTAGGGCCCGAATTCGGCGAGGTAGTTTCCGCTCGGGCCGAGATGGTTGTAGACGACGTCGAGCAGGACGCCGATGCCGCGTGCGTGACAGGCGTCGACGAAGCGGGCGAGTCCGGCCGGGCCGCCGTACGGCTCGTGCACCGCCCAGAGCGCGACGCCGTCGTAGCCCCAGCCGTGGTCGCCCGGGAACGCGGCGACCGGCATCAGCTCGATGTAGTCCACGCCGAGCTGCGCCAGGTGATCGAGCCTTGCGATCGCGCCGTCGAACGTGCCCTCCGGGGTGAACGTGCCGACGTGCAGCTCGTAGATCACCGAGCCGGGAGCCGTACGGCCCGTCCACGCCTCGTCGGTCCACGCGAAGCCCTGCGGATCGACCACCCGGCTCGGGCCGTGCACGCCGTGCGGCTGGTGCGGCGAGCGCGGGTCGGGACGAGCCGGGCCGCCGTCGAGCGAGAACGCGTAGTCGGTGCCCGGTCCGGCGGACGGCGCGTCGAGTTCCCACCAGCCGTCGTGTTCGGTCGGCCCGTCCGGGTCGTCCCGGCCGCGCGACGGCAGCGGGGAGCGGCGCGCCATGGCCAGGCGATCGTCGCCGATGAGCAGGTCGACCTGTTTGGCGTGCGGCGCCCACACCTCGAACTGCGTCATATCTCAAACACCATCACTGCTCGTCCTGCCTGACCAGCAACGCCACGGGCAGCGCGGCGGTAAGCCGCTCAAGCGGCAGCTCGTCGCCGAGCGCGCTGCCCATCTCATAGGTCTGCCCCGTCAATGCGCACCGCCAGGTCCCGGCCGGGAGCGCGAGGGCCGTGCCGCGCCAGCCGCCAAGCCGTTCCAGGGTCGCCGGCAGCCTGGTGGCGATCGCGGCTACCCGGTCCCCGCGCAGGAACGCGAGTACGTGATCGGCGGCCGGTCCCGTCGGGAAAAGCGGGGTCTGATTCGCCCGGGCGCCGAACCACTCCGGATGTTCGCGCCGCAGCCGGAGGGCTCGACTGACGACCAGCAGCTTCGCGTCCGAAAGCGTCTCCGCGGAGACCGATTCGCCCGCGTCCAGAGCGTCGAGGCGCGAGGCCAGGCCGGAGAAATCGACCGGGCGCCGGTTGTCCGGATCCACCAGTGCCTGGAAGTCGATCTCGGAGCCCTGATACACGTCGGGCACGCCGGTCATGGTGAGCTGGAGCAGTTTCTGCGCGAGGCTGTTCGCCGCGGCGTACTGCGCCACGCGCCCCGCGAAGCGCTCGATCTCGACGCGAAGTTCCGCGTCGTTCAAGACCAGCCCGGCGAAGTCCAGCACGGCCGTCTCGTAGGGCTCGTTCGGCGCGGTCCACGACGTGTGCACCTTCGCCTCGCGTACCGCTTTCGTCAGGTACGGCAGCAGCCTGTCTTCGTCGATCGGCCAGCAGGCGACCAGGGTTTGCCACAGCAGGTATTTGAGTTCGGCGTCAGGGTATTGTTCGTCGCTCGCGGCCAGTTCTTCGGAAGCGCTGGCGCGGGCGAGTTCGTCCGCGCGCGCCTGCCAGCCGGCCACCGCCGCGGCCCACTCTTCCGGCAGTTCGGTCAGCACCGCGAGGCGTGCGCGCACGTCCTCGGAACGCTTGGTGTCGTGCGTGCTCAGCGTCGTCATCGCGGTCGGCTGCCGCGTCTGGCGCAGCGCGCAGAACAGATGGAACTCGGCGGGGGAGAGGGCCGGGCTGGCCGGGTCCGCCCCCACGTCCGCGGCCATCGGCAGCGCGCTCCAGCGGTATGTCGCGGTGTCCTCCACGCCCTTGGCCGCGACCGCGCCGCAGACCTGCTGGAATCTGACCTGGAACTCGTCGCGCAGCTGATCGCGCGGCCCGATCCGGCCGAGCGCCAGGTCTCGCACCACGGTGAGCGTGTCGTGCCGGTCCTCGGGCAGCGTCGCCGCGGCCTGTGACGCCGCGGCCTCCAGCAGCTTGATGGACTCGGCGGGTGCCGGTTCACCGGGCACGACGTACGCGCGGTACACGGGCAACGCCGCGAGCAGCGCCATGGCCGAATCGCGCAGGGCGGTGTGCGTGTGGTCGTAGAGGTCGATGTCGGTGCGGCAGATCGCGGCGAGCAGTTCGGTGAGCCGGTCGAGTTCGGCGTGAAGCACCTGGTCCAGTACGTGCGTCTTGGACTGCGCGACCACCGCGGCGAAGTCCTCCGGCATGTTGGTCAGCCCGGAGTGCAGTGCGGTGAGCCGGGATGCGCCGGCGGCGTCGGTGAGCACCGCGGTCAGGGCCCGCAGCGCGTCGTACCCGGTGCTGCCCGCGCACGGCCAGTCCTCGGGCATGGTCTCGTCCGGAGCGAGGATCTTCTCCGCGACGATCCACTTGCCTGGTGCGGCCGCCGCGAGCCGGCGCAGATAGCCGCGCGGGTCGGCCAGCCCGTCCACGTGGTCGATGCGCAGCCCGTCGAGCACGCCGTGCTCCAGCAGGTCGAGCAGCAGCCGGTGCGTCGCGTCGAAGACCGCCGGATCCTCCACCCGCAGCGCGATGAGGGTGCTGATGTCGAAGAAGCGGCGATATCCGGGCTCCTCCACCGCCACCCGCCAGTATGCGAGCCGGTAGTGCTGCGCCGTCACCAGCTCGGCCAGCGGAAGTTTCTCAGTACCCGGACGCAGCGGGAACACGTGGTCGTAGTAACGCAGCACCGGCGCGGATTCGGGCACCGCCGGGTCGCCGGCCGGATCGATCTTCAGCTCGCCGGCGTGCAGGCATTCGCCGATGCGCCGGCCGAGCACCGGCAGCAGTACCGCGCCGCCCTGCGCCGACCAGTCGATGTCGAACCAGCTGGCGAACGGCGAGTCCGGGCCGTCGCGCAGCACCGACCACAGCGCCCGGTTGCCCGACTCGGGCACCGGCATCCCCATGTGGTTCGGCACGATGTCCGCGATGGCGCCCATGCCGTGCCGGCGCAGTTCACCGACCAGGCGCCGCAAGCCCGCTTCGCCGCCCAGTTCGGTGTTGATCGTGCTGTGGTCGACCACGTCGTAGCCGTGCGTCGAGCCGGGCGCGGCCTGCAGGATCGGCGAAAGGTACGCGTGCGTAACGCCGAGCCGATGCAGATAGGGCACCACGGCTACCGCGTCGTTGAACGTAAACGCCGGAGACAGCTGTAGCCGATACGTGCTGACCGGTGCCGCGCTATTCCCGAATGCCGTGCTGTCAGCTAACACGTCGCAGCACCGTCACCGAGCGAGACTCGATCAGCGTGGTAGCGCCTGGCTTGAGCAACGGCCGGTCGCTGTATACCGGCATCGCGGTGTCCAGCACGCTCTCCCAAAGCTCGCCATAGTCCACAGGCGGCAGCGTAAACGGCAGCGGTTCGTGATGCGCGTTGAACAGCAGCAGGAAGGAATCGTCGCGCACCTGCTCGCCGCGCGTGTCGGGTTCCGCGATGGCGTTGCCGTTGAGGAACACGGTCATCGTCTTGGCGTAACCGGTCTGCCAGTGACGCGCCGTCATCACTACGCCGAACGGCGTAAACCACTGGATGTCCGGCAGGGTGCTGCCGGTGTGCTTCAGGATCCCGCCCTGGAAGAACCGGCGGCGGCGGAACACCGGGTGCGCCGCCCGCAGCTTGGCCACCTTCCGGGTGAACTCCAACAGCGTCTCGTGCTCGCGCGCCCCCTCCCAGTCCACCCAGCTCAGCTCGTTGTCCTGGCAGTAGGCGTTGTTGTTGCCGCGCTGGGTGCGGCCGAGCTCGTCGCCGTGCAGGATCATCGGCACGCCCTGGGACAGCAGCAGCGTGGCGATGAAGTTGCGCTTCTGCCGCTCCCGCAGCGCCAGCACCTCCAGGTCCTCGCTCGGGCCCTCGGTCCCGCAGTTCCAGGACCGGTTGTGCGACTCGCCGTCCCGGTTGCCCTCGCCGTTGGCCTCGTTGTGCTTGTCGTTGTAGGAGACCAGGTCGTGCAGCGTGAACCCGTCGTGCGCGGTCACGAAGTTGATCGAGGCGATCGGCCGCCGGCCGTCGTTCTGGTACAGGTCCGAGGAGCCGGTCAGCCGGGAGGCGAACTCGGCCAGGGTGGCCGGCTCGCCGCGCCAGAAGTCGCGCACGGTGTCCCGGTAGCGGCCGTTCCACTCGGTCCACAGCGGCGGGAAGCCGCCCACCTGGTAGCCGCCCTCGCCCAGGTCCCAGGGCTCGGCGATCAGCTTGACCCGGGAGACCACCGGGTCCTGCTGCACCAGGTCGAAGAAGGCGGAGAGCCGGTCCACCTCGTGGAACTGCCGGGCCAGCGTCGCCGCGAGGTCGAAGCGGAATCCGTCGACGTGCATCTCGGTGACCCAGTACCGCAGCGAGTCCATGATCAGCTGCAGCACGTGCGGGTGTCGCATCAGCAGGCTGTTGCCGGTGCCGGTGGTGTCCATGTAGTACCGGTGGTCGTTCTCCGCCAGCCGGTAGTAGGCCGCGTTGTCGATGCCGCGGAAGGAGAGGGTCGGGCCCAGGTGGTTGCCCTCGGCGGTGTGGTTGTAGACCACGTCGAGGATGACTTCGATGCCCGCTTGGTGCAGCGAGCGCACCATCGCCTTGAACTCCTGCACCTGCTCGCCGCGCCGGCCGGTGGCCGCGTACCCGTTGTGCGGGGCGAAGAAGCCGATCGTGTTATAGCCC
>NZ_DASRGV010000179.1:0-9339 GCF_035650855.1 Actinocrinis sp. | reverse complement strand
GGCGCGTGCCGTTGTGCCCCGAACTGGTCGCGCTGATCCGCCGCCACCTTGACCGATTCGGCACGGCCCCGGATGGCCGAATCGTCTCCACGGCTCAGGGCGCCGTTGCCTCCGATAGCTGGTACGGGCGTGTGTGGGCACTGGCGCGCACGATGGCTCTGAGCGAAGCTCAGGCCGCCTCACCGCTCGCTCAGCGCCCCTATGACCTTCGTCACGCCGCCGTGTCGACCTGGCTGAACGCTGGTGTCCCAGCTACACAGGTAGCCGAGTGGGCCGGACACACCGTTGAGGTGCTGCTGAAGGTCTACGCCAAGTGCCTGGACGGCCAGGAGGACCGGGCGAAGCGCCTGATCGAGCTAGCGCTGGCCGAGGTCGACGACACCGAGGTCAGGGGGAGAGAGAAGCCGTCAACCTCCTGACGCTCGTTGTCGCGGCCGTTGTCGCGTATTTGTCGCGATCAACGCTCGACAGTGGGATGCAGTGGGACGTCGTTGGACGTCCAAGCTCGGTCGGCTGAGGCCTGAAAACGGCCGCTGAGCTGCAACTATCTGGAGACGCAGCAGGGCCCCCGACCATCGCTACCCACAAACGATGGCGGGGGCCCTGCCTTTGTGCGCCGGATCCCGCATCCGTGCGCCGACGGATGGCTGCCCGGGATCCGCTACAGCGTCCGCAGGGCCGGGGGGAGAGCCCTGCGGGCGCGAGTCTTTACTTCCGACACCCCATCAGCAAGTCCTGCATCACTGAGTGTAATGCGTCTTCCTGCCTTCTGTAGAGTTAAACGGCCGTACCGCCAGCCTGGTTCCCTTCCGGAGCAAGAATTTTCGGACGAGTTTTGTCACGAAGAGTGACCATGGTCCGCCTTGTCGGTAGGGTCAGCCGCCGAGCCGGGCGCCGTTGGCCAGGTCGACCACGATGCGCGTGCCGACCGGGCTGGCCAGCGTAGCCGTGAAGATGCGCGGGCCGATGTACATCGGGCACATCACGCCCTTGCGGACCGGCAGCTGGGCGAGGCCGACGCCCACTTGCGCCGCCGACTCCTTCACGACCACCACGTACTGGCCGCAGGCCCCGCCGCGCGCCTCGATCTGGAGGGAGAGGGTGCGTCCGTCGGCGGACTGGGACTCCTGATCGATCGGCACGTACTTCGCGTTCGCCGGCGGCGCGGTCAGCTGCGCCACGGGGGAACTGCTCGGCGCGGGGCTCATCCGGCCGCCCGGGTTGACCGGCATCGAGCCGGTCGCGGAGGCGGACGCGGAGGGCGAGGGGGCGGGGATCATCGGCGCGGACTGGGCCGTGCCCGAATCCTTGCCGTTCGCGGCCGGGCTGACGCTGTTGCTGCTCGCGCAGGCGGCCAGAGTGGAGGCGAGGGTGACCGCGGCCAGCGCCGCCGCGATCGTGCCGCCCCTGCTGACGCTGAGGACCATCGCGAACCGTCCTTCTGTCTGTTTGACGTCTTCGTCTGCGGTGGCCGCCGCTGGTCCGCGACGGCGTCGCCGTTCGTTCGCTCAATCCACTGCCTCGACCTGTGGGTGAGGTCAGTCTCCGCTTGGACGGAGCGCGGCGGCGACGGGTTCCGCCGTTTCGGTGAAATCTTTTCCGGTCGCCGCCCGGCGGTCAGTGCTCGCGGCGGACAAGGTACGCGACGGCGCGCTCGCCTCGCTCGGGGACCGGCTCCTCACCCAAGTAGCTGTGCTCCCGCAGCTCGCTCCACGCCGGGATGTCGAGCCGCGCCGCCGGATCGTCGGCCAGCACCCTGACCGTCCCGCCCACCGGGACATCCACGATGCGCTTCGCCAGTTCGATCACGGGGATCGGGCACATGAGGCCGAGGGCGTCGATGGTCTCGATCGCGTCTCCTGCAGCGCTTCCCGGTGCGGCTTCGCGTGCGCGTTCGGGCGTCGGCGCTGGCGGCGGGGCGGAGGGGGCTTCGGCGCGAACCCGTGCGACCACGGCGGGCAGGTCGGCGAGGAACCGGTCTACTTCCTCGGCTGTGATCCGCCAGGGCAGCGAGATTCGCACGTTTCCGTGGCTGAGCACGCCCATCGCCTCCAGCACATGACTCGGCGTCAGGGTGGAGGCGGTGCAAGAGGAACCGGAGGAAACCGAGTAGCCCGCGCGATCCAATTCGAGCAGCAGCGCCTCGCCGGAGGCGTAGAGGCAGGAGAAGGTCACGATGTGCGGCAGCCTTTGCTGCGGATCGCCGACGAGCTCGACGTCGGGCACGGTCGCGGCGACCTGGTCGCGGATGTGGTCGACCAGCCCGCGATGACGTGCGGCGACGGTCTCGCGCTCGGCCTCGCGGGCCCGCAACGCCGCGGCGGCGGCCAGGATCGCCGGCACGTTCACCGGTCCCGGCGCGCGGCCCTGCTCGCGTTCGTCCTCCGGCCAGGCCGCAGCGAACCTTGTGCCCTTGCGCACAGCCAAGACGCCGACCCCGGCCGGGCCGCCCCACTTGCGGGCCGAACCGCACAGCGCGGACCAGTGCTCGGGCGTGGGGAGGGGAATGCGGCCGAGGGCGGCGGAGGCGTCGAGAAGGAGGGGTGGCGGGCCCGCGGTGGCTGTCGCGGTCGCGGCGCTCAGCTCGTGGACTCGCTCGATCGGCTGAATCGTTCCCACTTCGTGATTGGCGTATTGAATGCACAGCAGTGCGGCGCCGTCGCGCAGGCTCTCCGCTAGGGCGTCGGTGCGCAGCTCGCCTGACCGGGTGACCGGGACCGTCACGTGCTCGCCGCCGAGCCTGGTCGCCGTGAACTCGGCGGCGTGCAGGACCGCCGAGTGCTCGATCGCGCTGGTGACGATGCGTCGGCTGACCCGTGAGCGTCCCTGGGCGAGTCCGGCGACCGCGAGATGGATCGCTGCGGTTCCGGAGGTTGTGAAGACTGCCTCGTCTGGACGGACACGCAGTACCTCCGCGACCGCCTCGCGCGCCGCGTCGAGCAGCAGGCGGGCACGTCGTCCCTCGCGGTACAGGCGATCCGGGTCGGCCCAGCCGTCGTCCAGCGCCGCGAGATAGGCCTCGCGGGCCACCGGGTCCATCGGCTCGCCGGAGGCCGCGTCCAGGAATACCGAGTTCATAACGTCATTCAACCTGTCCGGGACCTGGGGTCACAGCGGGATGCGGTGTCGCGGCGCGTGCGGAGGGCCGTGGTTCACCGGTTCTGACGCCGCCTCATCGTGCGCAATTGCGGCGAAACCGCGCGATCCGCCGCGCGGTTAGCCCGTCCGCATGAGCCCGCGCCGCCCCCGCCCGGCCCGGGGGGTACCTGCCCGCTCGGGCCGCAAACCGCTGGAGTAGGGTTTGGCCGCAGAACTGAACCCCTGCCCGCACTCCGGGATCCGCGGCCGAGCTGTCCACGGCGCGGAGGCGCCGGTGAGCAGGGCGAGACTCCGGGAAGGGTACGTTGAGTCAGTACGGCTCCGAACGCAGGCCGCGCGCGCTGAGCGATCCCGCTCGCGGGCCGCGGACCGCTGCGTCAAGAAGGCGGCGTTTAATCGCCCGCGCGGCGCTGGCCGGCGCCGTCCTGGTCGCGGCCTCGGGCTGCGCCAACAGCACCTTCACCCGGCTCGGCTTCCCCGACCCGGCCAGCGCAGAGGCCCCGACCATCCTGCACCTGTGGCAGGGCTCGTGGATCGCCGCGTTCGCCGTCGGCGCGCTGGTGTGGGGCCTGATCCTGTGGACGGCGTTCTTCCACCGGCGCTCCCGGCACGGCATCGAGGTGCCGCCGCAGACGAAGTACAACATCCCGATCGAGCTGCTCTACACGGCCGTCCCGACCATCATGGTCGCGGTGCTGTTCTACTTCACCGCCAAGGACGAGTCGCAGCTGCTGAAGATCACCAACGACCAGGCCACCAGCATCAACGTGGTCGGCCGGCAGTGGAGCTGGTCGTTCAACTACAACTACGACGCGGCCACCGGCCAGCAGTTCGCCGCCGGCGGCCCGTCGGTGTACGAGGCCGGCACCCCCGGCCAGCCGCCGCACCTCTACCTGCCGCTCGGCGAGAAGGTCAAGTTCACGCTGACCTCGCCGGACGTCATCCACTCCTTCTGGGTGCCGGCGTTCCTGTTCAAGCTGGACGTGGTGCCGGGCCGGGTCAACCAGTTCGAGCTGACCCCGACCAAGCAGGGCGAGTTCATCGGCGAGTGCGCCGAGCTGTGCGGCGTCGACCACTCCCGGATGCTGTTCTGGGTCGACGTCGTGCCGCCGGACCAGTACAAGGCACACCTCGCCCAGCTCCAGCAGCAGGGCGACACCGGGCAGCTGCCGATCGGCTGCGGCCCGAACGCGGGCGTCGGCGAGAACGGCATCCCCTGCCGCGTCGGCCCGATGAACGGCATCAAGGGTAAGAACTCGACTGGAGGGACGGCCTGGTGACCGCGATCAACGACCCGGCGGTCGCCACCCCCTCGGTGACGGCCTACCGCACCAGGCAGCCCGGTTCGACCGTGGTCAAGTGGATCACCTCCACCGACCACAAGGTCATCGGCTTCCTGTACCTGATCACCTCGTGCATCTTCTTCGGCTTCGGCGGCCTGCTCGCGCTGCTCATCCGCACCGAGCTGGCCCGCCCCGGCCTGCAGCTGCTGACGCCGGAGCAGTTCAACCAGGCGTTCACGATGCACGGCACGATCATGCTGCTGATGTTCGCGACCCCGCTGTTCGCCGGATTCGCCAACGCGATCATGCCGCTGCAGATCGGCGCGCCGGACGTGGCCTTCCCGCGGCTGAACGCGTTCGCCTACTGGCTGTTCCTGTTCGGCTCGCTGATCGCGGTCAGCGGCTTCCTGACCCCGCAGGGCGCGGCCGACTTCGGCTGGTTCGCCTACTCGCCGCTGTCCAGCGCGATCCACTCGCCGGGCGTCGGCGGCGACCTGTGGATCATGGGCCTGGCCCTCTCCGGCTTCGGCACCATCGTCGGCTCGGTGAACTTCATCACCACGATCATCACCATGCGCATGCCCGGCATGACGATGTTCCGGATGCCGATCTTCGTGTGGAACACCCTGCTGACCTCGGTGCTGGTGCTGCTGGCCTTCCCGGTGCTGGCGGCGGCCCTGTTTGCGCTCGAGGTGGACCGGCGGCTCGGGGCGCACATCTTCGACGCGGCCAACGGCGGCGCGATCCTGTGGCAGCACCTGTTCTGGTTCTTCGGGCACCCCGAGGTGTACATCGTGGCGCTGCCGTTCTTCGGCATCGTCTCGGAGATCTTCCCGGTGTTCAGCCGCAAGCCGGTCTTCGGCTACAGCGGCCTGGTGTTCGCGACCATGTCCATCGCCGGCCTGTCGGTGACCGTGTGGGCGCACCACATGTTCACCACCGGCGCGGTCATGCTCCCGTTCTTCGCGTTCATGACCTATCTGATCGCGGTGCCCACGGGAGTGAAGTTCTTCAACTGGATCGGCACCATGTGGCGCGGATCGCTCTCGTTCGACACGCCGCTGCTGTGGTCCGTGGGCTTCCTGGTCACCTTCCTGTTCGGCGGTCTGACCGGCATCCTGCTGGCCTCCCCGCCGATCGACTTCCAGGTGCAGGACTCGTACTTCGTGGTCGCACACTTCCACTACGTGCTCTTCGGCACCGTGGTGTTCGCGATGTTCGCCGGGTTCTACTTCTGGTGGCCCAAGTGGACCGGGAAGATGCTCGACGAACGGCTCGGGAAGATCCACTTCTGGACGCTGTTCATCGGCTTCCACACCACCTTCCTGGTGCAGCACTGGCTCGGCGCGGAGGGCATGCCCCGGCGCTACGCCGACTACATGGCCTCCAGCGGCTGGACGACGCTGAACACGATCTCCACGATCGGCGCGTACTTGCTGGGCATGTCGACGATCCCGTTCCTGTACAACGTGTACAAGACGGCGAAGACCGGCAAGCGGGTGACCGTGGACGACCCGTGGGGCTGGGGCCGCTCGCTGGAGTGGGCCACCTCGTGCCCGCCGCCGCGGCACAACTTCAACTCGCTGCCGCGGGTGCGGTCCGAGTCCCCGGCCTTCGACCTGCACCACCCCGAGGTGGCGCTGCGCGAGATCGAACTCGGCGAGCGCGGCCACGGCGCGAAGAAGGCGCTGGCCCGCGACCGGGCCGCGGAGAAGGGCGAGTGACGCTGTGAAACTCACGGCTCGGATGTTCCTGATCATCGCGATCTTCTTCTTCATCGACGTGCCGGTCTACTGGTGGCTCTCGCACGACCCGACGGGTACGGCGGCGCTGATCATGGCCTTCGGCCTGTGCGGGATGATCTTCTTCTACCTCAACTTCACCGTGCGCCAGCTGGCGAAGCGGGGGATCGTCGGCCCGGAGGACCGGGACGACGCGGAGCCGCACGAGGGCGCGGGGGAGCAGGGCTTCTTCTCCCCGCACAGCTGGTGGCCGATCGTGCTCGCGGCCGGCGGCGCGGCGATGTTCACCGGGATCGCGGTCGGGTTCTGGCTCTGCTACTTCGCGGCCCCGTTCTTCGCCTACGGCGTGTACGGGCTCGTGTTCGAGTACTACCGCGGCGAGAACAAGCACTACTGATCCGAACCGCTGCCGGTCCGGGCCGCGCGCGGCCCGCCGGACGGCCAACCTGAGCCAAGGCTGAAAGCCAGGTCGGAGGCCGATCGCGGCCAGGTAGTGGGTCTGTAACAACTCTGAGTGAAGGCCGGTGTGGATCTTCCACACCGGCCTTCACTCACTATGCTGGCGCGCGGTGGGTAACCAGACGCGGGTACGTTAATAGGTGCGGCTGGTAGGCGGTTAGCAGCGCGAGCCAGGGGAGTAGCAGCGCAATGGTGGATGGGGTCGGCCCCGGCATACCCGCAGGTGGCGAAGGCACGAATGGCGCGGACGGCGCGGACGGCACGGACGCGGCGGCCCAGCGCGGCCAGGAGCAGCGCGATCAAGTGCAGCACCGCCAGGATCAGGGCGAGCAGGAACAGCGCCAGGTTTGGCAGCCCGCGGACTCGGCGGCTGCCGAGGGAGGGCAGGATTCGGCCGCGGGCCAATCAGCTCCCTCGCCGGCTGAGCCTGCGCCGGCCGACCCGAGCGCCGAGACCGCGGTGATCCGGCAGGTTCCCGTGCCCCCGCCTGCGGGTCGCGAGCCCGCACCGGCCGACCCGAGCGCCCAGACAGCTGCGATCCGGCACGTCCCGGTGCTTCCCCCCTCCGTCTACGCGGCTGAGAGCGGCCCCGGACAGGCGTTCGGCAGCGGCGCGACCCCGTACAGCGCCGATCCGGCCCCGGACGACGGCGCCGAGGACGCCGACACCGCGGCCTCCGGCAGCCTGCTCTCCCGCCTTCCCCGCCGCGGGATCATCGCCGCCGGAAGCGTCCTCGCCCTCGCCGCGATCGGCGGCGTGGCCGCCGCGGTCACCGGGGGATCCGGTGGCGGGAACAAGAACAACGGCTCTGGCACCGGCGCGGGGAGCGTCAACGGCGGTGCGGGCGCGGGCGGCTCCAGCCCGTCCCCCTCGCCGACTTACCCCGCCCCGGCCTTCACCACCGTCCCGGCCGACGGCACCTCGAACGTCGACCCGTCAAAGGCGGTCACCGTCTCCGTCGCGAACGGGACCATCACCTCGGTCCAGCTCTCCGGCGGCCAGGAGACCAGCGGCACGCTGTCCGACGACAAGTCCAGCTGGACCTCCAACGGCGTGCTCAACCTCAACACGTCGTACCAGATGCAGATCCAGGCCACTGACAAGGGCGGAAAGTCGGTCACCAAGACCGTCTCGTTCACCACCCTCAAGCCGAGCGCCACCATAGGCGTGCTGGAGATGTGGCCCGGCAGCGACGTGAGCGTCGGCGTGGGGCAGCCGATCCGGGTGCAGTTCACCAACTACGTGCCCAGCTCGTACCGCGCGGACGTCGAGAAGGCCTGCGTCGTGACGACGAACCCGCCGGTCGCCGGAGCCTGGCACTGGGTCGACTCGGACATGATGGACTGGCGGCCGCAGGACTACTGGCAGACCGGCACGCAGGTCTCCGTCGCGCTCAACCTCACCGGGGTGCGCGCCGGAACCCACCAGTACTTCGTGAAGAACCACTCGCTGAACTTCACGATCCGGGACACCGACCTGCGGCTGATCGTGGACACCAAGGCGTTCAAGGCCACCGCCTACCAGAACGGGCAGGTGATCCGGACCTTCCCGATCGACACCGGCTCGAACGACCCGCGCTTCATCACCTGGAGCGGAACGCTGGCCGTGCTCGGCAAGGGCAACCCGGTCGAGATGAAGGGCGACTACGGCAACGGGGATAAGTACGACGAGTTCGTGAACTGGGCCACCCAGATCACCTACTCGGGCACGTACGTGCACGCCGCGCCCTGGGACGGCCAGATCGGCTACGTCAACTCCTCGCACGGCTGCATCCACGCCCGCACCTCCGACGCGACCTGGTTCTACAACCTCGCGCACGTCGGCGACGTCGTTCAGGTCACCGGCACCAGCAAGACGGTCGCGGTGACGAACGGCTTCGGCGACTGGACCATCGGCTGGTCCTCGTGGCTGTCCGGCTCCGCCTACGGCGCGACGCTCGGAGGCAAGCCGGTCTCCGGCTAGCCGTGAACATCACCCTGCGGTCCTGTAGCGCCACTGCCGGTTCCTGGTTACCGTTCGGTACAGGGGAGCGACGGCGCCAACCGGGAAGCAGGAGCGTCAGGAATGGGTACGTGGCAGGTCGGACCGTTCGACAACGACGACGCGATGGACTTCTTCGACGAGGTCGAGGAGACGCCTGACGCCCAGGTCCCGCCCAAGCTGCGCGAGACTCTGGTCGCGGTGGTCGAGCGGCCGGGACAGATCGAACTGGCCGAGGGTCATGTCGCGGTGGCCGCCGCCTGCCTCGTCGCGGCCGGCCGCTCCCGTGCCGCCGCCACCGGGAACTCCTCGGTCGACGCCTGGCTCTCCTCACACCGCCCGGCCGTCACCGCCGAGGACCAGCGCGTCGCGCTCGCCGCCCTCGACCGGGTCACCGGCCCGGACAGCGAGTGGATGGCCCTGTGGGCGACCTCACCGTCCGGCGCCGCGGTCGAGGAACGCATCGCGACGCTGCGTCAGATCCTCAACGCGTAGACGAGACGGTCCGCTCACGCACCATCAGGCTGTCCAGGCGATGGTTACTGATGACGCGTGAGCGGTGTGCGCCTGCTTGTCTTGTTGCCTGCTTGTCTTGTTGCCTGCTTGTCTGGTTGCTCGCCCTAGCTCAGACCGTCTGGCTGGTCGCTTCGATCCAGCGGTCCAGGCTCGCCTGGGCGGCGCCGGAGTCGAGCGCTTCGTTAGCGCGGGCGATGCCGGCCGCCATGCGGTCGTTCAGCGGCGGAAGCTCACCCCTCGCCACCCCCAGGCCGTCGAGG
>NZ_DASRGV010000178.1:0-8251 GCF_035650855.1 Actinocrinis sp. | reverse complement strand
CCCGAGGCGTTCGACTCCGAGCACCCGCTGTTCATCCTGTACACGTCCGGAACGACCGGTAAGCCCAAGGGCATCCTGCACACGACCGGCGGTTACCTCACGCAGGTCTCGTACACGCACAACGCAGTGTTCGACCTGAAGCCGGAGACGGACGTTTACTGGTGCACGGCGGACGTCGGCTGGGTGACCGGGCACTCGTACATCGTCTACGGGCCGCTGTCGAACCGCGCGACGCAGGTCATGTACGAGGGCACCCCGGACACCCCGCACCAGGGGCGGTTCTGGGAGAACGTCCAGAAGTACAAGATCAGCATCCTGTACACGGCGCCGACCGCGATCCGGATGTTCATGAAGTGGGGCGACGACATCCCCGCCAAGTTCGACCTCTCCTCGCTGCGGCTGCTCGGCTCGGTGGGCGAGCCGATCAACCCAGAGGCCTGGATCTGGTACCGGCAGAACATCGGCGGCGGGCGCACCCCGATCGTCGACACCTGGTGGCAGACCGAGACCGGCGGCATCATGATCTCGCCGCTGCCGGGCGTGACCACGACCAAACCGGGCTCGGCGATGCGGCCGCTGCCGGGCATCTCGGCGAACGTGGTGGACAAGGAGGGCAACGTCGTCCCGAACGGCGGCGGCGGCTTCCTGGTGCTGGACCAGCCGTGGCCGTCGATGCTGCGCGGCATCTGGGGCGACCCGGAGCGCTACCGCGAGACGTACTGGTCGCGGTTCGCCGAGCAGGGCTACTACTTCGCCGGCGACGGCGCGAAGAAGGACAACGACGGCGACCTGTGGCTGCTCGGCCGGGTGGACGACATCATGCTGGTGTCGGGGCACAACATCTCCACCACCGAGGTCGAGTCCGCACTGGTCTCGCACCCCTCGGTGGCTGAGGCCGCCGTGGTGGGCGCTAAGGACGAGACGACCGGTCAGCGCATCGTGGCCTTCGTGATCCTGCGCGGCGGTAAGGCGGAGGGCGAGGAGCTGGACGCCGAGCTCAAGGCGCACGTCTCCAAGGAGATCGGCCCGATCGCGAAGCCGAAGCAGATCCAGTTCGTGGCCGAGCTGCCCAAGACCCGGTCCGGGAAGATCATGCGGCGGCTGCTCAAGGACGTGGCCGAGGACCGCGCGCTGGGTGACACCACGACGCTCACCGATGCTTCCGTCATGGACTTGATCGCGGCGAAGCTTCCGCACGCGACGGAGGACTGAGCGCCAGCATCGAGCGGGTTTCGCGGCGTGTGTCCGATCAGCTGATGATCGGACACACGCCGCGCCGCATTTCGCGTCCCGGCGGCTGTATCAGAAGCCGAACGACATCCAGGGCTCCAGTTCGGTCACGAACGCGCGCGAGGCTTCTGCCAGCGCGCCGTTGCGCCGCTCCTCGACCAGGCCGGCCGCGCCGAGTGAGGCGAGGGAGGCTCCGCCGAGGAAGACCGATCCGAGTTCGCGCACGCCGAGCGCGATGTCAGGGGCCGCGGTCGTGCGTTCGCAGGTGGCGCCCTTCTCGTCTCCGGTCAGCCGCCAGCGTCCGGCGTTCCACGGGCAGAACGTGTCGGTCACGTCGATGACGGTGTCGATTTGCGCGGAGTAGGTCCGCGACGCGAGTGCCCGGTCCATGTCGACGAGGCGGATGTACAGGGCGTCCTTGACGCTGGCGTTGGCCGCGCGGGGGTTGTCCAGGAGGCGCAGCGGCGGGGCATCAAGCGGTACGCCGGCCAGTTCGGTGGTCGTCATCAGGTCAACGCTCACGAGATACCGCAGCAGTACGGCGTAGGCCGCAGCGTCATCTGCGTAGAGCTCGTTCACGCTTACCCGGCCCGCCGGAGCACCGTTCGAGAACTCCTGCTTGACGCGGTAACGCGTGTAGCCGACCGCCTGGCCGTCTCGTTCAGCAAGGACGGTACGCAGCCTTGACCGATCGTCGCGCCAGTCCTCGGGGTCTGAGGCGTACGCGTTGGCCCATGCCGGCGTGCGTACAAGCATTCCGGCACGCTTTGGCACCTGTCGCGCGTAGACCTCTTCGCAGGCCTCTAGCGACTCCTCTGTTGGGACAACCCTGAGGGAGACGGCATCTGAGCCGGCCGGCATGCGCAGACCGCTGTGCAACCGCGGAATCGTCAATCGCGCGACACGTGAGGCGAGGCCGTAGCCGAAGCGCCCGTAGATCGGCGGCTCACTCGCGGTCAGTCCCGCGACCGCTTCGCCGCCCGATTCGTGCAGGTCGTGCAGCTGATGTCGCATCATCGAGCTGAGAATGCCGCGTCGCCGGTGCGTCGGCATTACGCTCACCCAGCTGACGCCGGCCATCGGGATCCGGCCGCCGGGCACGGTCATCTCGAAGCTGAAGATCGAGGCGCCGCCGACGAGCTGCGGACCGTCGAACACGCCGATCGTGCGATCGCGTTCCAGCAGCCCCTTGTCGATCTCCAGCGCGGCGGCGCTCGGCGGTTCGGAGCCGAAGGCCAGCTCGTCGAGGTAGAGGAATTGGTCGAACTCGCTCTCGGCGAGGGGGCGCGGGGCGGACGGCTCAGTGGGCATGGCTCATGGGTAACACGGCGAGTGGAACTGACGCGACCGGATTATTCGGCCGGCTTTCCGGGACGGCCCAGGTCAGCCGCGCAGCCATTGTCGAGAAGTAGATTTGTCGATAAATCGATAGGTAAACTTGTAGCTATTCAGGGCCGTGCGAGACCTGCCCGGTTCTCCCCGGACTGACCCGAACCAGGTGCGCCCGCAGGCCACGCGGTCAGCCCAATGACCGCATAGTCTGACAAAACCAGGGGTACTTGGGCCGCGATTGCCCACCTAAGGCCTGCATGTCGCCGTACGCACTCCTGGAGGTAGCCGTGGCCACGACCGTCGGTTCCCAGTCCGACCGCCTCGACTCTGACCACAAGCTCTCCGCACTGGTCACGTCCGCGACCAAGGACCTCTCCAGCCTGGTGCGCGACGAGATCGCGCTGGCCAAGGCGGAGCTGCGCCGGGACGTGAAGCAGGCGGCGATGGGCGGCGCGCTGTTCGCCGTCGCCGGGCTGCTCTCCCTGTTCGCGTTGATCATGTTCTCGTTCGCGATCGCGTACGGCATCCACGCCGCCGGGATCGGCCTGGCCTGGGCCTGGCTCATCGTCGGCGGCGGCTACATTCTGCTCGCCGGTCTGCTCGGCGGAATAGGGATGCTGCGGCTCAAGAAGATCCGCGGCGTGGACGCCACGAAGCGCGCCACGAACGAGTCGATCGCCGTCTTCAAGCGGTCCGTGCGCTAGTCCGTCAGCCGTCAATCGGCGCCTCAAGTCGCCCAACGCACCCCCTTGCGACACCCTATGGACAGTCAGTTGTGCCATGCTGGCGCCCATGCCTTCAGACCTGTCACCGGTGTACGTGGAGGGCGCCTGGACCCATCGTGAGGTCTCCGCGAACGGCGCCCGCTTCCACGTCGTCGAGCTCGGCGAGGGCCCGCTCGTGCTGTTCCTGCACGGATTCCCGCAGTTCTGGTGGACCTGGCGGGAGCAGCTGATCGCCTTCGCGCAGGCCGGTTACCGAGCGGCGGCGATGGATCTTCGGGGGTTCGGCGGCAGCGACAAGACGCCGCGAGGCTACGATCCGATAACACTCACCATGGACGTCACGGGGGTCATTCGCGCGCTCGGCGAGGCGAACGCCGCGGTCATCGGGCACGGCTGGGGCGCCACGCTCGGCTGGACCGCCGCGACCGTGCGGGCGAAGACCGTGCGGCGGCTCGTCGTCGTCGGCGCTGGGCACCCGCGGCGGCAGCGTGCCGCGCTTCTCACCGACCCCGCGCAGATCGGCGCGAGCAAGCACGTGTTCGCGGCGCAGCGCCCGCTGGCCGCCGAGAAGTCGCTGCTGCGAGACGGCGGCGCGGCGGTGGGCCGGATGTTGCGTGAGTGGAGCGGCCCGGAATGGCCGCCCGACGACGTGATCGAACGATACGAACAAGCGATCATGATTCCGGGTGTCGCGCACTGCTCGCTGGAGTACTTCCGCTGGTGGGTACGGTCCCTGCCGCGCCCCGACGGGCTCCAGTACCAGCAGCGCATGCGCACGCCGACTGAGGTGCCGACGCTGCACCTGCACGGGGCGCTGGACCGTACGGTGCTCACGAGCACGGCGCGCGGCTCTGGGCGGCACGTGAACGCGCCCTATCGCTGGCGGCTGCTTGAAGGCGTCGGCCACTTCCCGCAGGAAGAGGCGCCGAAGCTGTTCAACACCGAGGTGCTGAACTGGCTCGCGGACGACGAACCGGACCGGTAAGAGCGCAGATACCGGTCAGCGGCGCGCGGCGCATCTTGGCTCGGCGGAAACGGCCTTGGCGCGACGGCGGCCTTCTACTTGTGCGTGAGCGGCGTCGTGGCGAAGTAGAGGGATACGAACGCGCCGACCGCCATGAGCGGGGTGAGGAAGGCGGTTTCCAGCTTCTCGCCGGTGTGCTTGATCAGCGGTATGCCGAAGCGGGTCGGAATCGGCCACAGCAGCGGGCACCCGCGATCGGTGAGGCAGTCCCCGGCAAGGTGGGTAAGCGCACCGAGGCCGACGGCGACGGGCAGCCAGGTGGGATCCGAGCTGATCCAACGGTCCATCAGGAACGTTCCCCCGACCGCGAGCAGGAGCACCACTCCCCAGGAGTGGATGCCCTTACCGGGAGGGCACAGATGCAGCGCCCGTATGGCCAGCGAGAGCAGGATGTAGACCAGGCCCAGGGTGAAGGGGCGTCCCAGGTAGTGCGCTCCGGCCCAGGTGCCGCCGGTTACCCCGGCCACGAACAGCAGCGAGTGCGTGGCGTGCCGGTGACCGCCCGAGATCCACTCGACGAAGCGGCAGAACGTGTGCGAGATCGGGCCGAGGAAGTGCGCGATCGTGCCGTCCGGGTGGTCGAAGTCCGGCAGCAGCGCGGAGCCGGCCGTGATGAACGTGCCGAGCATGATGTCTTTGATGTCCAGCCGGGCCGGCCACACCGCCGCCGGCACCCAGGCCGCCGCGGCAGCCCAGGCGAGCGCGCCGCTGGTCGAATGCGAGTGTCCAAGCACGGAAACGCCCCCCAAAGTCGCGAGTCACAGGCCGATCCTGGCGAATCGCCGATCAGACAGTAGCAACTTTCTAGATCACTGTTGCGGAACAGGATGCTGTGACACTCAGGAGCCCTTGCCGGACCCAGAAAACGCTGCCGGACTCGGGAGAATCGGCGACGCGCTGGAGCGTCAGATGGCGCAACCCTCGGTGTCTACCGCACCTGTCGCATCCGCGCCCTGATGCGCGTCCTGCGAGACCTGAGCGGCAGTCAGCGCGTATCCGGTAGAGGCGTCCTCCAGCGACTTGGCGAACACGACGCCGTATACCTGGCCGGTCGATGTGAGCAGCGGGCCGCCGGAGTTGCCCTGGAGCACCTGCGCGAACAGCGAGAAGATCTCGCGCGTCGCCGATCCGTGCTGGTAGATGTCCTGTCCCTGCGCCTGGATCTCCTGCCGGATGCGCGCGGCGACCGGGGTGAACGGGCCGTCCTCCGGGAAGCCGGCCACGACGGCGTTGTCGCCGCTCGCGCCCGAGGTGTCGAAGGAGAGCGGAGCCGACCGCAGCCCGGGGACGTAGAGCACTGCCACGTCGCTGGTCGGGTCGAACAGCACCACCGTCGCGCGGTAAAGGTGTCCCTCTCCGCCCACCTGCACTGTGGGATGTGTTACGCCGCCGACGACGTGAGCGTTCGTCATCACGTGCTGCGGTGAGTAGACGAACCCGGAGCCTTCGATCTGCTTCCCACAGCTCGGTGCGTTACCGACGATCTTGACGATCGAGTTCTGCGCCTTGACGACACCCGCTTGGTTGAGCACTGCGGGATCCGGCGGCGGCACGTTGGCGATCTGCTCATGCGTGAACGGCGCGAACACCTGCGGGAAGCCGCTGCGGTCAAGGACGTTGGCGAACGAGCTGAACCAGTTCTGCGCGTTGGCCGGCAGCACCGTCCGCATGCCGTTGAGCAGCGCCGAGTTGCGGACCTGCTGAGCGACGACCGGCATGGTCGAGTTCACCAGGGCGAGCCCGAGGAACCAGGCGACCAGCATGACCGAGATCACCGACACCGCCGCGCCCGCGCTCTGGTCCACGGCCTGGACCGGCCGCCAGGTGATCTCCCGGCGCACCCGCCCGCCGACCGAGGTGGCGAAGACCTGCCCGAGCACCGCGAGCACGAGCACCGCACACAGCGAGATGGTCGAGACGACCAGCGAGGTGTTCGAGGTGAAGCGCTGTATCACCACGGGCACGAGCCACAATCCGAGCAGCAGTCCGCCGACGAAGCCGACGAACGACAGCACGCCGACCACGAAGCCCTGACGGTATCCCGACACCGCGAACGCGATGGCGACGATGATCAGAATCAGATCGAGCAGGTCCACGGGCTCACCTTCACTCGCCGCCGGTGCCGGCTAAGCCGCCCGTGCTGTCCGTATTGTTCGCGTTCGCATCGTGAGCTGTGGAACCGTTCGCCGCTGAACCGTTCAGCCCGGTCGGGTTTTCCAAACCGTCCGTGCCCGTGGCGAACGGCCGCTGGTCGGCGGGACGGATCGAGCTTGACTGAACGCTCAGCGCCGTGACCTCTTCCGGCAAGTCTTCGAGCCGGTTGTGGTCCCACGGCTGTTCCCAACCGCCGAGTCTCAGCACGGCGTCGAGCAGTCCGGCCGTGAATCCCCAGACAAGCATGCCGTCGACGTGGAACGCCGGACCGATGTAACCGGCCGGATGACGCACGCGCAGCCGGTTCGCAGGGTCGGCAAGCTCGGCCACAGGCACTCGGTGCACTGCGGCCACCTCCAGAGGACTGACGACGCGTGGCGGCGACGGAGTGTGCCACCACCCCAGAACGGACGCGACCATGAAATCACTCGGTTGCAGGTAGATCTCCGGCAAGCGGCCGAACACGGCCACTGACTCGGGATCGACGCCGGTCTCCTCCTGCGCTTCACGCAGCGCGGCGTGCACCGGGCCATGGTCCTCGGGGTCGATTCGGCCGCCGGGGAAGGCGGGTTGCCCGGCGTGTGCGCGCAAGGTCGCGGCTCGCTCGGTGATCAGCACGTCCGGTACTGGAGCTCCCGGCGACCCGCTCTCGCCGAAGAGGATCAGCACGGCGGAACGGCGCGGCTCTCCGGGCAGTGTGCGTGTCCTGGGTCGGAAGCCGAGCCAGTTCGGAGCGAGCTCGCGCAGTGCCCCGGCGAGCGGGCGCAGCCAGGTCGGCAGGTCTTCAGGCGCGGCCATGATCTTGCCCGCGTCGTTCACGAAGCCACCTTCCGAGCGGCGGCGATCAGCGCCGCCTCGCGAGCCGACGCGGGACGCAGCAGCGCCTCCGCCTTGATCGGGTCCTGCTCGCCGATTCCGCGCGACGGGCACAGTGCGGCGATCGGACAGGCGCCGCAGGCCGGTCTGCGGGAGTGGCACACTCGGCGACCGTGGAAGATCATCCGGTGCGAGAGCATGGTCCACTCCGCCTTCGGGAACAGCGCGCCGACCTCGAACTCGACCTTGACCGGATCCTCCTCGCGGGTCCAGCCGAAGCGGCGCGCCAGTCTGCCGAAGTGCGTGTCCACGGTGATGCCCGGGACACCGAACGCGTTACCGAGCACGACGTTCGCCGTCTTGCGGCCGACACCAGGCAGCGTGACCAGTTCCTCCAGAGTGTGCGGTACCTCACCGCCGAACTGGTCACGGATGGCCACAGCCAAGCCGAGCAACGACTTGGCCTTGTTGCGGTAGAAGCCGGTGGGCTTGATCAACTTCTCCAGCTCCACCGGGTCGGCCGCGGCCATGTCATCGGCGGTGGGGTAACGGGCGAACAGGGCCGGCGTGGTCAGATTGACGCGGACGTCGGTGGTCTGCGCGGAGAGCACGACTGAGCAGAGGAGCTGGAAGGCCGATTCGAAATCGAGCTCGCAGTGAGCATCGGGATAAATCTCGGCGAGCGCCCGGTTGATCCGCCGTGCCCGGCGGGTGAGTGCCAACGGGGTCTCGTGGGTCGCGGGCGCGTTCTCAGTCGTCTCACCGGCCATGCTCATTCGGCAAGCGTAGATGGTCGGGGCGGCCTGGGGGCACGTTACGGCATCCGGCAGGATTGGGGTGTGCCGTTCCCGAGTATGTGAAATACCGTGTGGTAGGCCACACTGTTCGATGCAGAGGCATAACAGATTGCGGGCCGGCGTCGAGTCACAACGCGCGACCGGCGACCAGGACCGCAGGAGAACGGCCGTGA
>NZ_DASRGV010000177.1:0-8574 GCF_035650855.1 Actinocrinis sp. | reverse complement strand
CAGGGGTGGCCGGCGGCCAGGCAGGCGTCGAGGAACTCCTGCTGCACCGCGGTCAGCTCTTCCGGGCGCCACCGGCGGATGGGCACCGGGCCGCCGCGGCCGTGGAACTCGCGGTCGCCGAAGTCCAGGTCGTCCTCGATGGCCTGGAAGAGCGGAAGCACCTGCTCCCAGGACCACAGCGGATTGCCGGCCTGCGCCCACTCGTCGTAGTCCTGCGGCGTGCCGCGGATCGCGACCGTGTTGCCCACCGCGGAGGAGCCGCCGGTGACCTTCCCCAGCGGGAACATGACCCGGCGGGCGCGGGTGAGCCGGGCCGTGAACCCCCAGCTGTGGTCCACCAGCGACATGCTGTTGGCGTCGAGCAGGTCGCCCGGTGTGTTCCCGGCCGCCTGGTAGTGCGGCCCGGCCTCGACCAGCAGCACCCGCCGCGCGGGGTCCTCGCTCAGCCGGGCAGCCAGCACCGCGCCGGCGCTGCCCGCCCCCACGACGATGTCGTCGTACCTCACCTGTGTCGACATGGGCGGTTCACCGCTTGCGGGCCAGCCCGGCCCACATGGGCAGCGGCTTGGGCCCCTGGACCTGCGGCCGCCACAGCTCGGTCTCGACCACGCCGGGCGGCACGACGTCCATGCCGTCGAAGAACCGCTCGACTTCCGAGCGGGTCCGGCGGAACACCGAGTCGCCGGTCTGCTTGTCCATCTCCGTCAGCATCGCGTTCAGCGCCGAGTCCACGTCGTCCTTGGCGAAGTGGGACAGGGCGAGGTAGCTGCCGGAGGGCACGGCCGCGAGCAGGTCGTCGAGGAGCTGCTGCGGCCCGTCGGCGTCGTCCACGAAGTGCAGCACGCCGAACAGGATGAGGCCGACGGGCTGGGTGAAGTCGAGCGTCTCGGAGGCCCGCGCCACGATGTCCTTCGGATCCCGGAAGTCGGCCTGCAGGAAGACCGTGTCGGGGTCGGACGCGAGCAGGTACTGCCCGTGCGACGCGACCGAGGGGTTGTTGTCGACGTAGACGACGCGGCAGCCGGGCGCGACTGAACGCGCGGCCAGGTGGGTGTTGTCCATCGTGGGGAGCCCGCTGGCCAGGTCGAGGAACTGGCGAATCCCGCACTCCCCGGCCAGATACTGCACGATGCGCCGCAGAGCGTCGCGCGCCGCGTGCAGGTCGACCTTCACTCCCTCGACCCCGCCGGTCTCACCCGGCCAGTTGACGAACGCGGTGTCGCCCACGGCGCGGTCGGACGCGAAGTTGGCGCTCCCTCCGAGGAGGTAGTCCATGATCCTCGCGGTGTTGGGAATCATGGCGCTGACTCCGGCCGGCGCCTCTTCGAGCTCCGTCGTCGCTTGGTTCTCTGCCATGCTGCAGCCTCCTTCGCGCCGCGGCTCCGAAGCTCGCGGCGTTGACGACAAAAGCGTGCCGCCGGGCGCGGGTGTCAGGCTTCTTTCTCCGTGCCCGGCGGCAGCGGCCGGTCCGCGGCGGCGCGGACGACGCCCGCGCGACCTGCCCGCTCCGGGCAATGCCGGAGTAGTCCCGCCGCGCCCCGCTTGCGACCCTCGACACGAGGGGCGCATCAGTGCGCGTATCCCGAGCGACGTGCGCCGATGCCGCGTCGTGCTTCCCGCATCCCAGGTCAGTGAGGATCCTGTATGACGCCTCAATACGATGACATCATCGTCGGCGCCGGGTCGGCCGGCGCCGTGCTCGCCGCGCGTCTGAGCGAGGACGCGAAGCGGCGGGTGCTCCTCCTGGAAGCCGGCCCCGACTACCCCACCCCGCAGGAGACGCCGCAGGATATCCGCTCCGGCAATGCGATGTCCTTCCACGACCACGACTGGCAGTTCAAGGCCGACGTGCGCGACGGGCGGCGGATCCGCTACCCGCGCGGGCGGGTGACCGGCGGGTCCTCGGCCGTCGGGGCCACGGTCGCGCTGCGGGGCATGCCCGGGGACTATGACGAGTGGGCGGCGGCCGGGAACCCGTCCTGGTCGTGGCGGGAGGTACTGCCTTACTTCCAGCGGCTGGAGGACGACCTCGACTTCGGCGGCGGCGAATACCACGGTCGGGGCGGCCCGTACCCGATCCGGCGCTGGCGTCCGGAGGAGCTGGTGCCCGGTCAGCTCGCCTTCGTCGAGTCCTGCTTGGAGGCGGGCTTCCCGGAGGCCAAGGACCACAACCACCCGGAGTCCACCGGGGTCGGGCCGATTCCGTCCAACCGGCGGGACGTCGTGGACCGGGTCACCACTGCGATGGCCTACCTGCACCCCATCCGCTACCGCAGCAATCTCGACTTGAGGGTGCACACGATCCTGGACCGCGTCGTCTTCGAGGGATCACGCGCCACCGGTGTGGTGGTCCGCACGGCCGATGGCGGCTCGGAGACGATCAGCGCCCGGCGCGTGATCCTCTCGGCCGGCGCCGTGGCCTCGCCGACGATCCTCATGCGCTCCGGCATCGGCCCCGCCGACCAGCTCAAGCGGCTCGGCATCGACTGCCGCGCCGACCTGCCCGGCGTGGGCGCGAACCTGGTCGACCACCAGCGCACCGGGGCGTTCCTGGTGCCCGAGGCCGGCGCCTGCGACCCGTCGGGGCCGTTCCTGCAAGAGATCCTGCGCACCACCGCGCCCGGCTCGAACGAGACCAACGATCTCCAGTTCTACATGGTGAACCACTTCGACCTCGAGCACTTCCCCGAACTGCAGATGCTCGCCGGCACGACGATGATCGCCGGCGTCATGGTGGTCTCGCAGCGGCCGCGCTCCCGCGGCTCGCTTGTCCTGACCTCTACGGATCCGCTGGCGCCGCCGCAGATCGAGCTGAACTTCCTCGGCGACGACGGGCGAGAGCTGCGCCTGCTCGTGGAGGGCGTGCGCACGGCCTGGCGCCTGGCCAACCATCCAGGCGTCCGCGTCCTGGGGCAGGGCTTCGTCATCCTGCGCGAGGCGATGATCGACAACGACGACATGATGCAGCAGTACGTCAAGACCAGTCTGGACAGCGCGTATCACCCGGTCGGCACGGTGCGCATGGGCCCCGAGGAGGACCCCTGGACCGTCGTCGACGAGCGCTGCGCGGTGCACGGCCTGGAGTCGCTCTACGTCTGCGACGCCTCGATCATGCCGAACACGGTCCGCGCGAACACCAACCTGACCTCGATCATGATCGGTGAGCGCACGGCCGACTGGCTGCGCCAATAGCACCGACATCCGGAGACGACGAATCGGCCGGGGCGGAAATCCGCCCCGGCCGATTCGGTGTTCTGCGTTCGGCTCCCGGTCCAGCCGACACCGGGTTCCTGACGCCCTGTCAGGACATGGGCCGCACCGTCATCGGCAGGCCGCCGCGCACCCGCAGCGTCATCATCGCCTCGCCGGTAACCCGATATCCGGGCACCTTGGCGAGCCGCAGGTCGCGCGCGATCGTGGCGAGCACGACGGTGGCCTCCATCATGCCGAGGCTGTTTCCGACGCAGAACCGCGGCCCGGCGCCGAACGGGATGTACGAGTAGCGGTTCCGGCCGGCCGCCGCGCCGGGGGCGAAGCGGTCCGGATCGAAGCGTTCCGGCGCGACCCAGAACTCCGGGTGCCGATGCAGCAGGTACGGGCACAGCAGCACGTCGGCGCCGGCCGGGACCGGGAACCCGCCGATCTCGTCGCTCTCGCGGGCGATGCGCGGCAGCAGCCAGACCGGCGGGTGCAGGCGCAAGGTCTCGTCGAGGACCCGCGTGGTGTAGGTGAGCCCGTGCATGCTCTCGATGCTCAGCGGCCCGCGCCCGAACACCTCGACGGCCTCCTCGTGCAGCCGCGTCCAGGCCTCCGGGTGTTCGTCGAGCAGGTGCAGCGCCCAGCTCAGGGTGCTGGCCGTGGTCTCGTGCCCGGCGAGCAGCAGGGTCACCATCTCGTCGCGCATTCGGATGCGCCCGGTGCGCTGGTCGGGTTCGTGCCGGACCGACTCGATCAGCCGGGACACGACGTCGTCGCCGGTCGGCCGGGCGGCCCGCTCTGCGGCCAGCGTGTCGACGATGCGCTGCAGATCCCGGCGCGCCCGCCGGAAACGGGTCTGCAGCGGCAGCGGGAGCCACAGGGGCACCTTGCCGAGCGTGATCGCGTCGAACATGGCCTGGTTCTGCACGGCCTCGAAGGACTCGCCGAGCGACTCGAACGCGCCCAGGTCGGCGTCCACCAGGGTGCGCCCGAGCACGCCGAGCGTAAACGCGGTCATCTCCTCGCGAACGTCCACGCCGCCGGAACCGACGTGGGCCCGCAGCCGGGCGGTCAGCCGCTCGGCCTCGTCGCTGATCGCGCCGAGCTGACGGGCGATCCGCTTGGACTGGAACACCGGCTGGATCGTCTTGCGCTGCTTACGCCAGAGCTCTCCCTCGCTGGTGAGCAGGCCGTCCCCGAGGGCGCGCCGGGCATGGACCATGCCCAGCCCCTTTGTGTAGTTCTCGGCGTTGTCGGCCAGGACGTGCTTCGCGTGGTCGGGGCGGTTGAAGAAGTAGAGCGTCTTGGGACCGAGCGGCAACCGGACCGCGTCGCCGTACTGCGCCGCCGCCCACGTCATGACGTCCAGCCGGCTGCGCATCATCCGGTTCAGTACGGTCAGCGTAGCGGTGCGCGGCGGCCCGGGCATGCGGCGGCGGCCTGCCGCGACCTGCGGAAGCGTGGTGGTCACGGGGCGGTCCGCAGTTGGGCGAGCCCGGAGACGATGCGCTGGCGCCAAAGTTCGTAGGAGGGGGCGGCCGAGGCGGCGAAGGGTTCGGTGCGCGCCGCGTCGGCCAGGTCGGACGCTTCTTGCGGGGTGATGCCGGTGACCAGCGCGGCCGCCAGCGTGGTGTGCTCGGTTACCAGCCCGGCGCGGAACCGGGCGGCGCTGGCGAACACGCTGCCCTGCGCCACCTGCGGCGCGTGGGCCCCGGCGCGCGTCAGGAAGGTCTGAAGCTCAGCCTCGTTCGCAGCGCCCGCATACGTGCACGCCAGGCCCGCGCCGGCATACAGGTCGGGCAGGCGGCTCTCGTCGAACGCGTCGATCAGATCGGCGGCCCGGTTCGGATCCGCCCCGGCGACGAACCAGATCGCCCGCCCGACACCCTGGTCGATGACCCGGCGGGCGTACCCGGCTGAATCGTCGGCCGGCCATGGGAAGTTCGCCTCCTGATACTGCTGGTGTACGTACCGGTCGGTGCGGAAGTACGCCTGATGGAAGCCGTAGCCGTCCAGCACGAGCCAGCGCAGCAGCGGATCCGACGCCGCGGTGGACGCCTTCGCCCAGCGCAGCCGCGGCAGCCGGGCCATGGCCCAGCCGATCCCGACGTAGACCATGTAGATGTGGTTCTGGGCGCGGCCTTCCAGGAACCGGCTGACATGGCGGCCGCCGAACGGCAGGCCGTCGCGCACCGCGAAGCCCATGCCGGCGCCCTCGTACGCGAAACCGCGGAACTGCCACGGCAGCTGCTCCAGCCGCTCCTCGGCCTCCAGCGGCTCGCGCGCCTCGGCGGCGTACGAGTATCCGGTGAGGAAGGTCTCGCCGATCGTCTCCAGCATGTTCCGCGCGGCCGCGTCCTTCACGTGGAATCCGCGGACCGAAAGTTGCGCCTCCGTGAAGCTGGGGGTCAGGATCCGGCGTCTGAGCGCTCCCCAAGCAGTGGCCATTTCTCTCTCCTCTCGGCGGATCGTCCGAAGACGGAAATATCCGAGTGGATCGTCGCAACCCGACGCTCGCCCCGCCTACTCTCTGCTTGCCGACGACGACGCCGCGCCTTATGGATAAATATGAGATTGTAAAGTACTGAATTATTCGGCCAGGCCATTCGTTTCGATGATGCGTGGACGCCAGTCGACCGCGCTACTTTGACGTTGCCCGGCAGCGGGCCGGCCTTCGGCGGCTGCGGTGGCACGGTTAATTTGGAAGAAGTCGAACGCCGCGGCGGTCCCTAACCTTGGCAGGAGTGTTCGACCGCCAGGCCGGCCCGTGGCCGGTGGCGCAGCCGACACCGCCGAGCCCACCACCGCGCCGAATCGCGGTCAGCCGCAATTCAAGGGGAAATAGCCGAGAGCTTCTCGCATTTCCCTGGTATCGCGCCGCCCATTTTCGGGACGCGCCCGGCCCGCGACCTTTCCGGCAGGGCGGCAATGAAAGAGAAGTCCGGCTCTCGAACTCGGCGCCATGCTGGTCATGGCGAGTGTCAGGTGCTCTCCCGGAATTCATCCGCAGTCAATCGCGATTATGGGGAACCATGTTCACCAACCGATATGAAGTGGCAATCCTCGGGTCGGGAATCGGCGGCTCGATGCTCGCGTGCATCCTCGCCAAACGGGGGGTCTCGGTCCTCCTGCTGGAGGGGGCGAGCCATCCGAGGTTCACCATCGGTGAGTCGTTGATCCCGGAGACGGGCCTGCGCCTGCGCATCGTCGCCGACAAGTACGGCGTCCCGGAGATCGGGTGGATCGGCACCTTCCACAAGGTGCGCAACCACGTCAGCAGCAACTGCGGCGTGAAACGCTCGTTCGGCTTCATGTACCACCGCGAAGGCGAGGAGAATCGTCCGGAGGAGATCAACCAGTTCGGGACGCTGGCGCCACCGGTGGGCCCGGACTCGCATCTCTTCCGCCAGGACACCGACGCCTATCTCGCGGCGCTCTCGGTCAAGTACGGCGCGACGTTCCACTCGCAGACCCGCATCAGCGACATCAAGTTCGGCGACGACGAGGTCGAGCTGCGTGCGGACTCCGGCGAGATCTACCAGGCCAAGCTGCTGATCGACGCCTCCGGCATGCGCTCGATGGTCTCCGATCAGCTCGGCATGCGCGACGAGGTCCCGCGCTTCCGCACCGACACCCGCGCCATCTACACCCACATGACGGGCGTGCGAAGCACCGACCTGCTGCTGGACTCCGGCGCCCGGCGCCGGCTGATCTCCCCGCTGGGCCAGTCGACCATGCACCACATCTTCGACGGCGGCTGGATGTGGGTCATCCCGTTCAGCAACCACCGCGACGCGACCAACCCGCTGACCAGCGTCGGCCTCATGCTCGACCGGCGCAAGCACCCCGACCCGCAGGGCACGCCGGAGGAGGAGTTCCGCAAGGTTGTCTCCGCCTATCCGACGATGGCGCGGCACTTCGCCGAGGCGAACGCCGCACGGCCGTGGATCAGGTCCGGACGCATCCAGTACTCCTCGCCGCACTTCGTCGCGCCGCGGCTGATCCAGCTTCCGCACGCGGGCGCGTTCATCGACCCGCTGTACTCCAGCGGCATGTCAGTGCTCATCGTCGCGGTCGACATGATCGCCGAGGCGCTGCTGAAGGCGGTCGAGGACGACGACTACGAGGTCGAGCGGTTCCAGCACATCGAGGACGTGGTCAACCGCGGGTTCGACCACTACGACAAGATCGTGTCAGGGTCCTTCGACTCCTTCGTGAGCTACGAGACCTGGAACGCGTGGAACCGCAACTGGGTGATGGGCAGCCTGCTGGGCACCTTCGGCCCGCTCGCGCTGTGGATGCGCTACCAGAAGACGAAGGACCTCTCCTATCTGGAGAAGACCACCGAGCCCAGCCGCATCGGCGTGCTCGCCAGCCATCTGCCTGGCGTCCTGGGCGTGGTGGGGGCCAACCGGGCCGACCTGGACGCCGCGATCGCCGGCGAGATCACGTACGCCGAGGCCGCCGAGCGCATCTTCACCCGGTTCCGCGGGGTCGACTTCCTGCCGCGCTACATGGGTTTCGGCGACCCGCGCAAGACCGCCACCGCGACCTTCACGCTGCTGCCCGGCGCCCGCCACGTCCTGTGGTACCGCCGCCACGGCGACCCGGCATACAGGGAGAACTGCGACTTCCCGCTGCTGACCTACGCCCGCGACGGCGCGGCGTTCGTGCTGGGGGAGTACCGCGACGCCTTGCGGCGCGGCAACTCCGCCCTGCGCGACGTGCTGTTCGCAAGCAACCGCGACTGGAGCCACGTCGCACCGGCGCTGTCCGCGCACCCGGAGCTGGCCACGCCGGTCGCGCCGGCCTCGGCCTTCGCCGCCGACTTCGACAGCGCCGAACGACCGCAGGACGCGGCCTCGGTTACCGGCGTCGGCTGAGCGTGCCGACCAGGTCCGCGCCGCCCTTCCGCACCAATCCCGAGACGCCCCCGTCTCATGACCGCAGTTTCGAGAGGAGATCGCAGTGAGGCTCAGTGAGCGTCTCCGCCGGCTGTCGCCAGGAGCGCTGGCCATCGTCGTCGGTACGTCGCTGTACGTCGGCGCGAGCAGCGCGGTCGCGGTGTCCGGCGCCGCCCAGACCGCTGCTCAGTACAAGCTCCAGGAGCTACCCATCGCGCTGCCGCCCGGCTACGCCAACCAGCATATGAACAACATCCGCCCGGTGAACCCGGCCTACTTCAAGATCCGCTCGTGGATCTCGGCGGTCGGGGCGAGCATCGCCATCAACGACGTCACCGGCCACGGCCGCGCCGACGGAATGTGTGTCATCGACACGCGCACCAACTCGGTGATCGTGACCTATACGCCCACCGCACCGCAGGCCGACCGGTTCACACCCTTCGTCCTGAACCCGGCGCCGCTGCCCTACGAC
>NZ_DASRGV010000176.1:0-34335 GCF_035650855.1 Actinocrinis sp. | reverse complement strand
GAGACGCCGAAGGACGCCCGACGCTGTGCGAGGTCGAGTCCGACGCCAAGATCAGAGCGGTCAAATCGACCATCCGGTTCGGGTATGAGCCGCCCACCGCGCTGCGCTGGACCCAGGTGAAGGGTGAGCTGAAATCGGTGCAGGGAAGCTGGGAGCTGGAGGAGCTCGGGTCCGGCCGCACTCGCGCGACCTACCTGCTCGACGCAGAACTTGGAAGGATGCTCGGGATGGTGATTCGCGGTCCTCTCGTCGACCTGCTGCGCGAGATGCTCGCGGGCGCGCGCGCCCGCGAGCTCAAGCGGACCGTGGAGGGACCGTGACGATGCTCGCTGCGTTTGCCTCAGCGATCAGCGGCGATGACCCACTCGGGGGCCTGGAGATCGGCGAGCGGCCGGAGCCCGAGGTGGCCCCCGGCTTCACCACCGTCACGGTGCGGGCGACCTCGCTCAACCATCACGACCTGTGGTCGCTGCGCGGCGTCGGCCTGCCCGAGGAACGGCTGCCGATGATCCTCGGCTGCGACGGCGCGGGTATCGACGAGGACGGCAACGAAGTAGTCGTACACGCCGTCGTCGGCGAGGGCGGCCGCGGGGTCAAGGACGGCGAGCGGCCCACGATTCTGACGGAGCGTTACCAGGGCACCTTCGCCGAGCGCGTCGCGGTGCCGCGGTGGAATCTGCTGCCGAAGCCCGCGGCCCTCTCCTTCGAGGAGGCCGCGTGCCTGCCGACCGCGTGGCTGACGGCCTATCGGATGCTCTTCACCCGTTCCGGCACCCAGCCCGGCGACACGATCCTGGTGCAGGGCGCGGGCGGCGGCGTGGCCAGCGCCCTGATCGTCCTGGCGCGGGCGGCCGGCTACCGGGTCTGGGCGACCTCGCGCTCGGAGGAGAAGCGCGCCCGCGCGGTCGAGCTCGGCGCCCACCAGGCGTTCGAGTCCGGTGCGCGGCTGCCTGAGCGCGTAGACGCGGTGATGGAGACGGTGGGCGCGGCGACCTGGGCCCACTCGGTGGCTTCGGTGCGGGAGGAAGGCACCATCGTCATCTCCGGGGCGACCTCGGGGCCGAACCCGCCGGCCGCGCTGACCCGGGTGTTCTTCCACCAGCTGCGCGTCGTCGGCTCCACCATGGGCTCGCGCGACGAGCTGGCCAGGCTGCTGCGTTTCTGCGAGGTGACCGGGGTGCGGCCGGTGATCGACTCGGTGCGCTCGCTGGTCGAGGCGCCGGAGGGCTTCGCGAAGATGGAGTCGGGTGACCTCGTCGGCAAGCTCGTCTTCGCCATCTGACGCCCTTCGTACGTAAGGCAAAGCCCGACGCGGCGCCGGCATTACAGCCGGCGCCGCGTCGGGCCTGGGTCACTCAGACGGTGTCGTGCGGACCGGGATCGTCAGGATGGCGATCCTGCGGGCCCTCGAAGATCGCGCGCAGGTCGGAGACGGCCCGGTCGATGATCGCCTTGGCCTCGGCCTTCTGCGTGTCGGACAGCGGACCGTGCCGGCGCATGTTGTCGAAGAACGGGCCGGCCTCCCGGCGCACGCCTTCGAACATGTCGCGCAGCTGCGGTCCGAAGACCTCCCACTCGAACGGGCGCCGACTTCCCCCGCCTCCGCCGCCGTGCTTGCGGTACTCCGACGAGCCCGAGGACGCGCCGCGCTTACCGCCCTGCGGCTCCTCCCCAGGCGCCGCGTCGCGCGGTTCGTCGTGCTCACGCTCTTCATGGTCACTGTCGCGGGGCTCCGTCTCCTCGTTGCCCCAGAACGGCGCACCGCTGAACAGCCAGGCCCACGGCGGGCCGCCCTGCTGCTGGCGCTGGCGGGCGCCCCACTGCTCTTCCCACTGTTCCTTCCACTGGCGCGCCCACTGCTCCTTCCAGGCGCGCTGCCAGTCCTTCCACTGCTCGCGCTGGCCGCTCAGGTCCCGCTTCCAGTCCCGCCACTGTTCGCGCTGCTCGCGCTTCCAGTCGCGCCACTGGTCCCGATCCCAGTCCACCGACTCCGGCGGCGGGCCGCCGGGCATAGAGCGCCAGTCGAACGGTCCGCCCGGACCCCAGCCGCCGGGCCGCGCACCCGCCCCGGCCCCGGCACCTGCCCCGGCGCCTGTGCCCGCACCGGCCCCTGCTCCGGTACCGGCGCGACCTTCAGCGGCTTCCCGCGCGGCGCGCATCGCCGCCTCGCGGGCCTCGGCCTCCAACTGTTCGCGCACGGTGCGCGCCGACTCGCGCACCTCGTCCCGGATTCCCTCGGCCAGGTCGTTGACCGAGTCGCGGATCTCGGTCTCCAGCGCCTCGAGCTCCGCGGCGCGCGCGGCGAGCTCGGCGCGGCCGGCGTCGGTGATCTGGTAGACCTTCCGGCCGCCGTCCGTCTCGTGGCGCACCAGGCCCTCGGACTCCAGCCGGGCCAGGCGCGGGTACACCGTGCCCGCGCTCGGTGCGTAGAGCCCCGCGAAGCGCTCGCGCAGCTGCTGGATGATCTCGTAGCCGTGCCGCGGACTCTCGTCCAGCAGCTTGAGCAGGTAAAGCCGGAGCCGGCCGTGGCCGAATACCGGGGTCATCGTGCGTCCTCGCTGTTCTCGCCGTGATCGCGGTTGCCGCCGGTCCCGTCGGGGTCCGTCCCGCCGGCGTTGCTGCTTTGATCTTCTGTGCCGCTGTTCTCTGTGCCGCTGTTCTCTGTGCCGCTGTTCTCTGTGCCGCGGTTCTCGGCGGTGCTGTTCCCCGTGGTCTGCGCGGCGTGGCTTGCGGGTACCGCGTCCTGCGGGCCGCTGCCCTCGGGTCCGCCATGCTCTGGAGCGCGGTCTTGCACCGGCGCTTCGTCCTCGATGACCAGGTCCCAGGGCTCCTCGTCGGCGCTGCGCCGCAGCAGCGTCACCGCACCCGAGACCGTCTTGCCGGTCAACGTGGCCGCGCCGCTGCCGACCGTCCCGGAGAGCTTCTGCGAGCCGCGGTGGCCGCTGGCGCGCACCTCCGGGAAGGAGCTGACCGCCCGGCCGTTCGCCGTTCCCAGATCCACGCGCACGTCCGGGTCGTGCGGCAGCCGGATCGTCATCGCCCCGGAGACGCAGCTGAGCCTGATGGAGGAGGGCACCGGGTCCTCCAGGTCCAGCGCGATCGCGCCGGAGACCGCGGACAGGTCGATCGCGCCGCCCGCCCCGGCGATCACCGTGATCGCTCCGGAGACCGCCTTGACCGACAGGTCGCCGGTCACCTGCTCGGCGGTGATCGCCCCGGACACGGTGGCGACGCGGGCCGAGCCGTGCACGCCCGCGAGCGTCACCTCGCCGGAGACGCCCTTGACGGTCACCCGCTCGTGGAAGTTCGAGACCACCACCGGCCCCGAGACCACGTTCACGTTCACCAGCGCGTCCGGCGGCAGCGCCAGCGAGAGGTCCACCTCCATGCGCCGGCCGCCGAGCAGCCACTGGAACAGCTGCGGCTTGGCGTTCTCGCCGTGCCGCACGGTCAGCTCTCCGCTGTCGGACAGCTCCACCTGCAGCGGCGGACCACTGATCTTCGTCACCTCGAGCGTGGCTGGACCGTCCTTGCCGATGAGGTTGACCCGTCCGGCCATGGCGACCAGGCGCACCGATCGCACGCCCTCGCCGAGCGCGACCTGGTCCGGGTGCTCCAACTTCCAACTCTCTGGCATCTGCGCGGCCCTCCGCATCCTGAGCAACGCGATGTATCGCGTCTCTGTAGAACCACGATATATCGCGTTGGTGCGAAGTCAAGCCGAAACCGGAAACTGCCGGTCGGCGACCCGGCCGGGCCGGCCGGAACGGCTAGTCCTCGTCCTCGTCGTCGAGCCGGGCCAGCCACGTGGCGAGCCGTTCGACGGGCGTCTCGAACTCGGGATTGAGGTCGACGAACTCGCGCAGCCGCTCGGCGACCCAGGCCAGCGAGACCTGCTCCTCGCCGCGCCGGTCATCGAGCTCTTCGATTCCGCGGTCGGTGAAGTACACCCGACGCTCCGTTCCAGGTACAGACCGGTTATCCGTGCTTTCTCATCCTAAGCAGCGCCCTGCCGCGGAAAGCCGACGCGGCCCCGGTCCGGATCGGACGGGGCCGCGCTGCGGGGCTGGTTCGGGCGTCAGTCGGCGAAGGACTCCTCGACCACCCGGTGCTGCTCGACCTCGTGCCGCTTGGCCGAGCCGACCGCGGGCGAGGACGAGGCCGGACGCGAGACGCAGGTCAGCGCGCGGCCGAGCTCGGCCGGCAGGTTCAGCGCGATGAACGGCCAGGCGCCCTGGTTGGCCGGCTCCTCCTGGACCCAGCGCACCTCGGCTCCGGCCGGGTACTTGCCGATCTCGGCCAGCAGCTCGGCCGCGGGCAGCGGGTAGAGCCGCTCGGCCCGCACGATCGCGGTGTCGGTGATGCCCTGCTTGGCCCGCCACGCGGCCAGGTCCCAGTAGACCTTGCCGGAGCAGACCAGGATCCGGCGCACCGCGCCCGGCTCGACCGTGCTGTCGCCGAGCACCGGCTGGAAGCTGCCGTGCGTGAACTCCTCGATCGCCGAGGCCGCGGCCTTGAGGCGCAGCATCGACTTCGGTGTGAAGATCACCAGCGGCTTGTGCGCCGGGTTGTGCGCCTGCCAGCGCAGCAGGTGGAAGTAGGACGACGGCAGCGAGGGCATCGCCACGGTCATGTTGTTCTGCGCGCACAGCTGCAGGTACCGCTCGATGCGGGCCGAGGAGTGGTCCGGGCCCTGGCCCTCATAGCCGTGCGGCAGCAGCAGCACGACGCCGGAGTGCTGGCCCCACTTCTGCTCGCCGGAGGAGATGAACTCGTCCACGATGGTCTGCGCGCCGTTGCCGAAGTCGCCGAACTGCGCCTCCCACAGCACCAGCGCGCCCGGGCGGGCCACCGAGTAGCCGTACTCGAAGCCCATCGCGGCGAACTCGGAGAGCATCGAGTCGTAGACCGAGTACGTGGACTGGTTCTCCGACAGGTAGGACAGCGGCGTGTACTCCTTCGCCGTGTGCCGGTCCACGATCACGTGGTGCCGCTGCACGAATGTGCCGCGCCGCGAGTCCTGGCCGGTGAGCCGGACCGGGACGCCCTCCATCAGCAGCGAGCCGAAGGCCAGGGTCTCGCCCATCGCCCAGTCGATCGTGCCGTCGGTGACCATCTGCGCGCGCCGCTGCAGCTGCGGGACGACGCGCGGGTGCGCCTCGAAGCCCTCGGGCAGGTTGACGTGCACCTCGACGATGCGCTTGACCACCTCGTCGCTGATCGCGGTGCTCACCGGGGCCGGGAACGGCACGCCCTGGTCGCCGTGGCCGTTGACGTTCGCCGAGGACGGGTCGGGCAGCTGCTTCGGCGCGCTGTCCTTGGTCTCGGCGAAGACCTGCTCCAGCTTGGACTGGTAGTCCTTGAGCGCGGCCTCGGCCTCTTCCAGCGTGATGTCGCCGCGCCCGATCAGCGCCTCGGTGTACAGCTTGCGCACCGAGCGCTTGGCCTCGATCAGCTGGTACATCAGCGGCTGGGTCATCGAGGGGTCGTCGCCCTCGTTGTGACCGCGCCGCCGGTAGCAGACCATGTCGATGACGACGTCCTTGTTGAACTTCTGCCGGAACTCGAAGGCCAGCTGCGCCACCCGGACGCAGGCCTCCGGGTCGTCGCCGTTGACGTGGAAGATCGGCGCCTCGACCATGCGCGCGACGTCGGTCGCGTACACCGAGGAGCGGGAGAAGACCGGCGAGGTGGTGAAGCCGACCTGGTTGTTGACCACCAGGTGGATCGTGCCGCCGGTGCGGAACCCGCGCAGCTGCGACATGTTCAGCGTCTCGGCGACCACGCCCTGGCCGGCGAACGCGGCGTCGCCGTGCATGAGGATCGGCAGCACGGTGAACGCGGTACCGGCCTTGTTGATGATGTCCTGCTTGGCCCGCACGTAGCCCTCGAGCACCGGGTCGACCGCCTCAAGGTGCGAGGGGTTGGCGACCAGCGAGACCTTGATCTGCTTGCCGGACAGCGCGGTGAACGTGCCGTCGGTGCCCAGGTGGTACTTCACGTCGCCGGAGCCGTGCATCGACTTCGGGTCGAGGTTGCCCTCGAACTCGTTGAACACCTTGCCGTACGGCTTGCCCACGATGTTCGTCAGCACGTTGAGCCGGCCGCGGTGCGGCATGCCGATCGCGGCCTCGTCGAGGCCCTCCTCGGCGGCGGCGGAGATGATCTGGTCGAGCAGCGGGATCGCCGACTCGCCGCCCTCCAGCGAGAAGCGCTTCTGGCCGACGTACTTGACCTGAAGGAAGGTCTCGAAGGCCTCGGCCGCGTTGAGCCGGTTGAGGATGCGCAGCTGCTCCTCGCGGGACGGCTTGTTGTTGCCGTTCTCCACCTTGGCCTGGATCCAGCGGCGCTCTTCCGGGTTCTGGATGTGCATGTACTCGATGCCGACGGTGCGGCAGTACGAGTCGCGCAGCACGCCCAGGATGTCGCGCAGCTTCATCAGCGGCTTTCCGCCGAAGCCGCCGGTGGCGAACTCGCGCTCCAGGTCCCAGAGGGTCAGGCCGTGCGAGACCACGTCCAGGTCGGGGTGGCGGCGCTGCTTGTACTCAAGCGGGTCGGTGTCCGCCATCAGGTGCCCGCGGGTGCGGTACGAGTCGATCAGCTCGATAACGCGCGCGGTCTTGCTGATGTCGTTCTCGTGCGTGGCCGCGATGTCCTGGATCCAGCGCACCGGCTCGTACGGGATGCGCAGCGACTCGAAGACCTGGTCGTAGAACCCGTCCTCGCCGAGCAGCAGCTGGTGGATCGCGCGCAGGAACTCGCCGGACTGGGCACCCTGGATGATGCGGTGGTCGTAGGTGGAGGTCAGCGTCATGACCTTGCTCACCGCGAGCCGCGCCAGGGTCTCCTCGCTGGCTCCCTGGTACTCGGCCGGGTACTCCATCGCCCCGACGCCGAGGATCGTGCCCTGACCCTTCATCAGGCGCGGTACCGAGTGCACGGTGCCGATACCGCCAGGGTTGGTGAGGGAGATCGTGGTGCCGGCGAAGTCGTCGGCGGTCAGCTTGTTGGTGCGCGCCTTGCGCACGATGTCCTCGTAGGACTGCCAGAACTCGCGGAAGTCCATCAGCTCGGCGGCCTTGATCGAGGGCACCAGCAGCGAGCGCGAGCCGTCCGGCTTGGTGACGTCGATGGCCAGGCCGAGGTTGATGTGCTCGGGGGTGACCACCGCGGGCTTGCCGTCGGACTGCGTGTAGGAGGCGTTCATCGACGGGATCGCCTTGACCGCCTGCACCATCGCGAAGCCGATGAGGTGCGTGAAGGAGACCTTGCCGCCGCGGGCCCGCTTGAGGAAGTTGTTGATGACGATGCGGTTGTCGATCAGCAGCTTGGCCGGGACCGCGCGCACCGAGGTCGCCGTCGGGACCTCGAGCGAGACCTCCATGTTGGCCACGACGCGCGCGGCCGGGCCCTTGAGCACGGTGGTCTGCGAGCCGCCGCCGGCCGGAGTGGAGGCCGCGGGCGGAGCGGTGATCGCGGCGTCGCGCGGCACGCCGCTGGCCGGGGAGACGGCCACCGGGGTCGGTTTGGCCGCGATGCCGTTGGGAGTGGCGGCCGGCGTGGTGACGGGGGCGGGAGCCGCCGGGGTCTGGGCCGGCGCGGCCGGGGCCGCGGGCTGAGCCGCGGCGGGCTGAGCGGTGGTGCTCGAAGCGGGGCGCGCGGGAGCGGCGGGCGCGGCCTGCTGTGCCGGAACGGGCGCGGGTGTCGCGGTCGCGTCCGCCGCGGCGGCTGCCGCGGAAACGTCGCTCGGCTGGTAGTCGGCGAAGAAGTCCCACCACGCCTTGTCCACGGAGGCCGGATCGCGCAGATACTGCTGGTAGATCTCGTCGACGAGCCACTCGTTGGGCCCGAACTCCGCCGCGGTGTGCGCGGCCCCGTGGTTCGGGCCCCCCGGTACCGGCTCGGCAGGGGCCGGTTCTGTCGAGGTCGATGTTGACGCTGACGTGGACTGTGGCGACACGGCGGGTTCCGCCCTCTTCCGCTTCGTAGATCCGTGTTCTATGGCTGTGCCTGTGAACAGCCGGATGCCAGATGGGAGGGCCCGCATGCGTCAATCGAGCCCTGCGGGAACCCCCAGCGGGCAGCGGTCATCCAGATTACGCCCCTTTTAGGGCCGATCACTGCTCAGCGCCGTGAACAGCGACGAGTATCACACTCTCCATCGCGATTACCACCCATGCTGATGGTAGCTCGGTAGCCCGTAATGACTATGGCTGGACGAAGCCGCGAGCGAGGCGTGCGGAAGCGTGCGCAGGGCGTGATTGGCATGCGGCAAATCCAGCGCTCTGCCATCCCGCTCTTTGCCGCCCCCGCGGCGTCCGGCTTTCACGGATTCTGCAACACCGCCGCACCCGCCGCCTATTCCGCCGCCGTCTCAGCTTTGCCTGGCGCGGCGTCTCACCTATTGGGACGGCCTCGGGGTCGGCGGGGTGATTTCCGCGGCACCGCGGAGCCCGGCACCGTGCCGGGGGCCGAGTGCGGATCGGCGGGCAGCTCCACCCGGATGAGCGCGCCGCGCGTCGAGGGCGCGACCTCGATCGTGCCGCCGTGCAGCTCGATCGCCCACCGCGCGATGGCCAGGCCGAGGCCGGTGCCGCCGCCGGTCGCCTGACCGCCGCCGTCGCCACCACGGGTAAACCGCTCGAAAACCCGAGTCCGCTCGCCCTCCGGAATGCCCGGACCCTCGTCGGCCACCTCGATCCGGACCCCGCCGCCGGGACGCGCCGCCGCGCTCACCCGCACGATCCCGCCCGGCGGGGAGTGCTTGGCCGCGTTGTCGACCAGATTCGCCACCACCTGGTGCAGCCGGGACTGGTCGGCGCGCGCGGTCAGGTCGTGCGGATCGACGCCCAGCTCGAAGCGCACCGGCCGCCCGGCCGCCGCGGCCTCGTCCACCGCGCGGGCGAGGAACGGCTCGACCGCGAAGTCGGACAGGTCGAGCGGCACCGCCCCGGCCTCGAGCCGGGAGAGGTCCAACAGCTCCTCGACAAGACGGCCGAGCCGCTCGGTCTGCGCCAGCGCGGCCTTGACGATGGCGTCGTCCGGCTCGGTGACCCCGTCCACCACGTTTTCCAACACGGCCCGCAGCACGGAGATCGGGGTGCGCAGCTCGTGCGAGACGTTGGCGATCAGCTCGCGGCGCTGCCGGTCGGCCGCGCCCAGATCCGCGGCCATCTGATTGAACGCACCGGCCAACTCGCCGACCTCGTCCTGCGACGAGGCACGGATACGGCGGCTGTAGTCGCCGGCCGCCATCGCGCGCGCCGCCGCGGTCATCCGGCGTAGCGGTGACGTCATACCGTGCGCGAGGATCTGCGTAACGATCATCGACAGCACGATGGCGGTGAGGACGACGTACCGCGCCCGGATGCCGATCGATACGCCGATTGCGGTAAATGAGCCCGCGAACGTGACGCTTGCGATGACGAGAATGCCGAGCTTGGCCTTGATCGACCGCACCGGGTCCAGCGGCCGTAGATCGAGCCAGATGCGGTACAGCCGGGGGAAGCGCGAGAGCAGCCGCCGCAGCACCGGCAGCCCGGGTAGACCCGGAAGCTGGTGCGGCGCGTCGTACGGCGCTCGACGCTGGTAGCGCGGCTGCGGCTGAGGGTCGGACGGTTGGCCGGTCGGGGCGTTCACGGTAAGTCCGGCGCGGGCACGATGATCTCGGCCTCCAGCGCGTAGCCGATCCCGTGCACCGTGCGGATCCACTCCGCGCCGATCTTCTTACGCAGAGCCTTGATATGCGAGTCCACGGTCCGGGTGCCCGAGGCGTCCGCCCAGTCCCACACCTCGGCCAGCAGCGACTCGCGTGAGGAGACCACGCCCGGCTTGCGGGCCAGGCAGCCCAGCAGGTCGAACTCGATCGGGGTCAGGTGCACGTCGGCCCCGTCGACCCGCACCCGCCGCGCGGCCTGGTCGATCTCCAGCTCCGGCCGCTCCTCGACCGCCGGTTCGGTCTGGTCCTGCCCCTGGTCCCGGTGCTGGTCCAGGTCCTGCTCGGGGACATGCGCCTGCCCGCGCAGCCGCACCGGCCGCTCAGCGTCCGCACCGTCAAACCCGCGCGCGTTCTCCAGCGTCTGCTGCCGCACCACCTCAATGCGCCGCAGCAGCGCCTGCACGCGCGCGATCAGCTCGCGCATCGAGAACGGCTTGGTCAGATAGTCGTCCGCCCCGGAACCCAGCCCTGCCAGCAGGTCCGGCTCGGCGTCGCGCGCGGTGAGCATGAGCACCGGCGTCGGCCGCTCCCGCTGAATACGCCGACACACTTCGAGCCCGTCGAAGCCCGGCAGCATCACGTCCAGCACTACCGCGTCCGGCTTGTGCTCCCGTACCGCGGCCATCGCGCCCGGACCGTCCCCCGCGTGTACGGTGGCGAACCCCGCCGCGGCCAGCCGCGCGACCACCGCGTCGGCGAGCGTGGGCTCGTCCTCGACGACCAGGATCAGGCGACGTGCCGGTGTGTCCATGTCGGGAAGCTTAGTTAGCCGACCCGATGTTAGGTTCGGCGGTGCAGTGAAGATGACGTGTGAATCTCCGGCGGACAGGCCGCCGAGAACCCAGAGGAGACGTCCATGGGGCAGCAGTTGACGCAGACGGCGCAGTGGCAGGCGCTGGCTGATCACCGGGAGAAGTTCGGCGCGACCCACCTGCGGGAGCTGTTCGCGGCCGACGCTCAGCGCGCGGCCAGGCACACGCTGGCGGTGGGGGACCTGACTGTCGACCTCTCGAAGAACCTGATCACCGACGAGACCCTTCAACTGCTGATCTCCCTGGCCCAGGCGCGCGGCGTCGAGCAGCTGCGGGACGCGATGTTCCGCGGCGAGAAGATCAACATCACCGAGGACCGCGCCGTGCTGCACGTCGCGCTGCGGGCGCCGCGCTCCGAGCGCATCGAGGTGGACGGCGAGGACGTGGTGCCGGCCGTGCACGAGGTGCTCGACCGGATGGCGGCGTTCGCCGACCGCGTCCGTTCGGGCGAATGGGTCGGGCACACGGGCAAGCCGATCCGCAACATCGTCAACATCGGCATCGGCGGCTCGGACCTCGGGCCGGCGATGGCGTACGAGGCGCTGCGCGCGTACTCGGACCGCACGCGCGTCTTCCGTTTCGTCTCGAACGTCGACGGCGCCGACCTCTACGAGGCGACCCGCGACCTGGACCCGGCCGAGACGCTCTTCATCGTCTCCTCGAAGACCTTCACCACGGTCGAGACGGTCACCAACGCCACCTCGGCCCGCGCCTGGCTGCTGGCCGGGCTCGGCGGCGACGAGACCGCGATCGCCAAGCACTTCGTCGCGGTCTCGACGAACGCGGCCGAGGTGTCGAAGTTCGGCATCGACACGCAGAACATGTTCGGGTTCTGGGACTGGGTCGGCGGCCGGTACTCGTACGACTCGGCGATCGGCCTGTCGCTGATGATCGCGATCGGCCCGAAGCAGTTCCACGAGATGCTGGCCGGCTTCCACACCGTCGACGAGCACTTCCGCACCACGCCGCTGGAGCGCAACGTGCCCGCGCTGCTCGGCCTGCTCGGCGTCTGGTACGGCTCCTTCTTCGACGCGCAGACCCACGCGGTGCTGCCGTACAGCCACTACCTGAGCAAGTTCCCGGCCTACCTCCAGCAGCTCGACATGGAGTCGAACGGCAAGAGCGTGCAGCGCGACGGCGAGCCGGTGGCCTGGCAGACCGGCCCGATCGTCTGGGGCACGCCGGGCACCAACGGCCAGCACGCCTACTACCAGCTGATCCATCAGGGCACGAGGATCATCCCGGCGGACTTCATCGGCTTCGCCGAGCCGGTCGTCCCGGCTGCCGACCCGCGCGGCGCGCACCAGGACATGCTGGCCGCGAACTTCCTCGCCCAGACCGAGGCGCTGGCCTTCGGCAAGACGAAGGAGCAGGTGGAGGCCGAGGGCACGGCCGCGGCGATCGTGCCGCACCGGGTGTTCAAGGGCAACCACCCGACCACGTCGATCATCGTCCCGGCCCTCACCCCCTCGGTGCTCGGCCAGCTCGTCGCGCTCTACGAGCACAAGGTCTTCACGCAGGGCGCGATCTGGAACATCAACTCCTTCGACCAGTGGGGCGTGGAGCTCGGCAAGGTGCTGGCGAAGAAGATCGAGCCCGAGCTGGCCGAGGGCGGCGCTCACGGCGAGCATGACTCGTCGACGACGGGCCTGATCGAGCGCTACCGCAAGCTGCGCGGCCGGTAAGGAGCAGCGGGATCACAGACAACGCTGAACGTCGGCGAGCGGCGCCGGAGCGTTCCGGCGCCGCCCGTGACGTTGGGTGTCGGCGCGTTGACGGCGTCGTGGATCTATCGCGTCGATGCGGGGCGCCCAGATGCGGGAGAATGGCGGGCATGACTGAGCCGCGCCGCAGTTCCAGCCCCCGCGCCAAAGCCTCCCGCAACGCCGCCCGCGGTGGCGCGCAGCAGCGGGACGCCGAGCGCAAGGCCGCGGAGAAGCGGCGCAACCGGTCCATCGCGCAGGCGGAGCGGCGGACGACGGCCGACGCGGTGCGTTCCACCGAGCCCGCGCCGACGGCGGCCGGACGGTCGCGGGTGGCGGACTCGCCGACTCCGACCTCTTACTCGGACCTGCCGGAGGGGTACCGGGCCGGCTTCGCCTGCTTCGTCGGGCGGCCGAACGCCGGGAAGTCCACGCTGACGAACGCGCTGGTCGGCGCGAAGATCGCGATCACCTCTGGGCGGCCGCAGACCACCCGGCACACGGTGCGCGGGATCGTGCACCGGCCGGACGCCCAGCTGGTGCTCGTGGACACCCCCGGGCTGCACCGGCCGCGCACGCTGCTCGGCGAGCGGCTGAACGACCAGGTGCGGGCGACCTGGGCCGAGGTGGACGTGATCGGTTTCTGCATCCCGGCCGACCAGAAGATCGGGCCCGGCGACATGTACATCGCCCGCCAGCTGGCCGAGGTGCGCCGCACGCCGAAGATCGCGATCGTGACCAAGACTGACGCGGCGGCGGGCAAGCAGGCGGTCGGCGAGCAGCTGCTCGAGGTGGTCGAGCTGGGCAAGGAGGTCGGCATCGAGTGGGCCGACGTCGTCCCGGTCTCCGCGGTCGCCGGGGACCAGGTCGGGCTGCTGGCCGATCTGCTTGCCGCGCAGCTGCCGGTTTCGCCGCCGCTGTACCCCGGAGGCGAGCTGACCGACGAGCCCGAGCAGGTGATGGTCGGCGAGCTGATCCGGGAGGCGGCGCTTGAGGGCGTCCGCGACGAGCTGCCGCACTCGCTCGCGGTGACCGTTGAGGAGATGCTGCCGCGCTCGGGTCGGCCCAAGGACAAGCCGCTGCTGGACGTGCACGCCGTGCTGTACGTGGAGCGGCAGAGCCAGAAGGCGATCGTGATTGGTACCGGCGGCTCACGGCTGCGCGACGTCGGCACACGGGCACGTCGGCAGATCGAGGCGCTGCTCGGTACCCCGGTGTTCCTGGATCTGCACGTGAAGGTCGCGAAGGACTGGCAGCGGGATCCGAAGCAGTTGCAGCGGCTGGGGTTCTAGGCGCTTAGACGATGCCGCGGTCCGTTACGCCGCCGCGGTCCGCGTTAAAGGTTCAGCGTCCAGGCGGCGTGCGTGTCGATCGGGCGGAAGCCGAGGCGACGGTTCACGGCCAGCATTCGATGGTTGTCCACCGCGTTGTAGGTATCGAGCATCGTCAACGACGGTTCCGCGGCCAGCAGCTCTCTGATCAGCTGCGCCTTGACTCGTACCGCCAACCCGCGTCCGCGGTACTCCGGCACCACGACGGTCTCGTTCTGCTCGCCGCGCAGGCCGTCGGCGGTGTGCGCGCTGGAGAGCGCTGCGATCCGGCCGGTGGTCCGATCGATCAGACAGGCCGTGTACTCGCGCAGTCCCGCTTGCATCGCGGCGTCTTCGCGGTGGCGGACCTCGGCGGAGGTGAACGGCGAGAACGGGGTGGGCGAGGGCGTGGGCTCCGGTGCGGACCCGGCGGACACCGCGGACACGGTCGACGCCGCGGACACCGCCGCTCCGGCCGGCATCGGAACCGCCGTCGCCGGCGAGGCATGCAGGCAGTCGAGCGCCTTGACGTAGCCGGCGAGGAAATCTTCCGGGCAGCGGCTCTTCCAATGCAGCGGCACGAATCCGTCGTCGGGGGCCGGGCGCGCATGCCTGCTGCGGGACTGCTGCGGACCTTCGACCGCCTGCACGATCGCGGTCACGCGCTCGTGCGAGGCGCCGCGCCGAAGCTCGATACCGCGCAGGTCCAGCCGCGAGCGAAGGTCGCGTCCCGCGATGAACAGACCGTGCCGCGCCGCGAACGCCTCGCTCGCGCGCGTACGCGGCGCGTCGAGCACCAGGCGTGACCGGTTCAAGGCACGAGCCGCCTCGGTTAACGCATCGAGCAATGCAGAGCCGACACCGCAGCGCCGTGCCGAGGGATGCACAGTGATCGCGGCGTGTGCCAGTTCCCGGTGAAACGCCTCGTACAGCCCCAGCCTGGCCCAGCCGGCCGCGCCCCCGGCCTCGTCGGTCGCGGCGAACAGCATCCGCCGCCCGCGATACGGCGGCACCAGCAGTCCGCGCAGCTCGGCCGGGCTGGCCGGCGGCTCGCCCGGACGATCCGCGAGGTCCGCGGCGTTCTGGCAGGCCAGCAGCCAGCTGAGCTCGGCCGCGGGCAATCCGCCCGGCCCGAGCTCCAGCGCCGTCACCCGCCACTGGCGAGGCGCGCAGGTGGGAGCGAAGAGGCCGCGCACGGGTCCATCTCACAGCGTGGCGGCCCGCCGATCGAGGAGAAACGCTCATGAAGTTGTGATATTTCAGCCCCGGGCGCCATCGCCGGGCCACGACCGGGCGCTGGTGGCGATCTTCGCGGCGGTGTCCGAATCGTGGACGTCGGCGGGGTCGGGTGGCCGTGGCCCGCCGCAGTCGGCTACGGTGGGTTTCCTATGTACGCCAAGCGGCTGCTTCTTACCTGCCGCGGCGGGGGTCTGTAGACCACAGACCGGCACCCCCGCCGCGGTGATGGTCGTTGCTTTCGTTTCGTCTTTCCGCCGGTCGTTTCCCCCCGACAGGCGATGGAGACCAAGCAACATGACCGAGCAAGCGACCGTGAGCGGCAATCCCGGCGTCGACTATCCGGACACGGCACAGCAGCCCTCTGGCATGCCGATCCACAAGTACGTACCCTTCGCGCCCATTGCGCTGCCCGATCGCACCTGGCCGGACAAGGTCATCACCCAGGCCCCGCGCTGGTGCGCGGTAGACCTGCGTGACGGCAACCAAGCCCTGATCGACCCGATGTCGCCGGCGCGCAAGCTGGAGATGTTCGACCTGCTGGTGCGGATGGGCTACAAGGAGATCGAGGTCGGCTTCCCGGCGGCCAGCCAGACCGACTTCGACTTCATCCGGCAGATCATCGAGGAGGGCCGGATCCCCGACGACGTGGTGATCCAGGTCCTAACCCAGGCCCGCGAGCACCTGATCGAGCGGACCTTCGAGTCGATCCGCGGGGCCAAGCGGGCGATCGTGCACCTGTACAACTCCACCTCCACCCTGCAGCGCCGGGTCGTCTTCGGCCTGGACCGCGAGGGCATCAAGGAGATCGCGGTGGAGGGCGCGCGGCTGTGCCGCAAGTACGCCGAGCAACTGTGTTCGACTCCTGGCTCTGAGACGGAGGTGCTGTTCGAGTACTCGCCCGAGTCGTACACGGGCACCGAGCTGGACTTCGCGGTCGAGGTCTGCGACGCCGTCAACGACGTGTGGCAGCCGACCCCGGACCGCAAGGTGATCATCAACCTGCCGGCGACCGTCGAGATGGCGACCCCGAACGTCTACGCCGACTCGATCGAGTGGATGAACCGGCACCTGAAGTACCGCGACTCGGTGGTCCTGTCGCTGCACCCGCACAACGACCGCGGTACCGCAGTCGCGGCTGCGGAGCTGGGCTACCAGGCCGGGGCCGACCGCATCGAGGGCTGCCTGTTCGGCAACGGCGAGCGCACGGGCAACGTATGCCTGGTGACCCTGGGCATGAATCTGTTCTCGCAGGGCATCGACCCGCAAATCGACTTCAGCGGCATCGACGAGATCCGTCGCACCGTCGAGTACTGCAACCAGCTGCCGGTGCACCCGCGGCACCCGTACGGCGGCGACCTGGTCTACACGGCCTTCTCCGGCTCGCACCAGGACGCGATCAAGAAGGGCTTCGAGCACCTGGAGCGGGACGCGGCCGCGGCCGGCAAGACCGTGGACGAGATTCTGTGGGCGGTGCCCTACCTGCCCATCGACCCGAAGGACGTCGGCCGCACCTACGAGGCCGTGATCCGGGTCAACTCGCAGTCCGGCAAGGGCGGCGTCGCCTACATCATGAAGACCGACCACCAGCTCGACCTGCCGCGCCGCCTGCAGATCGAGTTCTCGCAGGTGGTCCAGGCCAAGACGGACGCGGACGGCGGCGAGGTCAGCCCGGCGCAGATGTGGGCGGTCTTCGCCGACGAGTACCTGCCCGTGGACGACGCGCCGTGGGGCCGGTTCCGGCTGGCCGGGCACCGCAACGAGGCGTCGAGCGACGGCAAGGACGTGCTCTCGGTGGACTTGGTCGTCGACGGCGCGAAGCAGACCGTCGAGGCCACCGGTAACGGCCCGATCGACGCGTTCGTCAGCGCACTGACCGGGTTCGGCGTCGAGATGCGTTTCCTCGACTACGCCGAGCACGCGCTGTCCGCGGGCGGCGACGCGAAGGCGGCCGCGTATGTGGAGTGCGCGATCGGCGACCGCGTGCTGTGGGGCGTAGGCATCGACGCGAACATCGTCACCGCCTCGCTGAAGGCAGTCGTATCCGCGGTAAACCGCGCGGTGCGGTAACACTTCGCATCCCCTGCTTGGCTGGGGCGTGTCATCGATCCCTTATGGACGCCCCGCGGCGCTTAAGGTAGGCGATCCCTTCCCACACCGCCGTCGGAACCAATACGCTGACGGGTCGCGTCATCGGGGCGCGACTGATCTCAGTTCGTCGGGCGCGGCCGCTGCGACCGCGCCCGACGTGCTTGCCGGCCCACATTCTTCGCGCACAGGGGGTAAGTCCGTGTTCTTCCTCATCTGGGGGTTCAAGGTCCGTTTCAAGGTGCTCGACCACGGCACCTTCTTCTGCCCGCGCTGCGGCGGCGACCGCCCCTACGAGCGCCGGCAGGCCAGGCGCTGGTTCCACCTGTACTACATCCCGATGATCCCGGCCGCGGTCCTCGGCGAGCAGATCCGCTGTGACGTGTGCCAGACCTCGTTCACCGAGTCGGTGCTCAGCCGGCCGACCTCCAGCCAGCTGTCCGCGCTGCTGATCGACGCGGCGCGGGGCACCATCGTGCACGTGCTGCGGACCGGCTCCATCCACTCGCCGGCCGCGCGCGAAGCCGCGGTCACCGAGGTCGGCCGCGCCGGGCTGCCCTCCTACACCGACGAGAACCTGACCGCCGACCTCGACGTCGTCCCCGGCGACCTCTCGCAGCTGTACGCCTCGCTCAGCCCGCAGCTGGCCGACACCGGCAAGGAGTCGCTGCTCGGTGCGGCCGCCCGGGTCGCCCTCGCCGACGGCCCGCTCACCGACCTGGAGCGCCAGGTGCTGGTCTCGACCGGCGCGTCACTCGGCATGACCGCGACACACACCGCAGGCGTCATCGCTCTCGCTGAGCAGGCCGCCCGCGCGTAACGCAACGAGAGCCGTACAACCGGCCGCCGATGTCACCGAGTGTGTGGCGTCGGCGGCTTGTCTTGTGCGGTAACGCAGCTCGGCTAGACCGATCGATGGTGCGTCTGGTCGGCTCGGTGTGGAGGTTGCGTGCAGAAGGGCCACAGGGACCCGCAGACCGCGCGCGACATGCGAGAATCAGCGGGTGAGCCTGCATCGCGCCGACGGGATCGTCCTGCGCACCCAGAAGCTGGGTGAGGCGGATCGGATCATCACGATCCTGACCCGCGAGCAGGGCCGCGTCCGGCTGGTGGCCAAGGGCGTGCGGCGCACCACCTCGAAGTTCGGCGCCCGTCTCGAACCCTTCGCGCACGTGGACTTCCAGGTCTTCTCCAAGCACAACCGCTCGCTCGACATGATCACCCAGGCCGAGACGATCGCGCCGTACGGCGAGCGGATCGTGAGCGACTACAGCCGCTACACCGCCGGCACCGCGATGCTCGAGACGGCCGAACGCCTCACCGACGCCGAGGGCGAGCCGGCCGTCCAGCAGTACCTGCTGCTGCTCGGCGGGCTGCGCGCGCTCACAGCAGGAGAGCACGCGCCGGGCCTGGTGCTCGACGCGTTCATACTGCGGTCGATGGCTGTGGCTGGTTACGCACCCTCGTTCCACGACTGCGCGCAGTGTGGAGCCGAGCCGGCGGATAACGCACCGTGGCGCTTCTTCGCCGTGCCCGCCGGGGGAGTGGTGTGCCCTTCGTGTAAGCCGCCCGCCTCTGCGGTACCACAGCGAGCCACGCTCGACCTGCTCGGTGCGTTGCTCGCGGGGGAGTGGGAGGTCGCGGACGCGAGCGAGGAACGGCATCGGCGCGAGGGCAGCGGACTGGTAGCGGCCTACCTGCAGTGGCACGTCGAGCGTGGGCTAAGGTCGCTGCGACTGGTGGAACGGTAAGGGAATCGAAGTGCGACGCAAGATCCAATCGGCCTTTTCGACCGGCCCGCGCGGCCCGCGGACGTACCGCGACCCGAAGCCGCACAAGGACGGCGCGGAGCCGCCGAAGATCCCGGCCGAGTTGGTGCCCAAGCATGTGGCGATCGTCATGGACGGCAACGGACGCTGGGCCAAGGCGCGCAACCTGCCGCGCATCAATGGCCACGAGGAAGGCGAGAAGTCGCTCTTTGACGTGGTCGAGGGCGCGGTACAGATCGGCGTGACGCACATCAGCGCGTACGCGTTCTCCACCGAGAACTGGAAGCGCTCGCCGGACGAGGTGCGCTGGCTGATGGGCTTCAACCGGCTCACGATCCGCCGCCGGATCGACGAGATGGACGAGCTCGGCGTGCGCATCCGGTGGGCCGGGCGGCGTCCGCGGCTGTGGAAGTCCGTCATCGACGAGCTGGAGATGGCCGAGGAGCGCACCAAGTACAACGACCGCTTCACGCTGACGATGTGCGTGAACTACGGCGGCCGCGCGGAACTCGCGGACGCCGCGGCGGCCATGGCGCGTGACGCGGTAGCCGGCAAGCTGAACCCGAACCGCATCGACGAGCGCACGCTGGCCCGCTACCTCGACGAACCGGACCTGCCGGACGTGGACCTGTTCCTGCGCTCCTCCGGCGAGCAGCGCACGTCGAACTTCATGCTGTGGCAGGCCGCCTACGCGGAGATGGTGTTCCTCGACACGCTCTGGCCGGACTTCGACCGGCGCGACCTGTGGCGGGCCATCGAGATCTACGCGGAGCGGGACCGCCGTTTCGGCGGCGCTATTCCCAACGCGGTCGTCTGACGGCCCATTAATTCAAATTCTCCGAAATACCCGCCGTATTAGGCTCGCATAATTTTCGGCGAGAAACAGCCCTTTGCGCATTGACGCGCCTACCGCGTCCTGCGAAAGTTGAGTCATGAATTCCGGCGTGCGCCTTGTGGCCCGCCTGCACGTCGATCTGCGACGGCAGGCCAGCGCCGTCTGTTGCGCCTCGCGGTAAGCCCGCGCGACAGATCCGCACGACGGTCCGGCGGTGAACGCACCCGCCGTGCCGTGCCCTCTTCTCTTTCATCTTCTCTTCCATCCCGCGCCGACAAAACCCTGATGATCGGGTGTCCGTTTGCCGTCGGCGCGCCACACCTTCCCGGAAGGCAGATCACGCATGAGCACAGTCCTGGCCCTGAGCGGAAGTCCGTCCGGCACATCCCGAACCGTCGCTGCGGTTCGCGGCGCACTCGACCTACTCGCCGACCGCGGCTATCAGGTACGGCACGTCGCGGTACGCGACCTGCCCGCTGCCGAACTGCTCGCCGCAGACACCAGGCATCCCCAGATAAACGGGGTACTGACGGAAGTCGCCCAGGCGGATGGTGTGATCATCGCGACGCCGATCTACAAGGCCTCGTACACCGGCGTGATCAAGGCGCTTCTGGACGTGCTGCCGCAGCACGGTCTGCGCGGTAAGGCAGTCCTTCCGCTGGCCACCGGCGGCACGCTCGCGCACCTGCTCGCGGTCGACTACGCGCTGCGGCCGGTGCTGGCGGCGCTCGGTGCGCGACACGTCGTGTCGGGCACGTTCCTGCTCGACTCGGCTTTCGTCAGCGGCCCCGCCGAGCCCGGCCACCCGCCGCTGCGTTACGGTCTGGCCCCCGACGCCGAACTGCGCTTGACCGATGCGATCGCCGAGTTCGCCGCCGCGCTGCCGGCGCCTTCGCTGGACGACGAGGTCGCCGCGCTGACGAACAGGTAGCCCGAGGGCCGCTGCGTAACCCGGTCGCCCTTAATCCGTTGCAGGGCTGAGCACAGCCCGGACATGCTCGGGCAATGGGAACAGAAGAAGAGACTCTGCCGGAAGAGACCCTGCCGGAGGAAACACTGCCGGAAGAAACACTGCCGCCGGCCCTCGCCCCCGACGTCGGACCACCCGAGCGCATCGAGGTCGAGGGCCTGGTCCTGCGCCGCTGGACCTCGGACGACCTCCAGGCCCGCTTCGAGGCGATCAGCGCATCGTATGAACACCTGCACGCGTGGATGGACTGGATTCCCGAGCCGCCCACGCTGGAGGGGCAGCGCGCCTGGGACGAGCTGCGCGGCGTCGGGTGGCTCGGCGAGGACAGCTTCAACTACGGCATCTTCGACGCGGCGGACGGGACGGTTCTCGGCGCGATAGGCGCGCATGACCGCCTCGGCCCGGGCGCCTTGGAGATCGGCTACTGGTGCCATGTCGCGCACACCGGCAAGGGCGTGATCACCCGCGCCGCCCGCGCGCTGACCCGGATCCTGCTCGAACTCGACGGGATCGAACGGGTCGAGATCCACTGCGACGAGGCCAACACGCGCAGCGCCGCCGTGCCCAGAAGGCTCGGCTACCGGCTCGACCGGATCGAGGACGACGGAATCCACGCGCCCAACGAATCAGGCCGTGGCATGGTCTGGATCAAGGAGCGGGAGCGCTCTGCGTAGAGCGTCGGCCGGACGGCGCTGCTCATGCGCTGCTAATGCTCCGCGCACTGCGCGCACGTACCGAAGATCTCCAGCGTGTGAGCGACGTCCGTGAACCCGTGCTCGGCGGCGATCCGGTCAGCCCAGGACTCCACGGCCGGGCCCTCGACCTCTACCGTCTTACCGCAACTGCGGCACACCAGGTGATGGTGATGGCTGCCCGAGGTGCATCTGCGGTAGACCGCTTCTCCGTCGTCGGTGCGTACTACGTCCACCGCACCGGCGTCGGCGAGCGACTGGAGGGTGCGGTACACCGTGGTCAGGCCCACCGAATCACCGCGGTGCTTGAGCCGGTCATGCAGTTGCTGCGCCGACTGGAAGTCGTCGGTTTCCTCCAGGAGCGCGGTCACAGCAGCCCGCTGCCGGGTCGAACGGCCGGGTGCGGGCACGGACGGGCGCAGCCCGCTGCTCTCGGTCTCGCTCATCGCCGGTACTCCTTGCTACGGGTGAATCTCCCCCAAAACTACCCCTGGCGCGGCTGCGCGCGCCCGAGCCATTGTGCCATCGCGCGCCTTTCCACGCGCTCGGCCGAACGGGCGGAGCCGGTGCGTTATTCCGGAACCATTGTGTTATTCCGGGCCTGCCGCGTTACCCGACGGCGTAACCACTCGCTCGGTGAGCACAGCCGGATGCGTATGGCCGCTCACCACACTCGTATCGCGCGCTCCCGCCCGCCGCGTGGAACGCGTTGGCAACCCGGCGCTCACCCTCGGTACGCTTTCCCCCTTGGTTGACCGCACACCAGCCGGGTGTGATGGCGAACAGAGCAGACAAGAGAGCACACCGTGCCCGCCGACAAGATCGACACCATCGTCCGCCTGGCAAAGGCGCGCGGCATCGTCTTCCCCTCCAGCGAGATCTACGGCGGCTCCCGCGCCGCCTACGACTACGGTCCGCTCGGCGTGGAGCTGAAGGAGAACGTCAAGCGCCAGTGGTGGCAGTCGATGGTGCGCGGCCGTGAGGACGTGGTCGGGCTCGACTCCTCGGTCATCCTGGCCCGCGAGGTCTGGGAGGCCTCCGGGCACGTCAAGGAGTTCGCCGACCCGCTGACCGAGTGCCTCTCCTGCCACAAGCGCTGGCGCGCCGACCACCTGGAGGAGGCGTACGAGGCCAAGCACAAGCACGCCCCCGAGCACGGCCTCGCCGACGTCAACTGCCCCAACTGCGGCAACAAGGGCCAGTTCACCGAGCCGAAGATGTTCAACGGGATGCTCAGCACCCACCTCGGCCCGGTCCAGGACGGCTCCGGCCTGCACTACCTGCGCCCGGAGACCGCGCAGGGCATCTTCGTGTCCTACAAGAACGTCTTCGAGACCGCGCGCAAGAAGATCCCGTTCGGCATCGGCCAGATGGGCAAGTCCTTCCGCAACGAGATCACCCCGGGCAACTTCATCTTCCGCACCCGCGAGTTCGAGCAGATGGAGATGGAGTTCTTCGTCAAGCCCGGCGAGGACGAGAAGTGGCACGAGTACTGGCTGGAAGAGCGCTGGAACTGGTACACCGGCCTCGGCATCGATCCGGCCAACCTGCGCTTCTTCGAGCACCCGAAGGAGAAGCTGTCGCACTACTCGAAGCGGACCGTGGACATCGAGTACCGGTTCAACTTCGGCGGCAGCGAGTTCTCCGAGCTCGAGGGCATCGCCAACCGCACCGACTTCGACCTGACCACGCACTCGAAGCACTCGGGCCAGGACCTGTCCTACTTCGACCAGGCGAACAACGAGCGGTTCACCCCGTTCGTCATCGAGCCGGCGGCAGGCGTTAACCGGTGCATGCTCGCGTTCCTCATCGATGCGTATACGGAGGACGAGGCGCCTAACGCCAAGGGCGTGATGGAGAAGCGCACGGTGCTCAAGCTCGACCGCAGGCTCGCGCCGGTGAAGGTCGCCGTGCTGCCGCTCTCGCGCAACGCCGACCTCTCGCCGAAGGCCCGGGGGCTGGCCGACTCGCTGCGCTGCAACTGGAACGTCGACTTCGACGACGCGCAGGCGATCGGCCGCCGCTACCGCCGCCAGGACGAGATTGGCACGCCGTTCTGCGTGACGGTCGACTTCGACACCCTCGAGGACAACGCGGTGACGGTTCGGGAGCGCGACACGATGGAGCAGGAGCGGGTCTCGCTCGACCAGGTCGAGTCGTACCTCGGCGCCCGGCTGATCGGCTGCTGACAGGCCGCTGATCGCTGTTCGCTGATTCGGCGGGAAGCCGATCCGTCGGATCGTCAGATCAGAATGGCGGACCGCAACGGATCACGCTGAGACTGCTCACGCTGAGACTGGGTTGTTTCAAGGCGTCATTTCGAAGCCGGGCACTTCGGCGAGTGTCCGGCCTCGGTCATGTCCGAGACCTTCCACCGGCCGTCGGATGAGCGGGTCAGCGTGAGCGTGGTGAAGGTGCCCGGTGTGTTCGCCCGCTGCACCGCCGGGCCCACGACGTGTGTCTTCGCGTCGCCGCGCATGACGTGGCGCCAGTTCGTGCAGAAGGAAACGGTCGCCTTCCCGGCGGCGTTCGGCGGGGAGTAGGTCGTGTTCGACACGACTAGCACGCCGACCGGCTGCTGATGCTTCCCGGACCAGGCTGACACGTCATGCCTTATGGCCGTCAACGCGGCACCGGACCAGTACGCGGACAGCAGCGGGTCGTTCGCGCCTGTGCCGTATTCGGCGTGCAGCTGAGCACGCACCGACTGCTGCACCGTGTAGAGCACCTGATGCTCGATCTTGTTCGTCGGGTGCGGATGCTTAAAGGCCAGGCCCATGGTGGTAGGCAGCGTGATCCGCTCGTCGAGCGGCGCTGCTACTGCGGTCGGGCTCATATCCGGTGTCGGCCGGGGTGCGGACGCACAACCCGCGACAGCACCCAGCGGGGCGAGCATCAGCAATGCCGCCGCCGTTCTTCGCACAGACCTCTGGCCCGCCACGTCATTCACCAGTCCCCAGTCCCCGTGTGCCCGAATCGCTCAGCGTAGTGAACTGCCCGCCAAGGGTAGTCATATGCGGCTGAACACGAACCAATAGTGCCTCAGGGCGTGTTACTAGGGCGTGGGGATTTCCGTTGCGGCGGCAGTGTCCTCGGCGGCGATCAGGTTGCTCTCGACGACGCCCTGACCGCCCTGGGCAGCGGTGGGCGCTGTTACCGCAGCCATCGCCGCACCAACGATGCCCGCAGTGTTAGCAAGCTGCGCCGCGACGATCTCGGCTCGCAGTTTCAGCCTCGGCAGGAAGCTGTCCGCGTGCTTCGACACGCCGCCGCCGATGATGATCAGATCCGGACTGAACAGCGCCTCGACGTGGGAGAGGTACTCCTGCACCCGCTTGGCCCACTTCTCCCAGCTCAGCTTCTTCTCGTCACGCACCCGGGCGGACGCGCGCCGCTCGGCGTCCTTGCCGCGGATCTCCAGGTGCCCGAACTCGGTGTTCGGCACCAGCAGCCCGTCGACGAAAAGCGCCGAACCGATCCCGGTGCCGAACGTGAGCATCAACACCACGCCGTCGCGGCCGCGACCAGCACCATGCGCCATCTCCGCCACACCGGCGGCGTCCGCATCGTTGAGCACCCGTGGCGCCAAGCCGCCCGCCCCCTGCGATACGCCGTCGCCCTGCGATGGGTCACCATAACCGCGCAGCACGCGCGCGAACAGGGCAGCTGCGTCAACGCCGATCCACTCAGGTTCCATGTTGGCTGCGGTACGCACCGTGCCGCGCGTTACGACGCCGGGGAACGTGACACCGACCGGCCCACTCCACGCGAAGTGCGCGGCGACCTCCCCGGCTTTCTCCGCCACGGCCTCCGGTAGCGCCGGCCGGGGCGTCTCCAACCGGAACCGCTCGGCGGTCGGCTCTCCGGTCTCGGTGTCCACCGGGGCGGCCTTGATCCCCGAGCCACCGATGTCGATGCCCAATGCCAGCACGGCTACCACCCTTCCACGGTCAAGCAGGGACCGGAGTCTGGGACAATGGATCGGTTCAACGCCCGTCGAAAGCCCAGCATCCGAGGTCTATTAGATGCCCGTAGCGCACCAGCCGCTCGCGATCGGCCCCTATCAGGTCTGGCCGCCGGTGGTTCTCGCCCCGATGGCGGGCATCACCAACCCGCCGTTTCGCGCGTTGTGCCGCGAGCAGTCGGAGAGCCGCGTGCCGGAGCCGGCCGCCGAACGCCCGGCCGGGCTGTTCGTGTGCGAGATGGTGACCACCGTCGGACTGGTCGAGCGCAACCCCAAGACCCGCAAGATGATCCACTTCGAGCCGAACGAGCAGCCGCGCTCGGTGCAGCTCTACGGAGTGGACCCCGACTACGTCGGCCGCGCGGTGCGCATCGTCGCGGAGGAAGACCTCGCCGACCACATCGACCTGAACTTCGGCTGCCCTGTCCCTAAGGTCACTCGGCGCGGAGGAGGGTGCGCCCTTCCGTACCACCGCGTTCTGTTCCGCAACATCGTGCACGCCGCGGTGCGTAACGCGGGCGCGTTGCCCGTAACCGTCAAGATGCGCGTCGGCATTGACCCGCAGCACGAGACATACCTTGAAGCGGGCCGCATCGCTGAGGACGAGGGCGTCGCAGCCGTGGCACTGCACGCGCGCACCGGAGCCCAGGGCTACTCGGGTGAGGCCGACTGGGACCGGATTGCCAAGCTCAAGGCCGAGATCAGCAGCATCCCGGTGCTCGGCAACGGCGACATCTGGGAAGGCGCCGACGCGCTGCGCATGATGGCCGAGACCGGCGCGGACGGCGTCGTGGTCGGCCGCGGCTGCCTCGGCCGCCCGTGGCTGTTCGCGGACCTCGCCGCGGCCTTCGTCGGCGGCGAGCGGGTGCGCCCCGACCTCGGCCAGGTCGCCGCGATGATGCGCCGGCACGCGCAGGGCCTGGTCGCCATGCACCGGTCCGACCACGGAGTGCGCGAGTTCCGCAAGCACGTCGCCTGGTACCTCAAGGGTTTTCCGGTCGGCTCCGAGCTGCGCGGCAAGCTGGCCCAGGCCTCGAACCCCGCCGAACTCGACGAGCTGCTGGCCCGCCTCGACCCGACCCAGCCGTGGCCCGAGGCCAACGAGGGCTCGCCGCGCGGACGCAGCCACGCCTCCGAACGCCGCGTCACGCTGCCCTACGGATGGTTGGAGAACCCTGACGATCCGACCCCGCCCACCGGCGCCGAGACCGAGGATTCCGGCGGCTGAGCCCTCGCTGACCTGGCCCTCAGTCGGACCGTCGTTTCGCCGCCGCGGTTCAGGGCATCGGGAGTGCGCCGTCCGGTCGGGTCCGCGGGAGTTATCCACAGGGTGGTCCGTTTCACGCTGACAGTGACGTGACCGGCCGGTACTGTCGATAACAACCAAGAGGGGCGTCGGTCGTGCGGGTCGGCGTCCATTCTCATCTCGCACGCGTTTGAGCTTCAGGGAGCCTCACGTGCCGATTGACACTGCGCCGACCGCTGCGGCGACTGCGACAACCAAATACGTCTACGACTTCACCGAGGGCAACAAGGATCTCAAGGATCTGCTCGGCGGCAAGGGTGCGAACCTCGCCGAGATGACCAACCTCGGACTGCCGGTGCCGCCCGGGTTCACCCTCACCACCGAGGCCTGCCGCGCGTACCTGGCCGACGGCGACGAGCCCGACGGCCTGCGCGCCGAGGTCTCCGAGCACCTGGCCGCGCTCGAGGAGCGGATGGGCCGCAAGCTGGGCGCGAGTGAGGACCCGCTGCTGGTCTCGGTGCGCTCCGGGGCGAAGTTCTCCATGCCCGGCATGATGGAGACCGTCCTGAACATCGGCTTGTCCGATTCTTCCGTCCAGGGGTTGGCCAACGCGGCCGGAGACGAGCGCTTCGCCTGGGACTCCTACCGGCGGCTGATCCAGATGTTCGGCAAGACAGTGCTGGACATCGACGGGGAGCACTTCGAGGACGCGATCGACGCGGCCAAGAAGAACAAGGGCGTCACCAGCGATCTCGACCTGGACGCGGCGGACCTGCGCGAGCTGGTGGAGGCTTACAAGGCGATCGTGCGCGAGCACGCCGGGCGCGAGTTCCCGCAGGAGCCGCGCGAGCAGATGGACCTGGCCATCCGGGCCGTGTTCGACTCCTGGAACACCGAGCGGGCCAAGCTCTACCGCCGCCAGGAGCGCATCCCGCACGACCTGGGCACCGCGGTCAACGTGTGTTCGATGGTGTTCGGCAACCTGGGCCCGGACTCGGGCACCGGCGTCGCCTTCACCCGCGACCCGGCCACCGGCGCGCAGGGCGTCTACGGCGACTACCTGGCCAACGCCCAGGGCGAGGACGTGGTCGCCGGCATCCGCAACACCGTGCCGCTGCAGCAGCTCGAAGAGCTCGACCCGAAGTCCTACCGCGAGCTGATGGACATCATGGCCACCCTGGAGGGCCACTACCGCGACCTGTGCGACATCGAGTTCACCATCGAGCGCGGCAAGCTGTGGATGCTGCAGACCCGGGTGGGCAAGCGCACCGCGGCCGCCGCGTTCCTGATCGCCACCAGCCTGGTGGACGAGGGCGTGATCGACCCGGATGAGGCGGTCGCGCGGGTGAACGGAGCGCAGCTGGCGCAGCTGATGTTCCCGCAGTTCGACACCCGTGGGCAGCACACGCGCATCACCACCGGGATGAACGCCTCTCCGGGCGCGGCGGTCGGTAAGGCGGTGTTCGACTCCTACACGGCGGTCAAATGGTCGCGCTCCGGCGAGCGGGTGATCCTGATCCGCCGCGAGACCAACCCGGACGACCTGAACGGCATGATCGCCGCGCAGGGCATCTTGACCTCGCGCGGCGGCAAGACCTCGCACGCCGCCGTGGTCGCCCGCGGCATGGGCAAGACCTGCGTGTGCGGCGCCGAAGAACTCGACGTGGACACCAAGGCGCGCCGGTTCACCGCCCCCGGCGGGGTCACCGTCGAGGAAGGCGACCTGATCTCGATCGATGGTACCTCCGGCGCGGTCTACCTCGGCGAGGTGCCAGTGCAGGCCTCGCCGGTGGTGGAGTACTTCGAGGGGCGCCTGGGCGCCGACTCACCGCGGGCCGGCGAGCTGGTGCGCTCCGTGCACCGGATCATGACCTGGTCCGACGAGCGCCGCCGGCTCTATATCCGTGCGAACGCGGACAACCCGGAGGACGCCGCCCGCGCCCGCCGCTTCGGCGCCCAGGGCATCGGACTGTGCCGCACCGAGCACATGTTCCTCGGCGAGCGCCGCGCCCTGGTCGAGCGCCTGATCCTGGCCGAGGATGACTCCGAGCGGGTCAAGGTGCTCGAGGAGCTGCTGCCGATGCAGCGCGACGACTTCGTCGCGATCCTCACCGCGATGGGCGGGCTGCCGGTGACCGTGCGGCTGCTGGACCCGCCGCTGCACGAGTTCCTGCCCGACCTGACCGAGCTGTCGGTGCGCGTGGCGGTGGCGGAGGCGCGCGGCGAACAGCACGAGGGCGACCTGCGGCTGCTCCAAGCGGTGCACAAGCTGCACGAGGCCAACCCGATGCTCGGCCTGCGCGGGGTGCGCCTGGGCCTGGTGGTGCCCGGGCTGTTCATCATGCAGGTGCGCGCCCTGGCCGAGGCCGCCGCCCAGGTCGCCAAGGCCGGCGGGGTGGCCCGCATCGAGATCATGGTGCCGCTGGTCGGCGCGGTGCAGGAGCTGGAGATCATCCGCGAGGAGGCCCGCGCGGTGCTCGACGAGGTGCGCGAGACCACCGGCGCCGACATCAGGGCACTGATCGGCACGATGATCGAGCTGCCGCGCGCCGCCCTGACCGCCGGTCAGATCGCCGAGGCCGCCGAGTTCTTCTCCTTCGGCACCAACGACCTGACCCAGACCACCTGGGGCTTCAGCCGCGACGACGTGGAGGCCGCGTTCTTTAGCGCCTACCTGGACAAGGGCATCTTCGGCGTGAGCCCGTTCGAGACGCTGGACCGCGGCGGAGTCGGCCGCCTGGTGCAGATCGCCGCCACCGAGGGCAAGGCCGCGCGCCCGAGCCTGAAGCTGGGCATCTGCGGCGAACACGGCGGCGACCCGGACTCCGTGCACTTCTTCCACAACGTCGGCCTGGACTACGTCTCCTGCTCGCCCTTCCGCGTTCCAGTAGCGCGGCTGGAGGCGGCGCGCGCCGCGGTGCAGCAGAAGCGGGAGGGCCGTGTCGACTGAAAACCGTGCCGGGGCGAGCGACTGACCTGCGCTCCGCGATCGCAGTCGGTCCAGTACCGAGGCGGGTGTTCGGGTCCTATACGGCCCCGAACACCTTCTCGTACGCGAGCGACAGCGCCGAGCCGACGTAGGGCGGGTACAGCGGGATGCCGGTGTACCCGCCGCGTTCGTAGAACCGGATCGCCTCTGGCTGCCCGGTGCCCGTCTCCAGGTAGATGCGCGGCGCTCCCAGTTCCCGGGCCAGCGCCTCGGCCGCTTCGAGCAGCCGGCTCGCCGCCCCGGTGCCGCGCGAGGTCGGCGCGACGTACATCCGCTTGAGTTCGAGGCCGTCGAGCCCTGAGTCGGGATTCGTCTGGAGCGCGCAGCATCCGATCGCGGCGCCTTCCTCGCGCATCAGCAGGAAGCGGATGCCCTCGGTCAGATGGTCATCGCTGTCTGCGCCGACATCGGGATAGCGCGCGCTGAGATCGGCGCGCAGTTCCTGGCGCAGCTTGGCCAACTCCTCGTCGTCCGCCGGCACCGGCTCGATCGTGATCACCTGGCCACGGTAGCGATGGGCCGTTTCCGTGGCATTGCGGTGGTGTAACTCGGCTCTTCCGACGGGTAACCCGTGCTGGCTCGACCTTGTGCGCACTACCGTTGATCCATGACACAGGTCATCAGCGTGCCGGGCTACGGCGACGCGGACGTCGAGCGTTACGCCGTCGAGCCGGCCAGCGAACTCAAGCGCACCGGAGGCGAACGCACCCCCTTCCAACGTGACCGCGCGCGCGTCCTGCACAGCCTCGCCCTGCGCCGCCTCGCCGGAAAGACCCAGGTGGTCGCGCCCGGCGAATCGGACTTCCCGCGCACCAGGCTGACCCACTCGCTGGAAGTCGCCCAGATCGGCCGGGAACTGGCCGGTTCGCTCGGCGCGGACCCCGATCTGGTCGAGGCCGCCTGCCTCGCGCACGACCTCGGCCACCCTCCCTTCGGCCACACCGGCGAGGGCGCGCTCAACGAGGTCACCGGCGCGATCGGCGGCTTCGAAGGCAATGCGCAGAACCTGCGTATCCTCACCCGCCTCGAAGCCAAGGTGGTCCGTGCCGACGGTCGTTCCGTCGGCCTCAACCCGACCCGCGGCCTGCTTGACGCAGCAACCAAATACCCGTGGCCGCGCCGCCCCGATACCGCGAAGTTCGGTGCGTACGCCGACGATCTGCCCGTGTTCTCGTGGCTGCGGATAGGCGCCCCACCCGAGCCGGTCAAGTGTTTCGAAGCGCAGATCATGGACTGGTCCGACGACGTCGCCTACTCCGTGCACGACCTTGAGGACGCGATCTACGCCGGGCACGTCGATCCGAAGGTCCTGTTGATCGACGAGGAACGCGCCGCGCTGTTCGAGCGCTCGCGCGGCTACGCCCCCGACGCCGAGCCCGCAGAACTGGCAGCCGCTCTCGACCGGCTCCAGTCCGTCGAGTGGTGGCCCGCCGAGTACGACCGGTCCTTCTCCGCCCAAGCCCGCCTCAAGCGCGCGGCCAGCGAGCTGATCGGCCGCTTCTGCCTGGCCGTCGTGCACGAGACCCGCGCCGAGTTCGGTCCCGGGCCGCACACGCGGTACAACGCGCAGCTCGTCGTACCGCGCCCGATCCGGCTAGAGAACGCGGTGCTTAAGGCCGTCGCCGCGCGGTACGTCATGGAGACCGAGGCCGCCCTCGCGCTGCGAAAGCAGCAGGCGGCCCTGATCCGCGAACTGGTCGCCCTGCTCGCCGAGCGCCCGGACCAACTCGAGCCGCCCTTCCAGACCTGGTGGTCCGAGGCCCCGGACGACGCCGCGAAGCTGCGCGTCGTGGTCGATCAGATCGCCTCCCTCACCGACGGCTCGGCGCAACGCCTGCACCGTCGCCTTGTCGGGGCCGCCGCGTAGAATCCCGACCATGGCCGGGCGCATCAGGGACGAGGACGTCAAGGCCGTCCGCGACGCGTCCGGAGTGGCCGATGTGATCGGCGAGCACATCCAGCTGCGCTCGGCCGGCGGCGGAAACCTCAAGGGCTTGTGTCCCTTTCACGACGAGAAGTCGCCTTCGTTCAACGTGACCCCGGCCCGCGGCCTGTGGCACTGCTTCGGCTGCGGCGAGGGCGGCGACGTCATCTCGTTCCTGATGAAGCTCGAACACCTCTCCTTCAACGAGGCCGTCGAGCACCTCGCCAAGCGCGCCCGCATCGAGCTGCGGTACGCCGAGGGCGGATACACCAAGCGCACCGAGACCAGCGAACGCGCCCGACTGCTTGAAGCGCACCGCGTCGCGGCCGAGTTCTATCGCGAGCAACTGGACTCGCCCGCAGCCAAGCACGGCCGCGACTTCCTCACCGGCCGCGGCTTCGATTCCGCGGCGCTGGAACGCTTCGGCGTCGGATACGCGCCCGGCGGCTGGGACGCGCTGGTACGGCATCTGCGCGGCCGCGGCTTCACCGACAAGGAGATGCTCACCGGCGGCCTCGCCTCCGAAGGCCGGCGCGGCCCGATCGACCGCTTCCGCGACCGCCTCGTGTGGCCGATCGCCGACATCGGCGGCGAGGTGATCGGCTTCGGCGCGCGCCGGCTCAGCGAGGACAAGGACTCCCCGAAGTACCTCAACACCCCCGAGACCCCGCTCTACAAGAAGTCCTCGGTGCTCTACGGCCTTGACCTGGCCCGCAAGGAGATCGGCAAGCAGGAGCGCGCCGTCGTCGTCGAGGGCTACACCGACGTGATGGCCTGTCACCTGGCCGGCGAGACCACCGCGATCGCCACCTGCGGCACCGCCTTCGGCGAGGAGCACATCAAGATCCTGCGCAGGCTGCTGGCCGACCGCAACCAGTACCTCGGCTGCGAGGTCGTGTTCACCTTCGACGGCGACTCGGCGGGCCAGAAGGCGGCGCTGCGCGCGTTCATGGAGGACCAGCGCTGGGTCACCCAGACCTTCGTGGCCGTGCAGCCGGACGGCATGGACCCGTGCGAGCTGCGGATCGCCCGCGGCGACGCGGCCGTCAGGGACTTGATCTCCGCGCGCATCCCGCTGTTCGAGTTCGCGATCAGGGCCAGGCTCGGCGAGCACAACCTCGAGACTCCCGAGGGCCGGGTGCGTGCCCTGCGTTCCGCCGCGCCCATCGTCGCCTCGATCCACGACCCCGCGCTGCGCCCCGAATACGGCCGCAGGCTCGCGGGTTGGCTGGGCATCGACGACGTACAGCTCGTGCTCTCCGAAGTCCGCCGCGCCGCGCCGTCGGTGAACCGCGCCGCCGCCCGTACAACCGGCTCCCGCGCACAGCCCTCCGCAACCGGTGCCGCCGCCTACGCACCGGCCGGCGGCTCTTCGTCGCCGTCCACGGCGTCCTCGAACGCCGCCCCCAACCCTTTCCTCGCACCGACCGACCCGGCCTCACGTCGCCAGCGTGAAGCCCTCAAGCTCGCATTGCAGTACCCGAAGCTTGCCGGCGGCGCGTTCGACGGCCTCGGCCCGGAGGAGTTCACCTCGCCCGCCTACGCCGCCGTGCACGCGGCCATAGTCGCGGCGGGAGGCGCGTCTGCGGCACTGGATCCGATGCAGTGGCTAAGCAACGTGATCGCCGCAGCGTCCGACGATGCGGTACGAACTCTGATCAACCGGCTCGCCGTCGAACCGCTGATGCTGCGGGAGAACGCCAAGGGCGGCCAATCCGTCGACGCCCGCTACGCCACCGAACTGATCACGCGCATCTGGATCGACGCCGTAGAGCAGCGCCGCGCCGCCACGCTCTCCCGCCTCCAGCGGCTCGATCCGGCCGCGCAGGCCGAGGAATACCTGAAGCTGTCGGTGGAGCTCAACGAGCTGAACATCTTCCGCGCCAAGCTTTTCTCCTCCATCGAGGCTTGATCCACCGGCCGTCGAGGCCGTGATTTCGCGCGCCAGCCCGCGCCACGGCTCGACATCTTTCCGTCACCGTGCCGATACCTGGCGTATCCCCGCCAAATCCATGGATTCGCCGAAGTTCTTGCCCGTCGGGAGGCGCGAAACGGTGCGCGCCGGGGTAGGGGAGGAGTCGTGGAATCCACACCGTGTGGAACCGACCGCGCCGCCGATCCGGCGGGGCGCGGTGCACAAGACGCCAGCGACCGGGAGCTCGGGCACCGTGTGGGGACGAAGAAGTCTCCGGCGGCCCGGCGCGCTGGCCGGTGAAGTGGACGGAGTTCGTATGGACGGCGCCCTCGCACGTGTCATCGTCGGACCCACACCGGGCGGGACCCAGCAGCAGGCCGCGCAGCAGCGCGGCGAGCGGTTCCTGTCCGTGGTCGCTCAGCCACGCGAAGCAACCGCAGAGGTAGTCGAGACCGCGCCGCCGGAAAGCGCGCTGGCCGACACCCAGGAGCTGCCGCTGGCCCGGGTGATGCCGCTGCCGGTCAACCGGGACGCCGCGACCGACACGGTGGAACCCGCCGTCATCGATTCCGGTCCCGGCTCAGGCTCCGGCCAGGATTCCGACGTGGCCGCCGAGGCCGACCCCGACTCCCCGGACGCCGCCCTCGCCGCGCCCGACGGCGCTCGCGCCCGCGAGATCCGGGAGCCCGATCCCGAGGAGCTGGCCGAGACCGAGGCCGAGGAGGAGCCGACCGCGCAGGAGCAGGAGGCCGCCGACGCCCACGTGGCCGCCTGGGCGGACTCCGCCGGCCCCGCGGGTGACCTGTTCCGCCAGTACCTGCGCGAGATCGGCCGCATCCCGCTGCTGACGGCGGTCGAGGAGGTCGAGCTGGCCCGGGCCGTCGAGGCCGGCCTGTTCGCGGACGAGAAGCTGCTGCACTGCTTCGACCTGCGCCCCGAGGACCGCCGGGACCTGCACGTCCTGGTCCTGCACGGCCAGGCGGCGAAGCGGAAGCTGATCGAGGCCAACCTGCGCTTGGTCGTGTCCATCGCGAAGCGGTACATCGGCCGCGGCATGTCCATCCTGGACCTGGTACAGGAAGGCAACCTAGGCCTGATCCGCGCAGTCGAGAAGTTCGACTATGCCCGTGGCTACAAGTTCTCTACGTACGCGACGTGGTGGAT
>NZ_DASRGV010000175.1:0-8659 GCF_035650855.1 Actinocrinis sp. | reverse complement strand
CCGCCTCGGACCAGTCGATCACGCCGGTGATCTCGTCACCGTCGACGAACACGTGGGTGAGCTGCAGGTCGCCGTGGGTGAAAACCGGTTTCCACGGCCGGAACACCGCCTCGGCGATCTGCCGGTTGCGCGTGACCAGGTCAGCTGGAAGCACGCCGTCCGCGACGAGCCGCTCGCATTCCTCCTCGAGGCGCGATGCGGACTCGTCGAGTGTCGTGCCGGGCCATGGCGGCAGCGGCGCTTCATGCAGCATCCGCACGACGGCACCCGCCGCGGCCCACGCCGCCGACGACGCCGGTGACGGCTCGCCGAGGCGGCCGAGAGCCGTTCCGGGGACGGCTGCGAGCGCGAGGACAGGAGGCTTGCGCCACAGCACCCGCGGGGTCGGGACCGGCGCCAAAGCCATCGCCTCGACCTCGACGTCGAGGCGCGATTGATCAGCGTCGATCTTCAGGAACACCTCGCCGACGCGCAGGGTCGCGCGCTCCTTGTGGGCGACGACGACCTCGATCTCCGGCACGTCGATCATTGTCGTGGGATGACCGCCGAGGTCGCCACGGGTTTGTTTGCCGCGTGCGGTAGCGCGGCCGATCGCCTACGCGCCCTGTTGACCCTCACGTGACGTGATGCCGCATAGTCGGTGGCGTGGAGGAGCACCTGACCGTAGGACGTGTGGCGGAACTGACCGGTGTGACCGTCCGCACGCTGCATCACTACGACGAGATCGGCCTCGTGCAGCCGTCCGCGCGGACCACGGCCGGATACCGGGCCTACTCGGCTGGCGACGTGGAGCGGCTTCGGGGCGTGCTCACCTACCGCCGGCTGGGCTTCGGCTTGCGTGAGATCGCGGACCTGGTCGACGACCCGGCGACCGACGCGGTCACGCATCTGCGCCGACTGCGCGGCCTGCTGCTGGAGCAGCGCGACCACGCTGCCGCCATGGTGACGGCCATCGACAGGGAACTGGAGGCACGGGCGATGGGGATAAGGACCACGCCGGAGGAGCAGTTGAAGGTGTTCGGCGCGCAGTTGTACGACACCATCGGGTCCGCCTACCCGGCGACGCGGCGCACGGAGCCGCGGATCGCCGCGCGGATCTGGGAGGCGCTCGGGGACGCGCGCACCGTGCTGAACGTCGGGGCCGGCACCGGTTCGTACGAGCCACCCGACCGCGACGTCACAGCCGTCGAACCGTCGGCGGTCATGCGGGCACTGCGTCCGGCGGGCGCGGCGCCGTGCGTGGCCGCCACCGCGGAGAATCTTCCGTTCGAAGATCATTCCTTTGACGCCGCGATGGCGTTCAGCACCGTCCACCACTGGTCGGATCCGATCGCGGGCCTGCGCGAGATGCGGCGCGTGGCCCGGCGCGTGGTGGTGTTCACGTACGACGCCGGCGGCGTCGCCTGGCGCGAGCGGTTCTGGCTCATCCGCGACTACCTGCCGGAATTCGCCGAGTACTTCGTCGGCTGGCCCTCACTGGCCGAGCTGGCCGGCGCGATCGGGGCCCGCGCGGAGCCGGTGCTCGTGCCCTGGGACTGCGCCGACGGCTTCTTCGAGGCCTACTGGCGCCGGCCCGAGGCGTACCTCGACGAGCACGTGCGCCGCGCGATGTCGGTGTGGACCCGAGTCGGGCCTGAGGCCGAGCAGCGAGCGGTGGACGAGCTGCGCGATGACCTCTCCTCGGGCCGATGGGCCGAGCGCAACCGAGACCTCGTCGCGCTTGAGGCGGCGGAGCTAGGCCTGCGCCTGCTCGTGGCCTGATTCATCGTGCGCGATCGGCGGCAGTGGCCCGTCGGCGACGGTCAGCCTTCCGGGTAGAAGAGGAAGAGCGTGCAGCCGCCGGCGGTCGCCGGTACGTGCCATGAGCCGGCCGGCGCGTGCAGGAACGTGCCAGCCGGGTAGTCGCGGGCGCCGTCGTGGAATGTACCGGTGAGCACGTAGACCTCCTCCGGGCCCGGCGCGTGGATATCGCGACGCGGCCACGAGGTACCCGCATCCATCTCCAGCACAGCCGCCTGCGCGCCGGATTGCGCTTTCCACAGCAGACGCAGGCGGATGCCCGGGAATACCTCTCGGACTGGGCAATCGTCAACGTGAACGGAGCTGTAGCCCTCCTGGGCGAGGATCTCGGGGTGCATGCCTCAACGGTGCCCGGCGTAGGCGGCAGCGAGAAAGAGCCTGCACCGACACCATGGGGTACTTTCTTGCCATGCATCGCGTAGTGGCTCTCGTGCGACCGGTGCAGTCGACATTCGAGCTGGGTTGCGCCGTCGAGGTCTTCGGAACGCAGCGGGCCGGACTACCTCAGCACTACGCGTTCGAGGTGTGCACCGAGACGCCCGGCGAGATTGCGACCACCGCGGGATATGCGATCTCCGTGTCGCAAGGTCTCTGCGCGCTCGAACGCGCGCAAACCGTGATCGTCCCGGGCTGGCTGCCGGTAGAGGCGCCCCTGTCCGACCGCCTGCGTGGAGCGCTCCGTCGTGCCCACGCGCATGGGGCGCGCCTGGTCACGGTCTGCTCCGGTGTGTTCGCACTCGCACAAACCGGGCTGCTCGACGGGCGCTCGGCTACCGCGCACCCGGCGCGCGTCGAACAACTGCGGCGGCAGTTCCCGCAGGTGCGCGTGGAGCAGCACGCGCCGTTCGTGGATCACGGCGACGTCGCCACCAGCGCCGGTGCGGGCGCAGGCATCGACCTGTTCTTGCATCTGGTCCGCAAGGATCACGGAGCCGCCCACGCCGACTTGCTGGCCAAGCACATGGTGTTGCCTCCGCGCCAGGAGGGCGGTCAGGCAGGGCACGCGCCGCCTTCGGCGCATGTGACGCCGCATCCACCCTCCACCGCGCCCGCGCACGAGCTCGCCGGCCTGCTCGCATGGGCAGACGAACGCCTCGGCACAGCGTTATCGGTCGCTGAAATGGCCGCGCAGCTCGGTGTTTCACCGCGCACCCTGGCCCGCCGCTTCGCCGATCAGCTCGGCACCAGCCCGGGCGCGTGGCTGCTCTCACGTCGACTCACCGCGGCGCGCACCTTGCTGGAGGAGACGCGGCTGCCCGTCGACGCGATCGCCGCGCGCGTCGGCCTCTCTTCGGCGGTCAATCTGCGTCGCCGCTTCCGCGACCACGTGGGCACGACGCCAGGCGTCTATCGACACCTGTCCTCGGCGAGCCGAGAGCAGGGCATCGCGGCTTAGTCACGGCCCTGCCACGTCGTCACGCAGGCCTCGTTGCATTCCATGTCGGCGCTGCTAGGCAGTGGCGCAGTTCCAGGGGAAGGGTGCCAGGTCGGGGGCGACCCAACCGGTCCTGGCTTCGGCGCTCGCCAGCGTCGAGGGCCGGTAGAAGCGCGTGAGCAGCTTCTTGTCGAGCAGCACGGGGTTCTGGTCGGCGAAGGTGTCAAAATCGGCGGCGTCGCAGTGGTCGGCGTGGTGGCCCACGAGTTCGACCCAGGCGCGGCTGACGGTGGCGTTGTACTTCTGGGGCGCGCCCGCGTACCGGGCCACGCGCTGTATGCCGTCGCTGACTACGCCTATCGCCGTGACGGTGCCGTAGCGGCGCACGGCGAGCCAGGTCAGGTGGACGTGCTGGCGGTGCGCGAATCGGTCGGCAGTGGCCATCACCTCGGCCATCAGCTGGGAAAACAGCGATGGCGGTTCGGTTGAGCCATGGTGCGTATCCGTGTGCTCGTACATGTCATGAGCCTTCCTCGGTCAGTGCGTTGAGGACGCTGCGGAATCCGGCGACTGCTTCGGCGGGCAGGCCGCCGAGGGCGCGGTGCTCGATGTCGGCGAGGGTGCGCACGATGACGGCGGCGGCCTCGCGCCCGGGACCGGTCAGCTCGATCAGGACGGACCGGCGGTCGCCGACTCGGGTGGTGCGGGTGATGTGGCCCCGGCGTTCGAGCCGGTCGAGCACGCTGGTGAGCGTGGTGGGCTTGACTCCGGCGGCAGCGCCGAGCTGGGAGACGGTGCGGCCGGCGCCGTCGGCGAGGTTGGCCAGGGCGTTGATCTCGGAGGCGGTCAGGTCGAGGTCGACGAGTTCGGCGGCGATCAGCTGCAGGGTGGCGTGGGTGGCTCGCTGCAGAGCCAGCAAGGCCGAGGGCGCGGACGGCACGGTTTCGTACTTCACGATTTCGGATAGTACGAAACCGTAGCGATGCGTGCAAGCGAGTTCCAGTAAACGTTCCGATAGCGCGATGAAACATTGCGAACTCGTGCGACTGAGAAGTCTGCGAATCTCGGCAGGGCGCTCTGGCTACTCCAGGTGAAGCAGCAGCTCATGAGGATAGTGGTATGTCAGGGCGGTTAGTCCTGCGGCTCACCGTGTCCCGGATATCTCCGCAACATTCGCCAAACGCAAGCCTTGACACCCTTTTCGCAGGCGACGACACTCCTTTCTCGGCGCCCTGTGACACCCCACCCTTCGACGTCGGAGATCTCGCAATCCCGAGCGCGGGCTACTTGGAGGATCGCATGTTAGCGCTAACAAGACCTTGGCGGCGGCCGCGGAAGGCGGCGGCACTCTGCGCCGCCGCCCTACTGGCCAGCACGCTCACGGCCGCGGGCACCGCGTCGCCTGCCGCGGCCAAGAGCGGTGCGGTACCGATCTACCTCGACACCCATTACTCCTTCTCCGAGCGCGCGGCCGACCTGGTCTCGCGGATGACGCTCCCTGAGAAGGTGGCGCAGCTGCACACCAACAGCGCCCCGGCGATCCCGCGCCTGGGTGTGCAGCAGTACACGTATTGGAGCGAGGGCCAGCACGGCATCAACCTGCTGGGCGCGGACTCGAACAACGGCGGCGTCAGCGGCGGCCCGCACGCCACGAGCTTCCCGACGAATCTGGCCTCGACGATGTCCTGGGATCCGGCCCTGGTCTACCAGGAGACCACGGCCATCTCCGACGAGATCCGCGGCGAGCTGGACAAGTCGCTGTGGGGCGTGGGCCAGAACAACATCGGGCCGTCCGCCGACGACTACGGCTCCCTGACCTTCTGGGCGCCGACCGTCAACCTCGACCGCGACCCGCGCTGGGGCCGCACCGACGAGGCCTTCGGCGAGGATCCCTACCTGGTCGGCCAGATGGCCGGCGCGTTCGTCGATGGCTACCAGGGCGAGACCCTGACCGGCGCGCCGACCAGCCGGTACCTGAAGGTGGCGGCGACCGCCAAGCACTTCGCGCTCAACAACAACGAGAACAACCGGCACGCCGACTCCTCCGACGCCAGCGACACCGACATCCGCGACTACTACACCGCGCAGTTCCGCAGCCTGGTGCAGGACTCGCATGTGGCCGGCCTGATGACCTCGTACAACGCCATCAACGGCACGCCCTCCCCCGCCGACACCTACACCACCGACGCGCTGGCCCAGCGCACCTGGGGCTTCGGCGGCTACATCACCTCGGACTGCGGCGCGGTCGGCGACGTGAGCGCGCAGTCCAGCCACAACTGGGCCCCGCCGGGCTGGACGACCTCGGTCGTCAACGGCGCCCAGGTATGGACGAACACTGCGACCGGTGCGCAGGTGCCGGCCGACGCGGGCGGGCAGGCCTACGCGCTGCGGGCCGGGACTGACGCGAACTGCACCGGCGGCGACGCCACCATCGGCAACGTCGAGGCGGCGATCAAGGCCGGAATCCTCAGCGAGGGCGTGATCGACCACGCGCTCGTGCAGCTGTTCACCGTGCGCATGGAGACCGGCGAGTTCGACCCGCCGAGCAAGGTCTCTTACACGCGGATCACCAAGGCGCAGATCCAGAGCCCGGCGCACCAGGCGCTGGCCGAGAAGGTGGCCGCGAACTCCCTGGTGCTGCTCAAGAACGACGCGCTGCCCGGCACCTCCACCACCCTGCTGCCGGCCAACCCCGCCGCGCTGAACAACGTCGTGATCGTCGGCAACCTCGCCGACACCGTCACCCTCGGCGGCTACTCCGGCGACCCGACGCTCCAGGTCAACGCGGTGCAAGGGATCACCGCCGCGGTCAAGGCCGCCAACCCGAACGCCACCGTCACCTTCGACGCCTGCGGAACCTCCACCACCGCCACCACCCCGGCGGCCTGCTCCGCGCAGACCCAGGCCGCGATCAAGACCGCGGATCTGGTCGTGGTGTTCGTGGGCACCGACGCGAGCACCGCGGGCGAAGGCAGCGACCGCGCCAGCCTGGCCATGCCCGGCAACTACGACTCACTCATCAGCCAGGTCACCGCGCTGGGCAACCCGCGCACGGTGCTCTCGATGCAGACCGACGGCCCGATCGACATCGAGAACGTCAAGGGCGACTTCCCCGCGATCGTGTACAGCGCCTACAACGGCGAGAGCCAGGGCGCCGCGCTGGCCGACGTGCTGTTCGGCAAGCAGGACCCGAGCGGGCACCTGGACTTCACCTGGTACAAGGACGACTCGCAGCTGCCGCCGATCAAGAACTACGGCTTGACCCCCGCGGACACCGGAGGCCTGGGCCGCACCTACCAGTACTTCACCGGAACGCCGACCTATCCGTTCGGCTACGGCCTGAGCTACACCAAGTTCGCCTACTCGAAGGTCCACGCCACGCGGGCCGCTAACGCCAACGGCAAGGCGACCGTGCGGTTCGACGTGACCAACACCGGTACCGTCGCAGGCGCCACTGTCGCAGAGCTCTACGTCACCTCTCCTGCCGCGGCTGGAGTGCAGCTGCCCGCCAAGCGGCTCGAGGGCTTCGCGAAGACCGCGGTGCTCAAGCCCGGCCAGACTCAGCACCTTTCCATCACCGTGAACGTCCCCGACCTGGCCGTCTGGAACGAGCAGCAGCACAAGAACATCGTGCCGGACGGCACCTACGGCCTGCAGCTCGCCACCGACGCCGCGAACGCGGTCGCGTCCACCTCGCTGCGGATCACCGGGGCGATCGCCCCGCGGATCAAGTACGTGACGGTGCAGCCGGACCAGGTGGTCTTCCTGCCCGGCGACAAGCTCGACCTGACCGGGAAGAACCCGTGGATCGCCGATGACACCGCGCAGGCCGCGCAGCACCAGAGCGCTGACAACATCGTCGAGGCCGTGAACAACGACGAGTCCTTCGTCAACCTCGCCACCAGGCACGTCAGCTACAGCAGCAGCAACCCGGCCGTGGCTACGGTCAGCCGCAAGGGCGTCGTCACCACGCACGCCACCGGCGCCGCGACGATCCGCGTGACCGTCGACGGCGTGACGGGATCGACTCCGGTCGTCGTGCACGAACCGTTCAGCATGACCGCGCCGGCCGTTGCCGTGCCCGGCGGCAGCTTCACGGTCACCACCACGACCACGAACCCGAGCGGCGGGGAGGCGCTGCGTAACGTGTCCTTCAGCCTCACCGCACCCGCCGGCTGGACGGCCACCGCCAGCACGCCCGCCACGTTCGGCAGCGTCGCGCCCGGGCAGACCATCACGACCACCTGGACGGTGAACGTCCCCGCGGACGCCACGCCGACGCAGAGCGCTCCCGCCCTGACCGCCCAATTCACCTTCACCGACGGCACCGGCACGCACAGCGAGAACACCGGCGCGACGGTCTCGATCCCCTATCCGTCGATCACCGCCGCTTACACCAACCCCGGTGTCAGCGACGACTCGAACACCACCCCCGGCAACCTCGACGGCGGCGGCGCCAGCTACTCCGCCCAGACGCTCGCGGCCGCCACGCCGAGCCTCACCCCCGGAGCGACGTTCACGCACGACGGAATCAGCTTCACCTGGCCTGACGCCGCATCAGGCACGCCGAACAACATCGTCGCCGAGGGCCAGACCGTTCCTGTCTCCGGCACCGGATCGACCCTGGGCATCATCGGCACGGCCGACTACGGCGCCGCCTCCGGCACCGCGGTGATCACCTACAGCGACGGGACCACCCAGCCGTTCAGCCTCGCCTTCAACGACTGGTGGACCAACGCCCCGGCCAGCGGAGGCGACATGCTCGTCACCCTGCCCTACCTCAACAACGCGAGCGGAGCGCTGCACAACCAGGTCAGCCTCTACGCGGAAACGGTCCCGCTGATCCCCGGCAAGACGATCAAGTATCTGACTCTTCCGGACATCGGCGCGGCGCTGATCAACCAGACGGCGATGCACGTGTTCGCCATCGGCGTCGGCTGACCATCGCAGCAGCCTGAAGCGGGTCGGACGCGGTCTCGTCGCCGTGTCCGACCCGCGCTGTTGAGAGTCTGAGACATGGGATGAAACTTTCCGCGATATTGATGCCGCTCCCGAGGCTAAGCGCTGGTTGACCGGCTATTCGTTGCGGAACATGGGATGAGTTGCTATCGATGTGACCGACTCAAAGGCGCACAGCGAGGCAAAACAGGCCCCTGTATCGTACTTATCAGAGCATGCCGGACTGCCAGCGCCGCGCGCCGGGTCAACGGATTCAGGTCCGACGGCAGAGGAGCCGTGCATGTCGAAACGTAGAGCCACATTCGGGCCCATCGCGCTCGCAATGCTTGTGATCGCGGCGGTGGGGGCTCTGGTGCTGAGCGGCGGTCTGCGCGCTTCCGCTGCGTTGGGCGCGCCGATGGCGTCGAGCGCCGGTTGCGGTAGGGCTGCGACGCTGGCCAGCGGGACGCACACGATCCAAAGCAGCGGGCAGAGCCGCAGCTACATCCTGCGCCTGCCCGCGAACTACGACTCCAGCCACCCCTA
>NZ_DASRGV010000174.1:0-4638 GCF_035650855.1 Actinocrinis sp. | reverse complement strand
CTCCTGACAAAGGTGGGTGGTGGAGGCTGTGTGACAAGCCCAAACTGGAGAGCGCTCTCCGGTTCGGTGTGCAAAAATATCCGCATGAGCAAAGACCGCCACGCTCCCGGCGCCACGCCCACGCTGGAGCATGTCGCGAAGGTCGCCGGGGTCTCCCGGGCGACGGTGTCCCGGGTGATCAACGGCATCCGCAACGTCGATCCCCAGCTCCAGGAGATCGTCCGCGCGGCGGTGGAGCAGACGGGCTACGTGCCGAACCAGGCGGCCAGGTCGCTGGTGACGCGGCGGACGAACTCGGTGGCGCTGGTGGTCTCCGAGGCCGAGCACCGCACCTTCGACGACCCGTTCCTCGGCCGCATCTTCACCGACCCCTTCTTCGGGCGTCTTGTCAGCGGAATCATGGGCGTGCTACGGCCGCGCGGGGTCACGATGGTGCTGATGCTGGCGGAGAACGACGCCGCGCGCACGCAGCTGATCGGCTACCTCAAGCAGGGGCACGTGGACGGCGTCATCCTGATCTCCTCGAACGTGGACGACCCGCTGCCGGGCCTGCTCACGGACGCCGGGCTGCCGGCGGTGCTCTCCCAGCGCCCGGTCAAGCCGCTGCCGATCAGCTATGTCGACGCGGCGCAGAGCGCGGGGGCGAAGCTGGCCGCGGAGCGCCTGATCGAGCGCGGGTGCCGGCGGGTCGCGACCATTTCCGGGCCGCTGGACATGCCGGCCAGCCAGGACCGTCTCGCCGGCTTCCGGGACACGATGGCCCGGCACGGCCACGCGTACGTCCCGTCGGTCGAGGGCAACTTCACCCAGGAGACCGGCGAGCGGGCGATGCTCCAACTGCTGGAGGAGCACCCTGACATCGACGGCGTCTTCGTCGCCAACGACCTGATGGCGCTGGGCGCCGTCCTGGCCTTGCACGACGCGGGGCGAAGGGTGCCCGAGGACGTGGCGGTCGTCGGGTTCGACGACAGCAACGCCGCGCAGATGAGCCGCCCGCCGCTCACCACGATCCGCCAGCCGCTGGAGGACATGGCGGCGCAGATGGCGCGGCTGCTTTTGGCCCGCATCGACGACCCGGAGAGCAAGCCGACCTCGGTGATCTTCGAGCCGACGCTGGTCGTGCGCGAGTCCGCCTAGCGGGAACGGAAACGGCCGAGGCGCGCGGCCGGGCGGTGGTGCGAGTGCCTTGCCGTCTCTCATCGGAGCCTCCAGCCGGACGGGCTCGGAAAGCGCACGGCGGCGGACGGACCTGCCGTCGCGTCACATTGGAGAGCGCTCTCCGCCAGCAAATGTTTCCGCCGCGGACCGGTTCTGTCAACGTTCGCGCTCGATCTCTCGCGGGCCGGGACGACTCGAGACGATCAGTGAATGAATGCTGCGGGCCGCTTACGCAGCTGAGCTGCTGCGAAAGCGAGGGCACCGCCCCAGCGCTTCGCGCAACCGGTTACGGAACCGGTTACATTCGCGCGACGCTCTTGACGCGAAAGCTGCCCACGAGTTAAATCACTCCGCGAAGTAAGTCTGGCGGCGCGCGTACATCGCAAGGCGGAGCAGTGTGCGCGCGCCGTCGGTCCCTTCGCGGCCCGGCGGCGCCCGGGCAACCCACGGGCCGGCAGCGATCGTCCGCCGGATCAGCCGAGCGCCGTTCGGACCGGGTCTGCTCGGCGATCACAGGACGATGACGAACCCCGTAGCCCTCAGGCGATGCGGGAGCTCTTCCAAGAGCACGGCACGGAGCTGCTCAGCCAGAACTCAGCCCAAGACGGCTCGAGCTGACCAGGCACGCACCGCCGTCAGCCGCGGGCCGCCGCCGATGACGAGCCGGCCGCCGCAGCCTGCACCGGGGCCGGGCCGGTGGATCCGCGCACGACGAGTTCGGGTTCGAACAGCAGCTCGTCCGCGGTGACGGTCGCGCCCTCGATCTGGCCGACGAGCATCGCGACGGCGGCGCGGCCCATCGCCTCGATCGGCTGGCGCACGGTGCTCAGGGGCGGGTCGGTGCAGCTCATCAGCGACGAGTCGTCGTAGCCGACCACCGAGATCTGGTCGGGGACGCGCAGTCCTGCCCGCCGCGCCGCGCGGACCGCGCCGAGGGCGATCAGGTCGCTGCCGCAGACGATGCCGGTGATGCCGCGGGCGATCAGCCGCGACGCCGCCGCCTGACCGCCTTCCAGGGAGAACATGGCGCGCTCGATCCAGTCGGCTTCGAACGCCAGGCCGCTCTTCGCCGCCGCCGTCTCGAACGCCGCCTGCTTGCGGCGCGAGGGCATGTGGTCGGCCGGGCCGAGGATCAGGCCGATGCGCTCGTGGCCGAGCGCCGCGAGGTGGCCGAACGCCTGCTCGACGGCGACCGCGTCGTCCGTGGAGACCCGCGGGAAGTCGAGGTGCTCGGCCGCCGCGTTCACGAGGACCACGGGCAGCCGCAGCTCCAGCAGCTTGAGGTAGTGCTGGTGCGGCGCGTCCGCCTCCGCGTAGTGGCCTCCGGCGAATACGACGCCTGACACCTGCTGCTCCAGCAGCATCTCGACGTAGTCCGCCTCGGACAGCCCGCCGGCGGTGCGCGTGCACAGCACCGGCGTGAAGCCGCGCTGCGCCAGTGCCCCGCCGACCACCTCGGCCAGCGCCGGGAAGATCGGGTTCTGCAGCTCCGGCAGCACCAGCCCGATCAGCCGCGCCCGCTCGCCGCGCAGCTGCGTCGGCCGCTCATAGCCGAGCACGTCCAGCGCCGTCAGGATGGCGGCGCGGGTCCCCTCGGCCACCCCGGGCTTGCCGTTCAAGACCCGGCTGACCGTGGCCTCGCTGACCCCGGCCTTCTTCGCCACTTCCGCAAGCCTTCGCGACATGCCGCAAGAATAGCGCACCGCATTGCAAGTAGCTGCAAGTGTTCCGTTGCGGTTGTCAACGATTTGCAGCGCACTGCAGGTACCGTCAGCCGCTCTTCGCCGGGCATTACCGGCGGCGACACCTGTAGGCCACGGACCGTCGATTTGGTGTGCGGTGGATATCCGCACCACTGGTCACAGGAGCCCACTCATGCCCGATTCACGCCGCCCCGCGACCGACTCCCCCCAGCCCGTATCCCCACTGTCCCGGCGCCGCTTCCTCGGCACCGCCGCCGGGACCGCCGCGGCCGGGGCGCTGCCGCTGCTCGCCCCCGCGATGGCCGAAGCGCTCGCCGAGCCGGCCGGGCGCGGTTCGCTCGACGAGATCGAGCACGTCGTGATCCTGATGCAGGAGAACCGCTCCTTCGACCACTACTACGGCACGATGAGCGGCGTGCGCGGCTTCGGCGATCGCGCCGCCCTGCGACTGCCGTCCGGTCGCGACGTGTTCCACCAGCCTGCCGCCGCACGCACCGACGGCGGCTACCTGCTGCCCTTCCACGTGGACACGCGGAAGGTGGACGGCCAGGATCTCGGCGACCTCGACCACAGCTGGAGCGGCACCCACGCGGCCTACGACGGCGGGCGGTACGACCAGTGGATCGCCGCGAAGTCGCAGATGACGATGGGCTACTTCACTAAGACGGACATCCCGTTCCACCGCGCGCTCGCCGACGCGTTCACCATCAGCGACGCCTACCACTGCTCGATTCAGGGCCCGACGACGCCGAACCGCCTGTACCTGTGGACCGGCACGATCGACCCCGATGGCATCGCCGGCGGCCCGATCATCTACAACCCCGACGACTATCTACCGGTACTGAGCTGGACGACGTACCCCGAGCGGCTTCAGGCGGCCGGGATCTCGTGGCGGGTCTACGCGAACAACGAGGTCGGCGACGACCCGTCCGGGCACCCATTCGTCGGCGACTACGGCGACAACCCGCTGTGGCTGTTCCACGCCTACCACGACGCGCTGGCCTCCTCGGACCCGAAGGTCCGGCAGCTCGCCGAGCGCGCCGGCGTCTTCGAGGCCTGGCAGCCGGATTCCGGTCAGGGCAAGAGCACCAAGCACGTGCTGTCGGACTTCATCGCGGACGCCAAGGCGGGCACGCTCCCGGCCGTCTCGTGGGTCGTCGCTCCGTACGGGTACTGCGAGCACCCGGCGGCGCGCCCGGTCGACGGCGCCGCGTACACGCAGACGCTGCTTGAGGCGATCTGGTCCGACCCGAAGCTGTGGCGCAACACGGTCGTGCTGATCACCTACGACGAGAACGACGGCTTCTTCGACCACGTGGTCCCGGCTGCCGCGCCGGCCGGAACCCCCGGCGAGTTCGTCGGCGGGCTGCCGATCGGCCTCGGCCCGCGCGTGCCGCTCACCCTGATCTCGCCGTGGTCGCGCGGCGGCTGGGTGGACTCGGCGGTGGCGGACCACACCTCGGTGCTGCGGTTCCTGGAGTGCTGGACCGGCGTGCGCGAGCCGAACATCTCGGCCTGGCGGCGCGCGGTGTGCTCGGACTTGACCGGAGCTTTCGACTTCGGTCGCAGAAACTTGACGCTTCCGGTGCTGCCCGACACCTCGATGCTGCGTAAGCTAGCCGACCAGACACAGCCGGGCCTGCCGGCTCCGATGCCTCCGGTGCCGGGCGCGCAGAGCATGCCGAGGCAGGACCCTGGCACCCGTCCGGCCCGCGCGCTGCCGTATCAGCCCACGGCGAACGCCCGGCTCGGTGCAGGCGGCACGCGGCTGACGCTG
>NZ_DASRGV010000173.1:0-12218 GCF_035650855.1 Actinocrinis sp. | reverse complement strand
GGACGGGCATGCGCGGGCTCCCTTCGTGACGTGTGACGTGGCGCACGTTACTGCCGGGTAACGGGGCGTGGAAGGGCGTGGCAGGCAACTGACTGGGACGGATGACCAACATTGCGCAAAGCCCCGTCAGGCTGCCATGATCGACCCGCAGAGCCCTTACATGCTGCGCCTTGACGCCGCTCCCCCGGCGCGCTGCCATCGGCGCCTCGCGCAGGCTCCACTCGACCCTCGACCCTCGAACCTAGACCCTCGAACCCCCGCACCGGCGCACCGGCGCACCGGCGCGATCCGGTCCCCTCCCGCGCGAACCCACACCCCGGCGATCGGCCTCTCGAACCCCAGCGCGCCCGCCGCCCACTGTTGTGGCCGCGGTCCGCCGTGTGCCGCCCGCAGTCCCGCACGCCCCGCAGACGCCGCCCGTTATGCACCCCGAGCCACCGGAATCGACCGGCAACTCTTAGCACATTCATTCGATCAGGTGTTACTGTCAAAACATGGAAGGAGCGCTGCAGGGCTCGTTGCTGGACGTCGCGGACGAAGTCGCCGTCGGTCCGCTGGACGCGTCGATGCGCCGTGTCGAGCTGGGCGCGGGCGCCTGGCTGGATGTGCGGCCGCACTGGATCGCCGGCGCGGACGACCTGTTCGCACGCCTGGTCGACCGGCTGCCGTGGCAGGCGGAGCGGCGGCGCATGTACGACCGAGTCCTCGACGTGCCCCGCCTGCTGTGCGGATACCGCGAGGGCGAAGCCTTGCCCGACCCGATACTGGCCCTGGCCCGCGAGCAGTTGAGCGCGCACTACGCGGCCGAACTGCGCGAGCCGTTCACCAGCGTCGGGCTGTGCCTCTACCGGGACGGCCGCGACAGCGTCGCCTGGCACGGCGACAGGTTCGGGCGCGGCGCGCACCAGGACACCATGGTCGCGATCCTCTCGCTCGGCGCGCCGCGCACGTTCGCGCTGCGCCCTCGCGGCGGCGGCCCGGTCCGGCGGTACGAGGTCGGCCACGGCGACCTGCTCGTGATGGGCGGCAGCTGCCAGCGCACCTGGGACCACGCGATCCCGAAGACCGCGCGCCCGGTCGGCCCGCGCATCAGCGCCCAGTTCCGCCCCCGCAACGTCGGCTGACCACCCGGCGGAGCCTGCTCGGCACCACGGTGGTCCCTCCGGACGGCATTCCCGGCGGGACCAATGTCAGCTCACGCAGTCGGTCGCGATCTGGTCGAAGGAGCCGGTCACGATCCAAACCTCGTATTCCTCGCTCGTGACACCGCACACTGTGCGGCTCTCGACGTCCATGGCGACGAATTCCGGGTTCCCGTGAACGGGCGCCAGCTGGCCGGCCAGATCCGACCGGGGATTGAGTTTGACCAGCGCCCAGGGGGCTGTCGCGGCACCGACGCCCGCGACGCCGATGAGAAACTCGCCCTTCTCGCCGAACAATCCGGCCTGTGCCGACAGCTCTCTCCACGTGGATTCAACGTCGCAGAGATACCCGCCGCCATCGTCGAAACGCACCGTTGCGGCCGGCACCGCGTCGCCGCCGATCACCAGCTTCCACGCAGCCATGGGTGCGATTCGCGCGCCGTCCCACGCCGGGTCGATGACGGACAGGCCGGCCCGCTCAAGCAACCTCTTGCGGGAGCCTATATCCACCCTCAGACCTCATCCGAAGTTCAGCCGTAATAGCCCGGCGCGGCAACGAGGACGGAATCGAAATAACGGCCGTCCTCGTCGTCGTCATCTTCGGGAAGTACTGGACGCCACAGGGACATGAGCAATTCGGGAGCGACAACGAGAAGCCCCTCGTCTTCGATGCTGAGAGTCGTCATTCCCGACAGTCGCTCAATTACCTCTTGCGCCGGCGTGTTGAATACGTCGAGGTCGCGATAAACGACCTGGACATCGACGGTCGGGCGGTAGATCTCGATCGCCTCGACGACACCGGAGCGACCCGGCCCGGCGGAGATCGACATTCCGGACTCGTAATGACCGAATCCTGGTTGCCGTGCCTCGCCGGGTGCCGGCTCGAGGTGGCCCGGGATCTCTCGAAGCGCTCGCGTCACGTCGTCGGGCCGCATGCCGATCTGCACTGGGCCAGCACTGACGGGCGGATTCAGCTCCAGCCTCATGTTTCCACTTCCGGCTACCACAGGGTCATCTGAACGCTGACGTTGCCAGGCACGGTCCGCAGATCCTGATATGCCTGATTGTCGCCGAGCGAGCCTATCATGTCTGCGATTCGGTTGTTGTATTTGCCGGGGAAACGCGACAACACGTCATTGATGTCGTTCATCATCGCCTCGTCGATCCGGCCGGATTGAACGAGCCCTCGCTGCATCTCAAGCCATGCTCGCGACTCGGTCCTGGAACCCGTCGAATAGAGCATTCGATGGTCCGCGGCATCCATCCGGATCGCTGGTCCGCTGTATTTCGAGATCGGCGTGGAAGCGTTTTGCGGCATGTGGTTGATCTCGCTGCCCGGGCCCGCGGGCTGTATCTGCCCGTACTTTCCGCCGTCAACGGTGTCGCAGTTGTGGACGAGGACCGCGGTGTTTCCGGCGACGACGTAGTAGGTGTGCAGGCCGTCGATGGTCAGGTCGTAGGTGGTGGTGTCGGCGTGGTAGAGGTGGACGGCGTCGAGCAGCGCGTAGCCGGTGGGGGTCTGCAGCAGATCGCCCGGGCGCAGGTTCTGCGCTTGGGTCCACTGGTTGGTGGTCGCGTCGTAGAACGCGTGGTGGTAGGTCGTGGTCAGGCTGGCGGTGGGGGCCGCTTCGCTGTGCGGACCGGCGGGGTGGTGCTGCGCGGCTGCGCCGGCGGCGGGTGCGAGCAGCAGTGCCGCGGCGAGCGCGGCGCCTGCGATCTTGGTGCGGGCGGGGGCGCTGAGGCCGTTTGCGGCCTGGGCGCCCGGCGCGTTCGCCGCTGAGGCCTCCGCGTCCGCGTTCGTGCCCGCGCCTACTGAGGCTGTGGTTCGCAGCGGGGTGAGGGTGAGGGCGGCGAAGTCGTGGTCGGTGGTGGTGACGATGACCTTGTCGACGGTGTGGGTTTCGCTCGTGCCGTCGGGCGCCGCGTTGGTGATCTTGTCGCCGGCCTTGACCTGGTCGATCGGCTTGGCCGTGCCGTCGGCCATCAGGACCGGGGTGTCGCCGGTGAAGCTGTGCGGCGCCGGGCAGCCGGGCTCGGCGGGGTCGCCGGGGGCCGGGTCGGAGGCGCCCGCGTCGGGCTCCGTCAGCGACGCCGGCCGCCTGACCGGGTCGCCGCCGCCGAAACCTCGCCACCCTCGCCCGCAGCGCTGCCCGAAGCCTGCCGCGGCATCCCCACCGCGTCGGCGAACAGCGACTTCACAAACGCCGCCACGCCGGAGAACCGCACCGTCGCCTGCGGCAGAGCGGCCGCGTCCGCGGACCCCATCGCCGTCACGCCGCTGAGCGTGAAGAACACCGCGATCGCCACGAGCCGGACCGCACGCCGCGAAAACAGCGCACGCCGACGAGAGCGCGAGAAACCCATGAACCCCGCCCGCCCCTTCAACCCCACACCTGTCACAGCAGGAGGTTGAGTCTAGAAGGAGCCGCCGAGCATTGAAAAGCCCTGAAAAGCTGACGTGGCATCAGCCTGCCACAACGCACAGAGGCGGCCGCACCTGTCGTGGCCGCGCGGTGCCTAGGAGACGACGCCTGAGCGAAAATCGCCCGCGACCGCTTCCTGCAGCACGCTCTGCACCCGCGACGCGACGCTCGACACACCAGCCTGAGGCAGCACTGCGATGTTCGCCGCCGGGCTACCGCCCCCGACCAGCACGAACCGCTTCGCCGCATGCTGCGCGGCAACGGCCTGAACAGTCGCCACCTCGGTCGCGCCCACCGCCAGGATCACGTCGCAGCGCTGTTCGACGAGGCTGTTGGCCAAAGGCGTGGCCACACCGACCGTGTCCGCCTCACCCGTAGGCACGGACAAGTAGTTGACCTGCGCATTCGTCGCCGAGGAAGCGCCCTGCATACCCGACCACACCGCCCGCGCCTGCGGATCAGCCAGGCCCGCTGGCCCGGTCAACAGGCACGCGGTGAACGCGATGTACTGCCGAGTATGCGCCGGCGGATCATAGACCGGCTTGCCCGCCGGCCACACCAACCAGGCGATGCCGCCAGCCAACGCCGCGACGAGCACCCCCGCAGCCAACGACCACCACCGCCGCGCCACCCGCGACATCGCCCACATCCCCTCGAAGCGACAGCAACCGCTGAGCATACTGCAGAGCCGCTGACGCTACGCCTCGGACCGCCGCGCTGACCCACACGTGCTATTGCCGCTCGCCTTCTCCCCCACGTGGGTTGTCAGACGAATTCTGACGACGTCCGGGCACTGTGACCGCTGTGCGCGCTTTGGAGTTGAGTCCCTGGCCGCTTGGTTTTTAAGCCGTGGAGTCTGACGGGACATTTGGTTTGAAGAGAGCTAGTTGGGCCTGTTATCTAGCATCAGCATAACCAAGTGCTGACCGTCCGGTGGCCATCCATGCCCGGCTAGGCAACTACCATCGGCTCGTGATCGTGGCGAGACGCTCATGCACGGGGATGCTGCCTCGGCCCGCAGCGCACCGACGACGGCTAAGGTTGCGCGGTGTTCGATGTCCAGGAGCGCCAGCGTGTCCGAGAGCGGCTACTGAGGGCCGCGAAGGAAGACCCGAGCATCTCGGCGGCCGCGATCACCGGCTCCGAGGCGCTCGACGCCGCCGATCGCTGGTCCGACATCGATCTCGCGTTCTCGGTTCGCAGTCAGCTGGACGACGCTCTGCAGCGCTGGACCACGCGGCTCTACCAGGACTTCGCCGCAGTGCACCACTGGGACCTGCCCTCAGGCTCGACAATCTACCGAGTGTTCCTCCTTCCTGGCTGGCTTGAAGTCGATCTCGCTTTCGCTCCCGAGGCCGAGTTCGGTCCGCGCGGTCCGGCATGGCGCACTGTCTTCGGCCACGCCGAGCAGCCCGCTTACAGCCACCCGCCCGATCGTGAGCACCTGGCCGGCCTTGCCTGGCACCACGCATTGCACGCCCGCACGCGCATCGAACGGCAGCGGTGGTGGCAGGCCGAGTACTGGATCAGCGCACTGCGCGACCAGATCATCGCACTGGCCTGCCTGCGCCTCGGCCATCCCACGGCCTACGCGAAAGGCGCCCATCTGCTCCCGCTGGAGCTAACGAAGCCGCTGGAAGCGACACTCGTGCGGTCGCTGGGCGAAGCTGAACTACGGCGCGCGCTCAACGCCGCCGTGCTCTCGATGTCAGCAGAGCTCGACTGTACGGACCCGCTTCTCGCCGCGCGGCTGAACCCAATGCTGACCGCACTGACCACCACGCCCTGAGCCCCAGTCATGCGACCGCACAAACATCGGGAGGGTCCCGCATGCCGACGTTGACGACATCACTGGCCGAGATCGCCGGCAGTCGCGATCCCCGAGGCATGCTCGATTCGCTCGGGCAGGTGTTCGCAGCCTTCGAAGACCAGGACTCCGGATGCCGCTCCTACGGGATCGCAGACCGTGAGAAGCGCTGGTTCGTCAAGCTTGCGCCCGACGCCGCGACCGCCGCGACGCTGCGCTCCGCCTGGCGACTGCACACCGCGGTCGCGCACCCGGTGATCTTGGCTCCGGTCGCCTTCACCGACCTGGGCGAGCGCGCCGGGATCGTCTATCCGTGGGCCGCCGGCTCGGTGCTCTACCATCCGACCAACTCACACCGGCCGGACCGCAGCGACCCGTCCAGCCCCATCCACGCCTTCCGGGCACAGCCGGTGCCCACCGTCGCGCGGGTCATCGACGAGATCTTCGATGCGCACGTGGCCGTCGCGGCCACGGGCTTCGTAGCCGTCGACTTCTACGACGGCTGCATGCTCTACGACCCGCCTACCGCCACCATCCGCCTGATCGACCTCGACCACTACCGGCCCGGCCCCTACACCGTCGGAACGCAGCCGGTGCCGGGCTCAACCCGCTACCTGGCACCCGAGGAACGCTCCCCCGGCGCGACCGTCGACGAGCGCACGACGGTCTACACCCTGGCCCGCGCAGCCCTCATCCTCCTGGACGAGGGCGACAAGGAATCCGCCTTCCGCGGCACGCCGGCTCAGCATCAGGTCCTGGCGCGAGCCACGAGCGCGGATCCTGCCGACCGCCACGCGAGCGTCACGCAGTTCGTGGCAGCATGGCGCGCGGCACAGCGCGCAGTCCGCGCGGACTGCGCGGACTGACCCGGCACGAGCGACGTGGCGGCACGAACAGGTCTTAGCTCGTGGGTGCCGTAAAAGGCTCTTCCGGATCAGCTGTGCAGGCGAAGCCGACTGCTGCGAACCCCGCGACGGCATCCGCGTAGCGGTCACGCGCCACCATCCCGGCCACCAGCACGCCGTCGTCAGGCATGAACGTCATTTCTGCCCACTCGCAGGAAACCTCGTACTCATACCAGGACGCCTTGCGCACGGCCCAACCAGCGCGGCCGAACTCCCCCGCCAGCGTCTCCGGCGTTACGCCCGGCACTCTGGCGTAGAAGTTGTTCGACTCAGGCCACTCGACGGCCTCGGTTGCGCTGGACATGGGCCAAGTCTCTCGCGGCGACATGCCACGCGTCGCAGTGCCCTGGGCATCTGGGCATCTGGGCATCGGCGTGCTCTGAACGCACGCGCGGTGTATGCGGCCCCGCGTACGGATACAGTCCCACCATGAGCGAAGGCGAGCGGGGGCCGGAACCGACGGCCTCGACGAGCGGGGTGGAGCCTCGTGCCGGGGATGCCGAGCGGGAGCAGGCCGCTGAGAAGCTTCGCGTCGCCGCCGGCGAGGGCCGCATCGACCTGGACGAGCTGGATGAGCGGCTCGAGCGGGCATACCGCGCGAAGACGTACCGCGAGCTCGACGCCTTGTTGGCCGACTTGCCCGACAAACGGCCGACCGTAGCGCTCGCCTCCCCCGGCGCGGAAACTATGCTGCTCAAGACGCACGGGAGCAATGTCAAGCAGAACGGCCGGTGGACGGTTCCGCGCAGGATCGTCGCCGAGTGCGGCGTACCGAACATGGTGATCGACTTCACCGAGGCGACCTGCGCTCACCGGGATGTCGTGGTCGAGGCGACGGTCGGACTGGGAAACATCAAGCTGATCGTGCCGCGGGGCTGGACGGTGCGGATCGACGGATCGAGCACCAACACCTCTCGCATCAGCAACAAGGCCGACGCGCCGACGGATCCGTCCGCTCCGACGATCACGCTCGTAGGTCACCCGAGATCCGGCCACATACGGATCCGGCAACCGCGCCGATAGTCGATAGTGCGGCGTCCTGGCGCACTGCGGTCAGCTTCCGGTCAGAATCAGGCCGCCATCGACGGTGAGCACGGTGCCTGTCACGAACTGGTTCTCCATCAGGTAGACGTGTGCGGCGGCGATCTGCTCCGGCTGACCGATCGCACCTGTGAGAGCGCGCCGCGCGAAGTTGTCGAACACCGCTGCGCGCTGGGGCTCGGGGATGCCGTTCCACAGCGGGGTCCGGACGGCGCCGGAGCGAACGGCGTTGACGCGGATGGGGGCGAGGTCGACGGCCAGTCCGCGGGTGAGGCCCTCGGTGGCCGCGGCTCCGGCGGAAGCGAGTGCGGCGCCCGGGACTGGGCGCACGCCGATGGTGCCCGAGGTGAGGGTGATGGAGCCACCGGGGCGGATGCGCGGTGCGGCGTGCTTGGCTACGGCGACGGCTCCCCAGAACCGCACGTCGAAAGTGTGGCGAGCCTGCTCGATCGGGAGCTCTTTGAGAGTGCGGCGATCCGCCTGGTCGCCGGCGGTGAAAACGACGTGGTCGAGCTCGCCGACGCGGGCGAACAGGTCGGCGACAGCCGCCTCGTCGCGCACATCGAGTGCGGCGCCGTCGCACGAGTCCGGGAGTTCGGCGAGCGCGGCGTCGATGCGCTCCTTGCTGCTGGAGGCGATGGTGACAACGGCACCGGCTTCCGCGGCGGCCTGGGCCGTGGCCAGTCCCATGCCGGAACTGCCGCCGATGACGACGATGCGCTGACCGGTGAGTGCCATTGGTGCTACTCCTCGATACGCCGAGCTGATGACTCATTGGGACATCACCGTAGCACCTGATGTCCCAATGAGTCATCACTGCTAGAATCCCGGCTATGCCGCGTTGGGAGCAGGGAGCGGAGGACCGGCTGCGAGAGGCCGCGCTGGCGCTGTTCCTGGAGCACGGGTACGACAATGTCACCGTCGCGCAGATCACCGAGCGCGCCGGGCTAACGCGTCGCACGTTCTCCCGCTACTTCGCCGACAAGCGCGACGTGCTCTTCGCCGGCTCGGATCAGCTTCCGCCCGCGCTCGCCGACGCCGTGCTGAAGGCCGACCCCGGGCTCACGCCGTTCGAAGCCCTCCTCGGCGCGATCGAGCAAGTCGGCGACGTGGTGGCTGCTCGCGTCGCTCCGCACGCCGCACAGCGACAGGCGGTCATCGACAGCAGCACCGAACTGCAGGAGCGCGGTCGCACGAAATTCGCCGCCGTCGCCGACGCCCTGGACGCGGCTCTTCGGCAGCGCGGCGCTCCCCCGCCGACGGCAGGCCTGCTGGCGAACGTCGGCGTCGCCATCTTCCGGACCGCGTTCGGACGCTGGGTCGATGAGCCGGACGCCGCCGCCTACTCGACCCGGGTGCGCGAGGCAGCCGACGAACTCGCGCAGGCGCTCGGCCGTCGCTGAAGAGCTGGATAGACGTCTCGAACCCGCGACCTGACGATGCGTGAGGGCGAGCGGGTGCGGTGACGGGCACCGGGAACTTCGCTGCCGCGGCAGACGTTGCCCGGCACATGGCGTCTGACGATCCGCGACAGCGTTTGAAGAGGCCTGAACGAGCCGAAGCGAACGTCGATCCGTCCGCCACGCCCACCGAGACCGGTCTTCCCGCTATTCGCCAGGGCGAGGCCGTTTCCGCTGGTGACGCAGTAGTAGGCGCGGTCACGCGGACCCGGCCGATCGTGGTCGTCACGGCCATCGCCTTGAAGCGGCGCGCCCGCGAAGCACTCGCGGACCGACTCGGCCCCGGCCATATCGTCGTCGACATCCGCGAGGCCGGGCCGGACGCCGACATCGTCCTGGTCCCGCCCTCCAGCCCGACTCTCATCGGACTTATGCGCGGGATGTTCCCCAAGGCCCGACTGCTCGCCACCGAATTCACCGACGACGCCTACGGGGCCAACTTCCGCGGCCCTATCAGCCGCATCCTCGAAAGCGACATCGACGGGTACTTCATCGCGCCGACCATGGAGGACCTGGCACAGGTCACTAGGGACGTCGGCCATTCCGCAGTCGCCGCACTGACCGCCGGCACCGCGGACAGCCAGCCGCATCCAGCCGACTTACTCCAGGCCAACCGGCGCGCCCTGGAGGGCGGAGCCGGCACGCAGATGCGGGATGGAGTCGTGATCGACCTGGAGGCATGGGCACTGGATCTGCAGGGCGACGCGGACATGCTCGCCGAACTCGCGTGGCCGTTGATCCTTCAGCTCAAGCGCCAAGGACTCGACGTCACCGTCGTCGGCGATCCGCCCGACGCCTGGAACGCCCGGGCACGTCAGCTCGGGGTGCAGGTGCGTCAGGCCGACCGCACCCGCTAGCGACGAGACTCACGCAAGAAACCCGTTCCGCAGCCCTGCCGAGACGCCAATGAGTGCCGCGCCCCGCTTCGGATCAGCGCACCTCGTGCTGTCCGCGGAGGCGCACGCCCGTACCACGTTTTGCTATCCGGACAGCAACGAGGAACCGACGAACTTCGGTGTCGCCGAGCGCATGGAACTTGTCTCCTTGGCGCTGGCCGCCGACGTCGACGCTCTCGACGACCATATCGAGGCCCAGATCCACGGCCCGGTGCGGCTGGATAGGGATGTGGAGGCCCTAGTTCTGGACCCGAGCTATCGCGGCGCCAGGGTCGAGGAGCTCGCCGAAAGGCTGCCGTGCAAGGTCCTCTGGCACGACGGGTTCCAGCTTTCCACGGACGAGTTGGCCCGCCACGCCGACTACCGCGGCCCGCAGTTCGTGACACTGGGCCGGCGGATCGCGGTCGACGGACTGCTCAATCCGCGGATCATCGGCGAGGCGGTGCAAAGCCGTAGCCACGATCCCCAGGATCTCAAACGCGTGTGGCACTACGTGGCTCGATTCGGGGCGCCGCGCGAGGCAAATGCCGACCCCGTCGCCGGGGCTGCGGCCGGGGAGGGCGGTTCACCACATAGCTCCGGCGAGACTGGGCACCGGCGCGATGCTGGGTCGCGATGGCTCAGCGAAGCTAGTCACGAAAACTTCCGGCTGTTTTTCCGGTGAAATTGCATGGGCTTCGACCTGTCGGGGGCGGATGCTTACAACTGCCGACAGTATGCGGACCCACAATGGAGCTTGGAGTCAGAACTATGCGTCCCCGTGTTGCAATGAAAATCACAGCAGCGGCCGCGGCTGCATCCATGCTGGTGCTCGTCGCGCCGGTCACCGCTATGGCAACGGGGGCGGGTTGTTATGGCGGCCCTCCCGGGGAACCCCGTGGCGAAGAATGCACCACCGTAGTGGGAAGTGGGCTCGAGATCACTTCCATCTCGGGCCAGTACAAGGATGCCGATCAAACATATACCCTCTATATTGATTTCTACGGCCCGAACGGGCACATCACCAATACGGGGAACATCACCGTCTCTGCCGGACACAGCACGAGCGTCTACACGTGGCACAACCCGCATCCGACTGCCCTCATGACGCCCGGTTATTACTGCACCGAAGCGATCATCGCCAACACCGGCGCGGCAATTTGGAGCGACTGCATCGAAGTGCACAGCTGATTGAGCCAGTGCCACCTTGAAGATGCTCTTCAGGGTGCTGGTGTGACAAATCCGACAGCCGTGCTCGTACTCAGCCGTAGATCGTGATCGCGGATGGGGAGTCAGGCCCGGGACGCTCCTAGGAACCGCAGCACGGCCAGGACGCGGCGGTGGTCCGCGTCGACCACGGGCAGGTCGAGCTTGGCGAAGATGTTGTTGATGTGCTTCGCCACGGCGCTCTCGCTGACTACCAGCGCCTGCGAGATGCCGGCGTTGGAGCGCCCCTCGGCCATCAGGCCGAGCACCTCCCGTTCGCGCGGGGTCAGCCGCGCGAACGGGTCCCTGTCGCGCCGCAGCAGCAGCTGGGCGACGACCTGCGGGTCCAGAGCCGTGCCCCCGTCCGCCACCCGCCGCACCGCCGCCACGAAGTCGGCGACATCGGCAACCCGCTGCTTGAGCAGGTAGCCCACACCGCTGGTGTTCGCAGACAGCAGGTCGGCCGCGTACCGCTCCTCCACGTACTGCGAAAGCAGCACCACCGCCGTCCCCGGCCAGCGCCGGCGGATCTCCATCGCCGCCCGCACCCCCTCGTCCGTGAAGCCCGGCGGCATCCGGACGTCGATCAAGGCGAGTTCGGGCCGGTGCTCGGCCACCGCCGCCAACAGCGCCTCCGCATCGCCGGCTTCCGCGGCGACCTGGAACCCGCCCAGCTCCAGTGCCTTGATCAGGCCGACCCGCAACAACACCGAATCCTCGGCGATCACCGCGCGCACGGCAGCTCCGCGGTGATAGTGGTGGGCCCGCCGACGGGGCTGCTGACGTGGAAGGCCCCGTCGAGGGAGCCGACCCGCTTGGCCAGCCCGGTCAGCCCCGTGCCTGCGGCGGCGTCGGCGCCGCCCAGCCCGTCGTCGGTAACGCGCACTCGCAGCACCTCGCCGACCTGACGGACAATCACCTCTACACGCATCGCGTTGGCGTGCTTCGTTGCATTGGTCAGCGCCTCAGAGATCACGAAGTACGCGACCGACTCCACGTTGGGCGCCACCCGCTCCTCCAGATCGACCCGCAGCCGCACCGGCAGGGGCGTGCGGGCAGCCAGCCCGGACAACGCCGCGTCCAGACCCCGGTCTTCGAGCACGGCCGGGTGCAGCCCCCGCACCAGGTCGTTGAGTTCGGCGATCGCCTCCTTCGCCTCCAGGTGCGCTATCGCGATCACCTCGCGGGCATCACCCGACAGGTCCGGGCGGGTGGCCATGGCCAGCCCCAGGTTGAGCGCGAGAGAGACCAACCGCTGCTGGGTGCCGTCGTGCAGGTCGCGCTCGATCCGGCGGCGCTCCGCGTCGACGGCCTCGATCAAGTCGGTCCGGCTCACGGCCAGCTGATCGACCCGTTCCT
>NZ_DASRGV010000172.1:0-3673 GCF_035650855.1 Actinocrinis sp. | reverse complement strand
ACCGGCATCAGGTTCTTCGGGCGGCAGATGTTGTAGAAGTACAGCAGCTCGCCGGCCGAGGCGTGCCCGGAGACGTGCACCTTCGCGTTGCCCTTGTGCACGACCTTGGCGCCCCAGCGGGTCAGGCCGTTGATCACCCGGTAGACCGCAGTCTCGTTGCCGGGGATCAGCGAGGAGGCGAGGATCACCGTGTCGTCTTCGACGATGCGGATCTGGTGGTCCCGGTTCGCCATCCGGGAGAGCGCCGCCATCGGCTCGCCCTGCGATCCGGTGCAGATCAGCACGACCTGCTCGGGCGCGTAGTCGTCCAGCGCCCGCGCGTCGATGACCAGGCCGTCCGGTACCTTCAAGTACCCCAGGTCGCGGGCCACGCCCATGTTGCGCACCATCGAGCGCCCGATGAACGCGACCTTGCGGCGGTGCTTGACCGCGATGTCGAGCACCTGCTGGATGCGGTGCACGTGGCTGGCGAAGGAGGCCACGATGACCCGGCGGGTGGCCTGCGCGAAGGCCCGCTCGAGCGCCGGGGTGATCTCCCGCTCGCTCGGCACGAACCCGGGCACCTCGGCGTTGGTCGAGTCGCACAGCACCAGGTCGATGCCGCGCTCGCCGAGCTTCGCGATCCCGGTCAGGTCGGTCAGCCGGCCGTCCAGCGGCAGCTGGTCCATCTTGAAGTCGCCGGTGTGCAGCACCACCCCGGCCCCGGTCTCCACCACCACGGCCAGCGCGTCCGGGATCGAGTGGTTCACCGCGAGGAAGGAGCAGTCGAACGGGCCGATCCGCTCGCTCTGGCCCTCCTTGACCTCGAGGGTGTACGGGCGGATGCGGTGCTCGGCCAGCTTCGCCTCGATCAGGGCGAGGGTCAGCTGCGAGCCGACCAGCGGGATGTCGGCCCGCTCCTTGAGCAGGTAGGGCACCGCGCCGATGTGGTCCTCGTGGCCGTGGGTCAGGATCACCGCGACCACGTCCTCGTAGCGGTCCCTGATCGAGGTGAAGTCCGGCAGGATCAGGTCGACGCCAGGCTGCTCCGGCTCCGGGAACAGCACGCCGCAGTCCACGATCAGGAGCTTGCCCGCGTATTCGTACACGGTCATGTTCCGGCCGATCTCGCCGAGCCCGCCGAGCGGGGTGACGCGCAGCGCGCCTTCCGGCAGCTCCGGCGGTAGCCCCAGTTCGGGATGGGGGTGGCTCATCAGGCGGCTCCAGTTCCTTCGTTCGCGTGGTGCGATGGCGCGGGACCATGCCGGCCCGGCGCGCGTGGTGTTCGTTGTGGAGTTGTGTTCGTCGCGCCCGGGTGCCGGACGCGTGGTGTGCCGGGGACGCGGCCCCGGCTAGATGTGCACGCCGGCGGCCGCGAGGTCCCGGCGCAGCACCTCCAACTGCTCGTCGGTCAGGTCCACCAGCGGAAGCCGGACCGGGCCTGCGGGGCGGCCGAGCCGGTTCAGCGCCGCCTTGGTGGTGATTACCCCCTGGGTGCGGAATAGACCGGTGTACACGGGCAGCAGCGAGCGGTGGATGTCGCGCGCCTTCGCCACCTCGCCGGCCGCGTAGGCGTCGAACAGGGCTCGGATATCGGCGCTCACCAGGTGGCCGGCCACGGACACCGCGCCGATCGCGCCGATCGACAGTAGCGGCAGGTTCAGCATGTCGTCACCGCTGTAGTAGGCCAGATCGGTGCGGGCCATCACCCAGCTGGACGCGCCGAGGTCCCCCTTGGCGTCCTTGACCGCGACGATCCGCTCGTGCTCGGCCAGGCGCACCAGGGTCTCGGTGTCGATCGGGGCCCCGGTGCGCACCGGGATGTCGTAGAGCATCAGCGGGAGCCCGGTGGCGTCGGCGATGGCGGTGAAGTGCCGGTACACACCCTCCTGCGGCGGGCGCGAGTAGTACGGCGTGACGACCAGCAGGCCGTCCGCACCGGCCTGCTGCGCGGCCTTGGCCTGCTCGACGCTGTGCCGGGTGTCGTTGGTGCCGACCCCGGCGATCAGCTGCGCGCGGTCGCCGAGGGCGGCGCGCACCGCCTTGACCAGCGCGGCCTTCTCCTCATCCGTGGTGGTCGGCGACTCGCCGGTGGTGCCGTTGAGCACCAGCGCGTCGTTGCCGGCGTCGACCAGCTGCGCGGCCAGAGCCTGCGCGCCGTCGAGGTCGAGCGCGCCGTCGGCGGTGAACGGAGTGACCATCGCGGTCGCGATCCGGCCGAACGGCGTACGGGGTGAGGAAACGGGAGAAGCCATGGGACAAAGCTACCGGGCCGCGAGCAGGCTCGTCAGGTCCGAGCCCGCGGCCTGTGGATAACCGCTGCGGCTCGAAGGCCCTGGACAGCGTCCCGCGCAGTGGAAGGACCCCGTCGCCGCCTGCTCGGGGGTCCAGGAGGCGACGGGATCCACTATCACTATCGAGGCGCGCCCGGTCCGGGATACGGGCGTCGGGGGCACGTTCATCCGATTGGGTGTTATATGCAGAATTCGATTTAGGAGTGGCGAATCCCACGCCGCGTCAGGACCCGGCACGGCTACGGCGCGACCCGGCCGTTGCGGTTGAAGGCCGCGTAAGTCAGTGGCATCGCCTCGGCGAAGATCGCCTCCATCAGCTCCGCCACCATCTCGATCTCCCGCTGCGGGAAGGACGGGAAGGTCGAGTCCTCCCGCTTGGTGCGCAGCGACAGGAAGTTCATCAACGCCCTGGCGTTGCAGGTGGCGTACATCGACGAGTAGATCGACACCGGCAGCACGCCGCGCGCGACTTCCCGGGCGATCCCGGCCTCCAGCATCTCCAGATAGGCCCGGTACGCGGACGTGCACACCGCGCGCGTCGCCTCGTCCACCAGCTTCTGCTGCTGCGCGGTGCCGTCCACGAACACGTACCGGCCCGGCTTGCCCTCCTGCACCAGCTTGCGCTCCGGGCCCGGCACGTAGAACACCGGCTCCAGCCTGCGGTACCTGCCGCTCTCCTCGTTGTAGCTGAAGGTCCGGTGCCGCATGAACTCGCGGAACACGAAGATCGGCGCGGAGACGAAGAAGGTGAAGGAGTTGTGCTCGAACGGCGAGCCGTGCCGGTCGCGCATCAGATAGTTGATGAGGCCGGCCGAGCGCTCCGCGTCCGAGCCGACCTCGGCGAGGGACTTCTCGCCCGCGGTGGAGACGCGGGCGGCGAACAGCACGTCGGCGTCCGCGGCGGAGGACTTGACGAGCTCGACCGTCACATCGGAGCGGAAGCGCACCTCCGCCAGGCCGGCGGGGGTGTCCTGCGAGTCGGTCACGGCCTTGCTCCCTGCTGTGGTCGATCGTCCTGACGGTTGAGCCCAGGTTAGCCGGGCCGGCCGACAGGCACGCCGACGGCGAGGGCGCGTCAGCCGGTGGGGTTCAGGTTGGTCAGCTTCGCGCTGTCCAGCAGGCCGTTGACCGTGCCCGCGTTGCTCATAAGGCGCAGCACGATGTCCAGCTTGGCCGGGAGGACCACCGACGGGTACGTGCCCAGCTGCATCGCCGCGATCACCCGCGAGTCGATGCCGCTGCCGGAGTTGCGCAGCGCCGTCTCCACCACGACGCGCTGGCCGCTGGAGGCCTGGAGCTTGGCCATGACCGCCGCGAAGATCGCCGTCGAGTGCGGGTACTTCGTCACGAACGTCTTGGTCGCGAAGTAGCCGTCCACGGGCACCGCGGACGCGTTACCG
>NZ_DASRGV010000171.1:0-22078 GCF_035650855.1 Actinocrinis sp. | reverse complement strand
GATCACCGAATACGTCGGCGCCTGGCGCGAGCGGGCCGCCGCCAACGGCGGCATCCTCCCCGACAACGTCGCCCCCGACGGCACCGTCGGCGGACTGCTCGACGGCCGCTGGTACGGCGGACACTACGGCTGGAACTGGCCACACGGCTGGCACAGCGTCGGGCACGCCGCAGCGGTCGCCGCACTTAGCGCGGCCGCCGTCACCGGAGACGACTCCTTCCTCGACCTGGTGCGCCCGGCCCTCGACGAGATCATCGCCCAAGGCAAGACCCTGTCTTTTGCAGAAGCGGACTCGAGCCTTCAGTCCAAGTGGACCATTCAGTTGCTCGACGACGTGCACACCCCCACGCTGCACGTCCCCTATCGACACAGCGACCGTGGCTGGTTCGACTACAACCCGTTGCCACTGGTCGTTCCCGCCGCGCTCTGGCACCACTCCGCAGACGACGCCGACCTCGAGCGCATCAAGCGGCTGCGTGAGGCCGCTGGCCACGACTGGCGCACCGTGCGTCCCTTCCGCAGCAAGGAGGAATCAGGGCACGAAGAACCCTGGTTCGCCTTCCTCGCCGGCGACGATCCTCAGTACCCGGAGAAGATCCTGGCGGCCGCCCAGGCGCAGGTGCGCCACCGCCTGGCGCGCATGGAGCGCTACCGGGACCTCGACGTGCCTGAGGCTGACATCCACGTCTGGCAGCAGTCCAACCCGGTGGTCACCGAAGCCTTGGTGCAGCTGACCTGGGGCGGACCGCAGGTCATCTACAACGGCGGCCTACAGCAGGCACGCGTGCGCTACTACGACGCCGACGACCGCCGCCCCGGCCTACCGCCCCACGTCGCCGCGCTTGTGTCCAGCATCGACCCGCGAGCCACCACCGTAGAGCTGATCAACCTCGACCCGGAACGCGCGCACACGCTCATCGTGCAGGCCGGAGCCTTTGCGGAGCACACCATCCGCGCCGTCACCTACACGACTTGCGAGGACCCCTCCTGGATCGGCGACCTCTACGACTACGGCCACCGCGAGCCCGACGAAACGACAGACACGGCTGACGTCAACGGGCCCTGGCTCACCGTCGAACTTCCCCGCTCCACACGCGTGCGCCTGACGCTGCAACTCGACCTGCGCACCCGCCCACAGACCTACCGCACCCCGTTCGATGCAAACGCCGACGCCGACGCAGACGCCGACCAACAAGGCGGTACCCGATGACAGCCACGAACCAGAACCCTGACGCTCCGAACCGCCACAGCGCCCAAGCGGTGCTCGACTCGCACGTCCACTTCTGGGATCCCCGGCGCATCGGCTATCCCTGGCTGAGCGAAGCGCCGCCGCTCAATCGCCCCTTCACACCTGAGGCCTTCGACGCGTTCCGGCCGCGCGGCACCTCGGTCATCTTCGTCGAAGCGGGCCGGGCCGAGCAGCACGCCCCTGCCGAGATCGAGTGGGTCCGCAGCGAGTCCGAACAGCACCCGTGGATCGCGGGCGCCGTCGCGCACGTGCCGCTCGAAGGCCCCGCCTCGGCCGAGACGATGATCCGCAGGTACGCCGACGACCCGTTCGTCGTCGGGGTGCGCCGCAACATCCAGGACGAGCCGGCCGGCTTCACCGCTGACGCCGGCTTCCGCGCGGGCGTGCGACTGCTCGGCGAAGCCGGCCTGCCGTTCGACGCCTGTGTACGCGAACATCAGCTCGCTGAGTTGACGGAACTCGCAGCGGCCTGCCCGGGGACAACCATCGTCCTGGACCATCTCGGCAAGCCGAAATCGGCGGCCCCAGGCCAATCTCCATGGCGGCAGGCGCTGCGGCGGCTGGCAGAACGCGGCAACGTCGTATGCAAGCTCTCCGGCGTGGCGACCGAGATCGACCCGAGCACGCCGCGGCCGGCCGTCATCTCCCTGCTGCACGAAGTACTCAACGCCTTCGGCGCCGAACGCTGCCTCTACGGCAGCGACTGGCCGGTGATGACGCTGGCCACCTCCTACGAGGACTGGTTCGACCTGGTCCACGACGCACTCTCCGCGTACCCGACAGCGATCGCCGACGCGGTGCTGCGCACGAACGCACAGCGCGTGTACCGGGCGCGCGCCATCCCTTCCGACGACACACGTCCGGAACTGAGCTGAGAGGACTGGCATGAAGCGAATCGCCCAAATAGCCCGGCTGGTGCCCGAGCGCCGCGAGGAGTACCTCACGCTGCACCGCGAAGTCTGGCCGGGCGTCGAGGCCGCACTGCGCGCCGCGCACATCAGCAACTACAGCATCTTCATCCAGGACGACATGCTCTTCGCCTACTACGAGTACCACGGCGACGACTTCGATGCCGACCTGGCCACCATAAAGGCCGACCCCGAATCGCAGCGCTGGTGGACGTTCACCGACCCCTGCCAGGAGCCCTGGCCGCAGTCCCCGACCGGCAGCCGCTGGCTGGACCTGCCCGAGATCTGGCACCTGAGTGACGAGTCAGGTGCCTGAACCGCCCCACGCGGGCGGCGCACACGCAAGGAAGTTCGACAAGGAAGTTCAACCACGCACATCACCCATGCACGCAGGAAAAGGAAGACAATGACGTCCACCCCCCGGGCCCGCGCCGGCCGTCCTCGGCCGGTAACCGTGAGAACGGCACTGGTCACCGCGTCCGCGACCGCCGCGGCCTGCGCCATCGCCGTCATCCCGACGGCTGCGAGCGCCGCCTCCACCACCACCCTCTTCGTGTCCCCGACCGGCAGCGGCACCTCCTGCACGTCCGCCGCGCCGTGCTCGCTGACCCAGGCGCGCTCGTCCGTCGAGGCCATCGACGGCAACATGACCGGCAACATCGTGGTCCAGCTGGCCGGAGGCACCTACCGCCTCTCCGCGCCGCTGGCCTTCGCCGCCGCGGACTCGGGCAGCAACGGATTCACCGTCACCTGGCAGGCGGCCTCCGGCCAGACGCCGGTACTCTCCGGGGGACAGCAGATCACCGGCTGGACGCTGCACGACTCGGCCAACAACATCTGGTCCGCGCCGATCTCCACCGGCGTCGACTCGCGCCAGCTCTACGTCGACGGCGCGCTCGCCCCGCGGGCCGCGATCTCCATCGCCCGCACCGACGTCGCGTTCACCAGCACCGGTATGACCATCAGGAACTCGAACCTGAACTACCTCGCCAACCTGGCGGAGCAGAGCCGGATCGAGCTGGAGGCGCAGAACTCCTTCACCGACCACTACTCGCCCGTGCAGAGCATCAGCGGCACGACCATCACCATGCAGGAGCCGGCCTGGCAGAACAACGACTGGGGCTACGACACGATCGAGAGCCCCTACGCCGGCGGCCAGCTGTATCTGGAGAACTCCTACTCCTTCCTCAACACCACCGGGCAGTGGTTCATCGACCCGTCGGCCGGACAGCTCTACTACAAGGCGCCCTCCGGCTGGACGCCCGGCGCGCACGACATCGAACTGCCCCGGCTGACCTCGCTGCTGGACATCGGCGGCAGCAGCTACACCAGCCCGGCGCACAACCTCGCCTTCCAGGGCATCAGTTTCCAGCACACCACCTGGCTCACGCCCGGCACCTCGATCGGCTACGCCGACCAGCAGGCCGGCACATTCCTGGCGCAGTCCTACACCACCGAGCCCGCGGACTTCCTGACCTCCTGCAACTCCGGCTGCTCCGGCTTCGAGGCCACCCGCAACAGCCTCGATGAGATTCCGGCGGCCGTGCAGGTCTCGGCGGCGAACAACATCAGCTTCAGCGGTGACACCTTCACGCACCTCGGCGAGGTCGGACTGGGCATCGGCCAGGACGCGAACGCCGTCGCGACCGGTGTCGGCCTCGGCGCCTCGTACGTCACGGCCGACCACAACACCTTCACCGACGACTCAGGCGGCGGCGTCGTCGTGGGTGGCGTGCAGCCGGACGCCCACCACCCCTCGAACGCCGCGATGACGAACCAGTACATCACGATCAGCAACAACACCGTCAACGGCGTCGCGGAAGACTACAAGGAGATGCCCGGCATCCTGTCCACCTACGTCACCCAAGCCGTCATCACGCACAACGAGGTCTCAAACCTCGACTACGACGGCATCGACGTCGGCTGGGGCTGGGGCATCAACGACCCGGGCGGCAGTCAGGACTATGTGAACCGCGGCACCTACAATTACCAGCCGATCTACCAGACGCCGACGACGCTGAAGAACAACATCGTCACCTACAACAAGATCCACGGGACGAAGAAGCTCTTCCACGACGGCGGCAGCCTGTACAACCTGTCCGCCAGCCCGGGCAGCGTGTTCGCCGACAACTACGTATACGACGACCAGTTCAGCATCGGCCTCTATATGGACGAGGGCTCGCGCTACATCACACTGCAGAACAACGTCCTGCAGGACCAGGGCGAGTGGGCGTTCACGAACGCCAACTCCAACAACAACACCGACGACAACACCTTCGCCAACAACTGGTACAACAACGGCAGCGCCAACGTCGCCACCGGCTCGCCGCACAACAACGTGCTGACCGGCAATGTCCAGGTGAGCGGGACGAGCTGGCCGGCCGGCGCGCAGGAGGTCATCAACCAGTCCGGAGTGATCACCAACGGAGGCGTCGGAACCGCCCGGTTCACCGCAGTGGGCGCGAACCGGTGCCTGGACGACCCCAACTCCACCACCACGCTGGGCACCCAGCAGGAGATCTGGGACTGCAACGGCGGCGGCAACCAGGCCTGGACGCGCAACGCTGCCGGCCAGATCTCCCTCTTCAGCGGCAGCAGCCAGCTGTGCCTGGACGCGTTCGGAAACGGCACGACCAACGGCACGAAGGTCGACCTGTGGACCTGCAACGGCCAGACCAACCAGCAGTGGAGCATCAACCCCAACGGAACCATCACCGGCGTGCAGTCCGGCCTCTGCCTCGACGTGACCGGAGGCAACACGGCCAACGGCACCCTGGTGGAACTGTGGACCTGCAACGGCGGCGCCAACCAGCAGTGGAACCTCGGTTGACGCTGCTGCTCCCGGCAACACTGTGAGCCAGGCAAGACCGTGAGCCAGGCAAGACCGTGAGCTCTGTCCGGGGGCCGCGAACCCGAACTGCGGCCCCCGGACAGATCCAATCCGAGATATCCCGAAAGAACGGCGCCGCGGCGCCGCTGTGGAAGGACTTTGACACGATGACGACTACGCTCGCCGCGCGATACACCGGTGCCCGTGTCTTGACGATCGGTGCAGCCGACACAGCCGACGCCGCGCCTCCGGGACCCGGATCCGTCGAGTTGGCCCCGGCCTATGTCGGGATCTGCGGAACCGACCTGCACATCTTCCACGGCGACATGGACGCGCGGGTGAAGGCGCCCGCCGTGATCGGACACGAGATGTCCGGGCGGGTGGTGCGCGTCGGAGCGGGCGTCGAGGGGTTCGCGCCGGGCGACCCGGTGACCGTGATGCCGCTGCGCTGGGACGGGACCTGCCCGGCGTGCCTGCGCGGCAACCGGCACGTATGCCAGAACCTTGATTTCATTGGCATCGACTCGCCCGGGGCGATGCAGCAGCGCTGGACGGTGCCCGCCGACACGCTCGTGCGGCTGCCCGGCTCCCTGCCGCTGGACCGCGCGGCGCTGGTCGAGCCCACGGCCGTGGCGGTACACGACGTGGGCCGCGCCGGCGTGCGCGAAGGCGAGCGGGTCGTCGTGGTCGGCGGCGGCCCGGTCGGCGTGCTGATCGCCCTGGTCGCCCGCTCGGCCGGAGCCGACGTGCGCGTGGTGGAGCTGAGCGCCCACCGGCGGCGGCTGGCCGAGCAGCTCGGCCTGACCGTCTGGGATCCCGCAGCAGAAGACGTCTCACAACTCGTCCAAGACTGGACCGGCGACGCCGGCGCGGACGTCGCCTTCGAGGTCTCCGGCGCCGAGGCCGGCGTGCGGACCGCCGTCGATGTGCTCGCGGTGCGCGGCCGGCTGTGCCTGGTCGCCATCCACCCCCGCCCCCGGGAGGTGAACCTGCACCGTTTCTTCTGGCGCGAACTGACCCTCATCGGCGCGCGGCTCTACGACCGCACGGACTTCGAGACCGCCGTGCGCCTGGTCGCCGAGGACACGATTCCGGCGCAACAGCTGATCAGTAGAGTCGTGCCGCTGACGGAAGCGCCGGCCGCATTCGAGGCCCTGGAGGCCGGCGGCGACGTGATGAAGGTCCTGATTGACTGCACCGACGAATCGGCAGAGGCGGGAGCGGCGTGAACCCCTTCGATCTGACCGGGCGCCTGGCCGTGGTCACCGGCGCGCGTCGCGGCATCGGCCGCGCGATGGCCCGCGCGCTGGCCGAGGCCGGCGCGGACGTCATCGGCGTCAGCGCCAACCTGGAGCCCTCCGGCAGCGACGTGGAGAAGGACGTCACCGCCGCCGGGCGCGCCTTCGAGGCGATCCGCACCGACTTCGCCGACCCGGACGCCGTCCACGCCCTCGCCGAGAACCTGGCCGCACGGGCGCGCCCGATCGACATCCTGGTCAACAACGCCGGCACCATCCGGCGCACCCCCGCGGCCCAGCACAGCGACGCCGACTGGAACCTGGTGCTGCAGGTCAACCTCACCGCGCAGTTCGGCCTCGCCCGCGCCCTGGGCGCCACCATGGTCGAACGCGGATACGGCAAGATCATCTTCACCGCGTCGCTGCTCAGCTATCAAGGCGGCATCACCGTGCCCGGCTACACCGCCGCCAAGCACGCCGTCGCCGGACTGACCAAGGCGCTGGCCAACGAATGGGCGCCGCACGGCGTCAACGTGAACGCCATCGCCCCCGGCTACATCGCCACCGACAACACCCAAGCCCTCCAAGACGACCCGCAGCGCAACGCGGCGATCCTCGCGCGCATCCCCGCCGGACGCTGGGGCAACCCCGGCGACCTCGCCGGAGCCACCGTCTTCCTCGCCTCCGACGCCGCCGCCTACATCCACGGCACGATCCTCCCCGTCGACGGAGGGTGGCTCGGCCGATGAGCACCACAGACGCCCAGCCGCCGATGAACCGCCGCGCGGTCACCGACACCCCGCTCGCGCTGACCGATCTCGGGTTCGGCGCCTCGGTCATCGGCAACCTCTACCGCGCCACGCCCGACGAAGAGGCGCTGGCCGCGGTCGCCGCGGCGTGGGACGCGGGCATCCGCTACTTCGACACCGCGCCGCACTACGGACTCGGCCTGTCCGAACGCCGCCTCGGTGCGGCGCTGCGCGACCGCCCCCGCGACGAATACGTGCTCTCCTCCAAGGTCGGCCGCCTGCTCGTCCCCAACGAGAACCCGACCGGCGTCGACGACGACGGATTCGCCGTCCCCGACGACGTGCGCAGACAATGGGACTTCAGCCGGGACGGCGTGCTGCGCTCCATCGAGGCGACACTGAAGCGCACCGGCCTTGACCGCCTCGACATCGTCTACGTGCACGATCCGGACCAGCACTGGCAGCAGGCCGCCGACCAGGCCATGCCCACGCTCGCGCAGCTACGCGACGAGGGAGTCATCGGCGCGATCGGCGCCGGGATGAACCAGTCCGCGATGCTCGCCAGGTTCCTGCGCGAAACGGCCGCCGACCTGGTCATGCTGGCCGGCCGCTACACCCTGCTCGACCAGGGCGCCCTTGACGACGTGCTGCCCGCGGCGGTGGAGCACGGCAGGAGCGTGGTCGCGGTCGGCGTGTTCAACTCCGGCCTCCTGGCGAATGACCAGCCGGCCGCCGGCATGAAGTACGACTATCAGGACGCTCCCGCGCACCTCGTCGCTCGCGCGCAGGCGATCGCAGAGGTCTGCCAGAGCCACGGCACCACGCTCCCCGCCGCGGCCATCGCCTTCCCATTCACCCACCCAGCCGTCGTCAACGTCACGCTCGGCATGCGCACCCCGCAGCAGGTGGCGCGCAACGTCGAGCTCTACCGGCGGCCCGTCCCCGAAGCCTTGTGGGCGGACCTCCACTCCCAAGGCCTGATCAGACGTTAGCCGCGGCCGCGCGGGCTCGATCCGGACAGCAACGGGGGAGAGTTCCTTCCCAGGAAGTTTCTCTCCCCCGCCGCGAGCCGTCAGGATTCGGCGGCGACGGAGGGCACCTTGCTCCTCGCGCCAATCCGGGAGGCTCCGATAGGGAGCGCAGTGCGAGCGAGAGCCCCCATGGCCAACGCCGCGACGGCGAGCGCGGCCAGGGCCGGGCGCAGACCGCCGAGCCCCGCGCCGAGCGCCGAGACAATCAGCGGGCTGAGGAACTCGCCGAGGAACAGCGCGGCGGTCCACAGGCCGGTGCCACGTCCCCGCTGCGCATAGTCGAGCCCTTCCACAGCCCAGGTCAGCAGGGTGGGCAGCATAGCCCCGGTGGCGAAGCCGGTCACCACGGCGCCGAGGGCGATCACCGGCACCGCGGTGGTGGCGAACACCAGCAGCAGGCCGAGCCCGGCCAAGGCGAATTGCGCGGTGAGCAGGGTGCGGTGACCGCGCCGGATCATGCGGGCGAACAGCGCCGCACCGACGGCGGTGGCAAGCGACATCAGGCCGGTAAGACCCCCGACTGCGGCGGAGGACTTAACCCCCGCACCATCGAGTACGTAGGAGAGCTGCACCAGCAGCACGTAGAAGACGACGCCGCCGAACACGCTGACGGCCGCCGGCACGGCGACCTGTCGCCAGGGCGCGGGCACTTTCGCGGCCTCCCGCTGTCGGGCCGCACGACGCTGCGCGGGCTGCGGCAGAAGGAGCGCCATGGGTGCGGCGAGCAATGCGGCCACCGCGTAGACCCAGAACGGCGCGCGCCAGTCGCCGTTGCCGAGCGCCCCGCCGAGCACGACGAACACGGTGGCGGCAAGCGTGGCGACGAGAGTCTGCAGACCCAGGTACCGGCGGCGGCGCGCACCGGTCCAGTAGTCGCCGATCAGCGTGGTGCAGCAGGTCATGATCGCCGCCTCGCACAGCCCGACCAGGATCCGGCTGACGAGAATGGCCTTCAGGGAGCTGAGATAGAGCGGAGCCGTGCCGAACACCGAGTAAGCCGCCATCGCCGCCACCAGCAGCCGTTTGCGGTCTAGCGCGTCTGCGATCCGTCCGGCGAACGGGGCCGCGAGCGCGATCAGCAGCGCGGGCACGGCCAGCACGAGCGGTACGAGCACTGAGACGCCGGGAGTGCCGGCGAAGTGGTGCGAGATGCGGGAGAGCAGCGGAGAAAGGAGCGTGGCACCGAGCACCGGCATGCAGCTGCCGGCCAGCAGGAGCGCGAGTTGTGCGCGACCGACGCCAGGGGTGTCAGATTCCTGTTGTTCGAGGGACGGCGGCAGGGTGGGGGGAGAGGAAGCAGGCAAGGTGGCCTCGCAGAACGTCGATGGTCAGGAGGAGCGCGGTACACGACCGGCGAAACCGCGCCAGGACCGGCTGCGGTGCCCCTCACTGTGAGCGACGGCGTTCACAAAGGGAAGACGTTTGCATCGATAGCGGATATCCACCGTATGGATAGGGCGGACTCGGGCTAGCTCGGCGATCTCGGCCCGCCGAGTGAGCCACCGACACGTGCGACGGTTTCACGCAACCAGACGTGCGCGGCGTCGCGCGTGTGCAGCGGGTGCCACCACATGGCCTCCTGCACCGGCACGGCGGCGAACGGGCAAGGCAGGATCCTGATCGGCGCGGTGCCGGCGACCAGGTTCGCCAGGCGCTCCTGGAGCAGGGCGACGCGCTGGGTGCCCGCCAGGAAGTGCGCGATCAGCTGGAAGCTCTGCACCGAGACCTCCACGCGCGGGCTGACCCCGATCATGCTGAGCTGGCGCGCTGCCGGCGCGTCGTACGCACGTTGATACACCACCCAAGGCAGCCGGCCGAGATCGCCGATGGTCAGCACCTCGCCGACCTCTGGATTGTCGGGTGCGGTGACGCAGACCCATCGGTCCTGGAAGAGTTCGACTGCGGGAAAGCCGTCGATGATGCCGTGCGGCATGAGCAACCCGTCCACGGTGCTCAGCGTGCTGCCGGTGTCGTCCACGACCGCGGACGTGGCCTGCTGGAAGGTCAGCCGCACCGCCGGGGCCTCGCGGTGCAGCACCTGGGCCAGTTTCGGGCCGAAGACCGCTGCTCCATAGTCCGTGCCGAGCAGCGTGAACTCGCGGCCCTCGGTGGCCGGGTCGAACTCGGCTTGGCTGGAGAAGACCCGCTCAAGCAGGTCGCACGCGGTGCTCGTGCGTTCCAGCAGCGCGGTGCCGAGCGGGGTCAGCTCGTACGTCCCGCCGACCCGGGCCAGCAACTCGTCGTCGAAGTGGCGGCGCAGCCGCGCCAGCGCGGCGCTCATCGCCGGCTGGCTCAATCCCACCCTGCGCGCGGCGCGGGTCACGCCGCGCTCCTCGAGCAGCGCGCGCAGCGCGACCACCAGGTTCAGGTCGAGTCGGGCCAGGTTCACCGCAGCTCCCAGGTCATATCCACGCCGTCGATTCCAACTATCAGAAGAATCGATTTCCCTGATCACGACGTGGCAGCCACAGTAGCCGAAGAGACCAGGAAGGCAACCTTGTGGAAACCCCCTCGCAACGCTCCGAGCAACCCTCCGCGCCGTTCGCGCTCGGCACTTTCCAGACCGCGGACGCCGGCGACGCGTTCCCGGGCCTGGTTGTGGGCGACCGGGTCCTCGACCTGCGTCAGGCATTGCCGAGCGCGCCGACCGACCTGCTCGCGGTGCTGGCGGAGTGGCAGGTGACGCTGCCTGAATTGCATCGGTTGGCTTCAGACCGCTCGCGGCCGGGACACGCGCTCAATGGGCTTCGGGTGCTCGCCCCGGTTCAGCCGCGGCAGATCTTCCAGGCGGGGGCCAACTACCGGCAGCACGTGATCGACTTGGAAGTCGCGCACCGCTCTCCGGACGACCCGCGCTCGCCGGAGCAGGCCCGCGCCGAAGTAGCCGCGGTCATGGATCGGCGTGCCCGTGAGGACCAGCCCTACGTGTTCATCGGTCTGCCAAGCAGCATCACCGGGCCGTATGACGATGTCGAGCTGCCGTCTTGGGCGGCGAAGCCGGACTGGGAGCTGGAACTGGCTGTCGTGATCGGCTGCCGCACGCACCGTGTGGAGACCGCACAGGCGCTCGACCATGTGGCCGGGTACACCATCGCCAACGATCTGACCGACCGGGCCTCGGTGTTCCGTCCCGACATGCCGGCGATCGGGACCGACTGGCTGCGCAGCAAGAACGCCCCCGGATTCACTCCGCTCGGCCCTTACCTGGTGCCCGCCGAGTTCGTCGGCGACCCGGGCGACTTGCAGGTGACGCTGACGCTCAACGGCCAGACGATGCAGGACGAGTCCACCAAGGACATGCTCTTCGGCGTCGCCCGGCTGATCGCGTACATCTCGCAGTACGCCGTGCTGTGGCCCGGTGACCTGGTGCTCACCGGCAGTCCGGCCGGAAACGGCCTGCACTGGGGGCGCCTGCTGCGCGACGGCGACGTCATGGAGGGCACCATCACCGGCCTCGGCGGACAGCGCACCCGGTGTGTCGCGCCGCGACAGGCACGGGGGAGTGCGCAGTGACGTTGGCTTCGACTTCGCCTGAGACGCCCTTGGACCGCACGGATCCAGAGGGCGAGATAGCCAAGGCCGCCGCCCAGTATTCCAACTGGGGCCGCTGGGGAGCGGACGACGTCCTGGGCACGCTCAATTTCCTGACATCGGACGCGCGCGCCGCCGCGGGCCGGCTGATCCGCACCGGGCGCAGCTTCTCCCTCGCGCAGAGCTTTGACATGAACGGCCCGCAGAAGGGGTGGCGGCGGCGTACGAACCCGGTGCACACGATGCTCGACACCGGAACGGACGCGGCGGCCGGGAACCAGGGGTTCCCGCACGGCATCGGCGGCGCCGACGACGTGATCGCGATGCCGTTGCAGTGCTCGACCCAATGGGACGGGCTCGGCCACATCTTCGACCACGGCCGCGCGTGGAACGGCCGGGACGCGGCCGCGACGGTCACCTCCGACGGCGACCGGGTCACCGGGATCGAGCACATGGCCGCACATGTGGCCGGCCGAGGCGTTCTGCTGGACGTCGGCCGCGTGCTCGGCGACGAACGGGGCGAACTGCCCGACGGCTTCGCCATCACCGAGGACCACCTGCGCGCGACCATCGACGCGCAGGGCGCCGGCTCAGGCGTCGGGCGCGGCGACATCGTGCTCGTCCGCACCGGGCAGCTGTCGCGCGCCCGGCGCGAGGGCTGGGGCGACTACGCGGGCGGTCCGGCTCCCGGGCTCTCCTTCACCGCCGCCGGCTGGCTGCACCGCACCGAGATCGCCGCGATCGCCACCGACACCTGGGGCTTCGAGGTGCGCCCGAACGAGTTCGAGCACTCCTTCCAGCCGCTGCACCAGGTCGCGATCCCGCACCTCGGCCTGCTGATCGGCGAGATGTGGGACCCGGACGCCCTGGCCGCCGACTGCGCCGCGGACGGCGTCCACGAGTTCTTCCTCACCGCCGCGCCGCTTCCGATCACCGGTGCGGTCGGCTCACCGATCAACCCCGTCGCGGTCAAGTGACCGCTTTAGCCGCATCCCCCGCTTCCGCCGTCTTCCCGCGGCCGCCACATCCGCTCCTGGAGAGTCAACGATGACCCAGCCCTCAGACTCAGCTTCGTCGCCGCGCCGCGTCCTCGTGATCGGCGCCGGTACCTCCGGCAACGCCGCGGCGATCCTGTTGCGCCGCGCCGGTATCGACGTCGACCTGGTCGAGGTCGCATCCGACGGGAACGCCGCCGTCGGCTCCGGCATCACCCTGCAAGGCAACGCACTGCGCGTGCTGCGGGAACTCGGCGTCTGGGAGCAGGTGCGACGCGAAGGCTACGCGTTCGACGAAGTGGGGATCACGATCCCCGACGGCACCGTGCTGCATGTCCAGAAGGACATCCGCACCGGCGGCGACGACCTGCCCGCGACCCTCGGCATGCAGCGCCCGCGCCTGCAGCAGATCCTGCTCGGCGCCGTGCGCGCGAGCGGGGCCGACCTGCGGCTGGGTGTCACCGCCGAGGCACTGGTCCAGGATCCGCACGGCGTCACCGTCGACTTCAGCGACGGGCGGACCTCCCGATACGACTTGGTCATCGCCGCGGACGGGCTGAACTCCAGGACGCGCGCCGCGATCGGCATAGCGCAGAAGCCCGAACCCACCGGCATGGCGATCTGGCGCGTCGCCGCGCCCCGTCCGCTGCAGGTGACCCGCACCGACCTGGCCTACGGCGGTCGCTGCTATATCGCCGGATACTGCCCGACCAGTGAATCAACCCTTTACGCCTACCTCGTCGAAGGATGCCACCACCGCACGTCCCTCGATCCCGCGTCTTACGCCGCCCGGATGCGCGACCTCGCGGCCGGATACGGTGGCGTGTGGCCGCAGATCGCCAAGAGCATCACCGACGAGGCGATGGTCAACTACACGTGGTTCGACCGCTTGCTCGTCGAAGGATCGTGGCACCGCGGCCGCGTCGTGCTCGTCGGCGACGCTGCGCACGCGTGTCCACCGACCCTCGCCCAAGGCGCCGCGATGTCGCTTGAGGACGCTCTCGTGCTGGCAGAACTGCTGACCAGCCGTGAGACCTGGGACGGCCAACTGCTGCAGGAGTACTACGAGCGGCGCATCGCGCGCGTGCGTCCGGTCGTCGACGCCTCGGTGCAACTCGGCCAGTGGCAACTCGACGGTGTGCGCGACGCCGATGTGCCCGGACTGATCGGTCGCACCCTGAGCCCGCTCAAGGAGCGTCCCTGATGGCCATGCATCCGGTCGCCTCCAGCGCGTCGCACACCGTCGACGTACACGCACACGTTCTCCTCCCCGCCGTCGAATCACTCGTCGCGGGCCGACCCGGCTTCGCCGAGGCGAAGGCGCTCGACGCCCGGCGCAACGGCCCCGAGGCGCTGGCCGTCAGCGGACCCATGGTCGCCGAACGCATCCCGCTGCTCACCGACGTCACCCAGCGCCTGGCGGCCATGGACAAACAAGGAATCGACGTTCAACTGGTCAGCCCGTCCCCGTCGCACTACCACTACTGGACCGACCCCGGCACGGCACGGACGGTGTGGCGGGAGGCGAACGTCGCGACGGCCGCGCACTGCGCGCAAGCCCCAGACCGGCTGCGCGGCCTCGGCCTGGTTCCGCTCCAGCACCCCGACCAGCTCGTCGAAGCCCTCGAACACGCCCTCGCGCTCGGCCTGCTCGGCGTGGAGATCTCCAGCCACGCGCCAGGACGCGACCTGAGCGATCCGGCCTACGAGCAGTTCTGGGCACACGCCGAACAGGCCAATGCCCTGATCTTTCTGCACCCGTTCGGCTGCACCCTCGAGGAGAGGCTCAACCGCTGGTACCTGTCCAATTCAGTCGGACAACCGACCGAGAACGCCGTCGCGCTCTCTCATCTGATCTTCTCCGGAGTCCTCGACCGGCATCCCGGTCTGCGGATCGTCGCGGCGCACGGCGGCGGCTACCTGCCGGTCCACATCGGCCGGGCGGACCGAGCCTGGAGGGTGCGGCCCGATGCTCGCGGCTGCGCGCGCGAACCAAGCAGCTACCTGCGCAGCCTCTACTTCGACTCGCTCGTGCACGACAGGGCCGCCCTCTGGTCCCTCGTGCGCGCCGCCGGGGCCGACCGGATCCTGCTCGGCTCGGACTTCCCCTTCGACATGGGCAGCGAAGACCCGCTCGGAGATCTGCGCGCTGCCGAACTTCCGCCGTCCGCCCACGACGCGATAGCCGGCGGCAACGCCGCCGCGCTGCTCGACCTCCGCTCAGAGTAAGGACACGATGACGATGCCCAGATTTCTGACCCACCTGCGTCACGTCGACCTGGCCGTTCCGGACTACGATAAGCAGCTCGACTTCTACTCCGGCGTCTGGGGCCTGACTCCGGTGGTGAAGGATCCCGGGATCGCGTTCCTGGCCGCAGAAGGATCACCCGAGCAGTACGTCATCCGGCTGCGCAAAGCCGACGAGAAGCGCGTGGACCTTATCTCTTATGGCGCGGCGACGCCCGCCGACGTTGACGCCCTCGCCGCGCAGCTCGCCACCGAAGGCGTCACGCTCATCACACAGCCCGATGCCATGCAGACTCCCGGCGGCGGCTATGGATTCCGCTTCTTCGACGTGGACGGGCGCACCATCGAGGTCTCGGCGGATGTCGCAGCACGCGAACATCGCAGGATCGAGGAGAAGGAATCGATCCCGGTGCGTCTCTCGCACGTCGTGGTCAACACGCCCGACCTCGACCGCACTCGTGCCTGGTACGAGCGCCATCTCGGATTCCGGCTCTCCGACAGCCTTTCCTCTCCGCACCTGGGCGAGGTGATGCACTTCATGCGCATCAGCACCCAGCACCACTCCATGGCGCTCGCCCGCGGCCCGCACACTTCGCTGCACCACGTCTCATTCGAGATGCGCGGCATCGACGAGTACATGTACGGCACCGGCCGGCTGCTGCGTGCCGGAGTGCGCAAGATCTGGGGTCCAGGACGCCATCTCGCCGGGAACAACACCTTCTCCTACTTCCTCGACCCGCACGGCAACACCGTCGAATACACCACCGAACTCGAAGAACTCGACGAGGACGCCTGGCACCCGCACGTGTACGACTTCTCCCAGCCCGAGGTCACCGACCAGTGGGGGACCGCGAACCCGATGAACGAACTGATCGCCAAGGAGTCCTTCAACGACGTCGACCGCGGCGTGTTCGTCGCCCCGCCGGTCTGAGCCGCCATGCGCTTCGTCACCTATCAGCACGACGGGCACGTCTCCTGCGGCGCCGTGGACGAGATCGACCGCATCCATCCGCTTCCGGGCGGTGCTCAATTGATCGACCTGATCAGCACCGGTACGGACGCACTGCGCGCCGCTGGAGCTCAGGCCTTGGCGGGCGATCCCGGTCCGCCGGCGAACCAAGTCCGCCTGCTGGCGCCGATTCAGCCGCCGACCATCCGCGACTTCGTCACCTTCGAAGAACACGTAGAAGGGGTGCGGCGCAGCGTCGATCGGACGCGCGGCGTCCCCGACGCCTGGTACGACGCACCCACCTTTTACTTCACCAACCCCTACGCCGTGATCGGCGCCCATGACGACGTGCCGATGCCGCCCGGCGCGCACGTGCTCGACTTCGAGCTCGAAGTCGCCGCCGTCGTCGGGCGCGCGGGACGCGACCTGACTCCCGAACAGGCGCGCGACCACATCGTCGGCTACACGGTCATGAACGACTGGTCAGCTCGCGACCTGCAATCTCGTGAGATGCAAGTCGGACTCGGACCGTGCAAGGGCAAGGACACCGCCACCACGCTCGGCCCGTGGCTGGTCACCGCGGACGAGCTCGAGCCGTACCGCGCCGCCGACGGATTCCTCGCACTCGCCCTCGCCGCCGAGGTCAACGGCGAGGTCGTCGGCCGGGATCTGCTCTCGAACATGAGCTGGACATTCGAGGACATGGTCGCCTACGCCTCACGCGGCACCGAGGTGCGCCCCGGGGACGTCCTCGGCTCCGGCACCTGCGGCAACGGCGGCTGCCTGGCGGAACTCTGGGGCGTACGCGGCGAGCAGACCCCGCCGGCATTGAAACCCGGCGACCTCGTCACGCTCACCGCACAGGGCATCGGCACCACCGCGAACACGGTCGTCACCGGCGCCGAGCCTGTCCCCGTGCCCCTCGCCCGCAAACGCCCGCGGACCCGGCCATGATCAACCTGTTCGGCAAGGTGATCGTGGTGACCGGAGCCGCACGCGGCCAAGGCGCGGCCGAGGCCGCCCTGCTCGCCAAGCACGGCGCGACAGTCATCGCAGTGGACAGCCGATCCGCACCGGGCTGCCTGCCTCTGGACGTGACCGACGCCGATCAATGGACGGCGCTCACGACCGAACTGCGCGACACCCACGGCCAGGTGGACGGCCTGGTCAACAACGCCGGCGTGACCTGGCGCGCCCGTCTCGACGAAGTCGAGCCGCGGGATTTCGCCCGCGTCCACGCCGTCAACGTCACCGGCCCGCTGCTCGGTATCCAGCACCTCGCCCCGCTCATGCCCCCGGGCTCCGCGATCGTCAACATCGGCTCCACCGCCGCGCTCACCGGCCACTACCCGGTCGCCTACACCGCGAGCAAATGGGCGCTGCGCGGCCTGTCCAAGGCCGCCTGCCTCGAACTGGGCCCGCGCGGAATCCGCGTCAACACCATCCACCCCGGATTCATCGACACCGAGATGACGGCATCCGCCGATCCAGCGTTCCGTGCCGCCAACGTCCGCGAAACCCCGCTCGGTCGCACCGGTACGGTGCATGAGGTCGCACCCCTGGTCGCATTCTTGTTGTCGGATGCGGCCTCGTACATCACCGGCGCCGAGATCGCCGTCGATGGCGGACTGACCGCCCACGGCGGCGTCAAGTCCCTCTCCGACGCACTACGGGCTGACGGGCCGTATAGCTGACGGGCCGTATATCAGCCCGGCGAGACCGAGCGGCCGTTGACTGTGAGGCGCGCGGCGCGGAGGGCATGCGCACCTCTCCGCGCCGCGCACTGCGGCGTGACTTAGAACTGGGTGAAGAACTGCCACGTCAGGCCGGGAAGGCAGGTTTGCCGGCCCTTCACCGACTGACTCGAACTGCCTGAGCATGTCGTCGACGAAGGTCAGGTCGCGGCCGTTGGTGTTGGCCCAGCCGTTGTTGATGCCCTGCGGCGCGACGAAGATCGTCGAGTTGTTCGAGAGCCGCTGGAGGCCGTAGTAGGACCAGACGCCGGCCAGGACCGTGCGCCCGGTCGCCGCGTCGGTCGCGGTGCCGCCGAGCCAGTGGAAGGCGAACACCAGCCGGTAGGGGCGGGTGTAGTTGTAGTTGTTGATGTAGACGGCGACCTGGGCGCCCTGCCCGGCTCCCCAGGTGACCTCGGCCAGCGCGCCGAGGTTGCCGACGTTGTCGACGAGCACGGGCAGGTCGAGCCGGCCGGCGAGCTCGTCGCGGGGGCGCACGCCCACCCAGCGCCCGCGCGCGCGCCGGTTGACCCCGGGCGAAAGAGTGTCGGCCAATAGACGCTGTTCGACGACCGTTCGACAGGCATAACGCACTTTTCGGACACATTTGTTCAGCCCGTTGACGCAAAAGGGGGCCAGGTCTCAGCATCGGCCGTGCGGTTGTGCGATCGCATGATCGCGAGCTGCGGCGAAGCCGCGCAGTTTGCCGCCCTCATACCCACACTCGCCCAAGGACGTGCGGAAATGAACCACAGCTGGTGCCCGGGCTGAGCCGCCCACCAGGGCTGTTAACGCTCACATCAATGGGATGTCGCCGCTGCCGACATCCGGGCTGCGATGCGCCGATTCTGTCAGGCGACTGCTATCCATCCGCGCCGTCGCAGAGCACGGGCGCAGTGGCCTGATTTACCGCTAGGCGCTCATCAAACGATCCATCACGGCACGAACGAAGCCGTCTTCACCCACCGGATGACGGCTGACAGGGAGTCCACCATGTCCAGAACCACACACCGCGCGCGCTGGATCACCGCTGGGGCGGCCGGCGTCGCGGGCATCGCGTCGGTGTTCGCGTTCGGCGCACCGGCGAACGCCGCGCCCACGGTGACCATCGGCGGCAGCTCGTATCAGAAGATCGACGGATTCGGCATCTCCGAGTCGTTCAACATGGCCAACGCGATCCGGGGGTTGGGCGCGTCGGCGCAGAAGCAGGCGCTGGACCTGCTGTTCAGCACCTCGAACGGCGCCGGCTTCAGCATCGTGCGCAACGACATCCCGTCCGGCGGCGACTCGATCGAGCCGACCAGCCCCGGCAGCCCCTCGGCCACGCCGCACTACGTGTGGAACCCGTCCAACGGGGGGACGGAGGACGGCCAGCTGTGGCTGGCGTTGCAGGCGAAGAACAACTACGGAGTGACCAACTTCTACAACAACGCCTGGACGCCGCCGTCGTACATGACCAACAGCGCCGACAAGGGCGGGCTGTGCGGCGTGCCCGGAGTGTCCTGCTCCTCCGGTGACTGGCGTCAGGCCTATGCGAACTATCTGGTGCAGGACGCGAAGTTCTGGGCCTCGGCCGGCGTGACGCCCTCGACGCTCGGGTTCGTCAACGAGCCGGCGACCAGCACCAGCAGCTTCGGCAGCATGCTGTTCACACAGTCGCAGGCGGTGAACTTCCTCTCCGTGCTGGGGCCGACCCTGCGATCCGCGGGCCTCTCGACGAAGATCACCTGCTGCGACACGCTCGGATTCAACCAGCTGCCCAGCTATGTCAGCGCCGTGGAAGGCAACTCCGCGGCCAACGCGGCGGTCGGGGTGTTCACCAGCCACGGCTACTCGGGCGCGCCGACCTCGCCGATCAGCTCCGGCGGCCGTCCGGTCTGGGAGTCGGAGTGGTCGATCAACGGCAACACCTGGGATCCGTCCTGGGACGGCGGCGGCCAGGCCGACGGCTTCAACTGGGCGAAGAACGTCTACACCGCGATGACCGGCGGCAATGTCAACGCGTTCTGCTACTTCTGGGGCATCAGCACCACCAGCCATGACAGCTCCCTGATCGGTCTGAGCGGCTCCACGCTGAGCCCGGCGAAGCGGTACTACTCGCTGGCCAGCTACAGCCGGTTCGTGCGGCCCGGCGCGACGCGGATCTCGGCGGCCAGCGGGAACGGCCTGGACGTGGCCGCGTTCAAGAACACCGACGGCGCGGTCATCGTCGAGGTCCTCAACACCAACAGCGGCAGCACGTCGGCGACCTACGCGGTCTCCGCGGCGGGGCTGTCCAGCGGGACCGTGACCCCGTACCTGACCAACTCGGGCAACAGCCTCGCCCAGCAGGCCGCGATCTCGCTGAGCGGCGGCGCGTTCACCGCGTCCGTGCCCGGACGTTCCCTGATGACCTTCCGCGTCCACTAGGCGGGCGAAGACCGCTCTCGACGAGTCGCCCGCCGCCGCGCTGCCGGCGGAAGAGGGGCATCCATCATGCGAAGTATCAAGGTTCGAGGTCGGCCGGGGACGCTGCTGGCTGCCGGCGATAGGCCTGGGCGGCCTCGGATCCACCGCACCCTGGTCTCCACCCAGCTGCTGAACAACTCCTCCGGCAGCTACATCAACCTGCCCAAGCCCACTCAGGACAGCGGCGGCATGCATATCACCGTGCCGTCGAGCACCGCCCCGTTCAGCGCCCTGGCCTGCCCGGTGAAGCTGACCTTCTCCGGACAGATCCCGTAGCAGGCCGCGCCCGGCGACGAAGTACCGATGATCTCAAAGGAGAGATATCCGCATGAACAAACGAACGCTGACACGGCGCCAGCGCGCTCGCCGCTCCCGTGCTCGGGTCGCCGCGCCGACGGCCCTGGCACTGCTGGCCGGGATCGCGATGACGGAGGGCAACGCGTACGCCGTCGCGGCGCACGCGTCGGTCTCCGGCTCGGGCATCACCGCGACCGTCAACGCGGACGGCAGCTATCAGATCCAGACCTCGCGGCCGGCGTCCTGGACGTTCTCCGGCTCGGTCGGGCACGCGGTGACCAGCCAGAGCACGACCTCCGGCAGCGACGCGATCGGCGCCTATCAGGAGATCGGCTTCAGCTACACCGACAGCGTCGCGCGCTCAGCCAGCATCCGAGTGTATCAGAACACGCCTAACGTGTTGTTCACCTCGACGACCCGGTCTTCCGTGTCGAACTCGTCCTCCGCCGGCACGCCCTTCCCGTCCTTCTCCACGCCCGGGCTCTCGTACCGGGAGTCCTTCCAGGACGCCGCGTGGTCGCCGTACCAGTTCGGCGGAACCCCGGCGCACGACAGTCCCGAGCTGGCCTTCGACAGCCAGGGTCACAGCTTCCTGATCTCACCCGCGGACAACTTCGGGGCGGCGAACCTGAGCCGTAGCAGCGGCGGCACGGTCACGGCCGGGATCGTCTCCAGCGTCGGCACGCTGCCGTCCGGGTTCACCCACCGCACCTTGCTGACGCTCGGCAACGGCGTCAACACCACGTACAGCACGTGGGGCAGTGCCCTGATGGCACTGGGTGGCAAGCAGCCGATTCCCAACGACGCGAACGACACCCTGAACAAGCTCGGTTACTGGACCGACAACGGCGCCACCTACTACTACAGCTACAACACCTCGCTGGGGTATCAGGGCACGTTGGAAGCGGTGGCCAAGGACTTCGCGAGCAAGGGCGTCCCGCTCGGGTACATGCAGCTGGACAGCTGGTGGTACCCGAAGGGTTCGGCCGACAGCTGGACGCCGAATTCGGGCGGCGAGTACGTCTACCGCGCGGCGCCGCAGCTGTTCCCGAACGGCCTCGCCGCGTTCCAGCAGCAGCTCGGCCTGCCGCTGATCACCCACGCCCGCTGGATCGACTCATCCAGCCCGTACCGCTCGCAGTACACGATGTCCAACAACGTCTCGACCGATCCCGTGTTCTGGAACAGCACGATGAGCTACCTCAAGAGCTCCGGGGTGGTCACCTACGAGCAGGACTGGCTCTCGGCGCAGGCCCAGCCCAACTACAACCTGAACGACCCGAACGCGTTCATGGGCAACATGGCCGGTTCCGCCAACGCCCAAGGCATCACGCTGCAGTACTGCATGGCGCTGCCCTGGAACAACCTGCAGAGCACCCTGTATCAGAACGCGCAGACCACCCGGGTCGCGCTGGACCGCTTCGACCGCAGCAAGTGGGACAACTTCCTGTTCGACTCGCGCTTCGCCAGCGCGGTCGGAGTGTGGCCGTGGACGGACGTGTTCATGAGCACTGAGACGCAGAACCTGCTGCTCTCGACCCTGTCCGGCGGCATGGTCGGCGTCGGCGACGCGATCGGGAAGGAGAGCACCTCGAACCTGCTCAAGTCGGTGCGCGCGGACGGTGTGATCGTCAAGCCGGATACCCCGATCATGCCGATCGACAGCACCTATGCGGCGGTCGCGGCGAGCAGCGCCGCGCCGATGGTGGCCGCGACCTCGACCGGGCACAACGGGCTGCGCGAGGCATACGTGTTCGCATACTCGCGCAACAACGGCAGCCAGTCGGTCAGCTTCAGCCCCGACAGCCTCGGGGTGAGCGGGCAGGCATACGTCTATAACTACTTCACCGGAACAGGCCGGCTGGTCTCGGCG
>NZ_DASRGV010000170.1:0-13753 GCF_035650855.1 Actinocrinis sp. | reverse complement strand
GCATCCCGTTGTCGTGCATGGCCAGGGCGGTGGCCTTGATCAGCGACTCGGAGACGTTACAGCCGTACGCGTTCCAGTCGTTGAACCCCATCTGCGGAGTCAACGCCAGGCCGTTGCTCAGCGCCGCTGCGGGCGGCGCCGTGGCGGCGACTCCCGCCAGCGGTGCGGCGGCCAGCGCCACCGCGGTGATCAGTGCACGCAGGCGTGCGTGGGTCATCAGTCCTCCTCGACTGCCCGATCATTGAGAACACTGAAGCAGTGTTCGAATTCAACCGGAACCCGCGCGGCGCCGACCGGTTCCTTGGTCGCCGGGAAAGCTAGACAGTCGCGCACGGTGTGTCAATGGACTGTTAAACGGACAGGCTGACCCGACACGGCCGAACCCGGCGAAGCGGGTGAGGAGGGCGGGAAAGACGTTGTGTTAGAGCTCTGTTTTGTTGGGAAACAGCGTGGAAGCAGGGCGGGTCAGCCCGCGGTAGCCAAGGCGAGCGGGAGGACGGCGGTCGCGCCTGCTTGCCGCAGCAGGCGCGCGGTGACGGTGAGCGTCCAGCCGGAGTCGACCAGGTCGTCAACCAGCAGTACCGGACCGGGGCTCTCCCTGAGCCGCTCGGCCAGGTCCGGGCCGATGGCGAAGGCCGCGTGCACCGAACGCAGCCGCCACGCGCTGTTCGCGCCTCCGCTGTACGGGCCGTCGGCAACCCGGTCCACCGTGCCGAGCAGCGGCAGTCTGCCGATCTCGGCGACCCGTGCGGCCAGTGAACCGATCAGCTGGGGACGTCTCCGGGAGCTGATCGAGACGACGCCGACTGGTCGGCCTGCGCCGCTCCATCGGCGGGCCGCGTTCTCGTGCGCGGACCATTCGCGCAGAACGTCGACGACGGCGTTGACGAGTGCGTCGGAGATGGGGCGATCGGGCGCGTTGTGGTCGAACAGGTCGCGCAGCGTCGATCCCCAGCCGAGATCGGTCAGCCGGGCCACCGCTCGGCCGGTCGCGTGCTGCTCTTCCTCTGGGATCTTGCCGCGTAGGTCCACTCCGACTGATGGCATGCCGCTTGGCCATTGCCTACGTGGTTCGATCGGGACGCCGACTCGGTGGCTGTGCGCATCGGCTGCCACTACTGCTGTGGTGGAAGTTTCGGCGGACAGCCGCGATCCGGTGCAGTTGTCGCAGCGCCCGCAGGGCTCGGCGTACGGGTCGTCGAGTTGGCGGCGCAGGAATTCCATCCGGCAGCCGTCGGTCGCGGCGTAGTCGAGCATGGCGCGTTGCTCCTTTTCGCGCGCTGCCGCGATCCGGGCGTACCGCTCCTCGTCGTAGGTCCAAGGCACGCCGGTCGCCGCCCAGCCGCCGGAGACGCGCCGCACCGCGCCGTCCGCGTCCAGCACCTTGAGCATCAGCTCCAGCCTGCCCCGGCGCAGTTCGACCTGCGGTTCGATGGCCATGGTGGACAGCGGCTTCGGCGACTGCCCGATCACGGCGAGGACCTGCTCGACCACCGCGCGGGGCGGAAAGGCCAGCGAGTCGAAGTACCGCCAGATCGCCTGGTCCTCGGGACCTGGCAGCAGGACGGCCTCCGCGCGCTCGACGCCGCGGCCGGCCCGCCCGACCTGCTGGTAGTAGGCGATCGGCGAGGAAGGCGCGCCGAGGTGGACGACGAAGCCGAGGTCGGGCTTGTCGAAACCCATGCCGAGCGCCGAGGTCGCCACCAGGGCCTTGATCCGGTTGCCGAGGAGGTCCTCTTCGGCCTCTCGGCGCTGCGCGTCATCGGTGCGGCCGGTGTACGCCGCCGCGGTGTGGCCGTGCTCCTGGAGGAAGAGCGCGGTCTCCTCGGCCGCGGCCACCGTGAGCGTGTAGATGATGCCGGAGCCCGGCAGTTCGGCGAGGTGGTCGGCGAGCCAGGCGAGGCGGTGCGCCGAGGCCGGGGCGTTTGCGCCGCCGGCGGCCGTGCCCGGGGCGTTTGCGCCCGGGCGGATGACGGACAGGCGGAGGGACGCGCGGTCGAGGGGGCCGCGAAGGAGAAGTGGTGCGGGGCCGGTTCGCGGTACCGGCGGGGCCGCTTTGGCGGCGTTCGGAGCGGTGGTGGGGCTCGCACTGCGGGCCGCTTTGGCGGCGGGAGCGGTGGTGGAGTCGAGGCCGGTGCCGAGTTGTTCGGCCACGTCGGCAGTGACTCGCGCATTGGCGGTGGCCGTGGTGGCCAGCACCGGCAGCCCCGCGGGCAGGTGCGCGATCAGTGTGCGCAGCCGCCGGTAGTCGGGGCGGAAGTCGTGGCCCCAGTCCGAGACGCAGTGCGCCTCGTCCACGACCAGAAGGCCGGTCTCGGCGGCCAGCTTCTCCAGCACGTTGTCCCGGAAGGCCGGGTTGTTCAGCCGCTCCGGGCTGATCAGCAGCAGGTCGACCTTGCCGAGCCGGATACGCTCCTCGACCTCGGACCACTCGGTTAGGTTGGCCGAGTTGATCGTCGCGGCGCGCAGTCCGGCGCGCTCGGCCGCGGCGATCTGATTGCGCATCAGGGCCAGCAACGGCGAGACGATCACGGTCGGCCCGGCCCCGCGCGCCCGCAGCAGTGCGGTCGCCGCGAAGTAGACCGCTGACTTGCCCCAGCCGGTACGCTGCACCACCAGGCAGCGCCGCCGGTCGGCGACCAGGGCCTCGATCGCCTGCCATTGGTCTTCGCGCAGTCGCGCCTGCGGCCCGGCCAGGGCGCGCAGCACCGACTCCGCCTCGGCGCGCAACGCGGCGCGGTCGGGCGCGATGTCCGTGGTCTTGGCTGCGGCATCCCGAGAGCTGGTCGAGTCGGTCTGGTCGATCATGAGTCTTTTCTAGCGGATTGCGCCGACAAGATGCGCGAAAACTCTTCGAGCCTGTGGATAACGAGGTTCGCAGGCGTGGAAAGCGCGGCGGCGAGGCAACCGGGGAAGGTGCCTCGCCGCGTGGAAGTTGAGGGGATTATGCGATTAGGTGCGTATATAAGACATTTTGAGGCGGTTGCCACTTGAGACGGTTGCCACTGAGGCGGTTGCCACTGAGGCGGTTAGTGGCTGAGGAGGGTGGGGCGGTTAGGAACCGAGGGCGGCTTCGAGGGCCCTGGCCATCGCGGCCTCTCCTTGTGCGTTCGGGTGGAAGGGGGCGGCGGGTGCGAGGGGCACGAGTCCTTCGATCCACTTTGTTCCCGGCGCTTGGCAGACGTCGTGGCCGATCGTCGAGGTGTACGTGTCCACGTACTGCGCGTTGTTCGCCGCGGCCTCCTCGGCCAGCATGCTGTTAAGCCGCTTCTCGGTCGACCTCAGGTACGAGACGTCGCCGTACGCGATGGGTTCGAGCGGCCAGCAGCCGTTGCTGTACTCCGGCAGGATGTCCGGGTAGCCCACGACGAGCACCCTGGCCTGCGGCGCACGCTGGTGGATGGCCTGCAGGACGGCACCGACCTTGGGTGCGGTCGCGTCGATTGCGGCGGCCAGTTGGTCCGTGCCGCCCGCGGTGTAGTGCGCGGTGCAGGGGGAGCCGAACGGATTGGTCAGGCTCTCGCCCGCGCAGGTGGCGATGATGCTGATGAAGCCGATGTCGTTGCCGCCGATTCCGAGCGTGACCAGGCCGTCGTCGGAGGTGACGGCGTTGAGTTGCGGTCCGTTGACGACGATCGGGCCGTCGGCCTGAGACTGCGTCATGTCGTCCGTGGTGGCGGCGCCGCAGCTGACGTCTGCGAAGCCGGAGAAGCCTTCGGCCGCGGCTGTGAGCGAAGGGTAGTTCTGGTCGGAGCGCAGACAACCGAGGTTGACCTGGTCCGGGATGAGCGGTCCGGAGACGTACGAGTCGCCGAGAGATACGTACTTGCCTGGGGGAGCCGCCACGGCGGCGTTGGCGGTCGCGACTGCGAGCAGCAGCGCACCACCCACGGCCACCGTGGCGCGGGCGCGCACGGCGTTGGGCATGGAGAGACTCCGAGCGGGGGAGGGAGGCGAAGTGGGGGTGACGCGGGCGTTTGTGGGTTACCCGCTAGTAGCTGCGCAGCTCCCGTGATAATGAACGCGGTGTTACCTCACGTCAACAAGCCCGCCGCGTCCCACATCCTGCTTGGTTAGGTCTTTACGTGCAGTAACGCGCTTTTGTCGGAGTTTGCGGCCGCCCCACTGCGCGCACAAGGCCGCGATGAGCAGCGCTACGGCCACGATCCCGTCACCCCAGTAGTGGTTGCCGGTCGCCACCACGACGAGGATGGTCATCACCGCGTGCACGATCCCGATGTACCGCCAGCGTGACGTGCTGACCCGGTATACGCACACGGCGACCAGTACGGCCCAGCCGACGTGTACTGAAGGCATCGCTGAGAGCTGATCGGCGCGGAAGCCGGCGACCGTGCCGTAGACCGACTGCCCGTACTTCATCGCGGTGTCGACCAGGCCCAGGTTCGGGATCATCCGCGGCGGCGCGACCGGGATCAACTGGATCAGCAGGCACGAGGCGGTGAGCAGGGCGAGGGTCGTGCGCCAGCGCGGATAAGCGTCGCGGTGCCGGATGAACAGCCAGAACAGGAACACGATCATCATGGTGAAGTGCATTGTGTCGTAGTACAGGTTCGCCGCCTGCACGATCAGCGGGTGCGGCAGGATCCAGCCCTGCACCGTGCGCTCGCTCAGCAGATGCGCTGAGCGTTCGGTGTTCCAAATCCACTGCCCGCGCCCGACCGCCGCGTAGGTCCCGTTGCCCGAGAGCGAACCGGCGAACTGCCACAGGGCGTACAAACCGATGATCAGCGCGGCTTCGCGGAGGAACGGCTGTATGCGCCGAAACGCCTGCCGCCAGCGCAGCAGGCCCCACCCGACGGCCAGCGCCCCGGCGATGACCGTGGCCTCCTGCCACGTCCACATCAGGTTCGGCATATACGGCCATTCTAAAGATCGGCGAACGCGTGACCGAGTGCTCGATGCGGCCGTCACACGCGCGGGGAACAGTCTGCCTCATGCGGTACGCGCTATGGCGGGCGGTACGGTCCCGACCCGGTACCTAAGGTGCGGAACCCAGCGCGGGGTCGAGCGCGGACTCCTCCGTCTCCTCGGATTCCGCGGGCTCTGCCGGTTCGGTCTGCGGCGGAGCGGCCGGCAACGCGAGGCGGAAGACGGCGCCCTGGCCAGGAGCCGTATGCACTGACGCGGTCCCTCCGTGCGCTTCGGCGATAGCCGCGACGATGGCCAAACCGAGTCCCGCGCCACGGTCACCATTCGAACTGCGAGTACGCGCGGGGTCGGCGCGGTAAAAGCGCTCGAACACGTGCGCTGCCGCCTGCTCGGTCAGCCCGGGCCCGGTGTCCGCGACCTCCAGCAGGTATTCGGTCGGCCGTGCGGCGCCCTCCGGGCTCGGGCGCACTCGCACCGAGACGCGGGCGGCGGCGGGCGTGTGGCGCAGCGCGTTGTCGAGCAGGTTGTCCAGTGCCTGACGCAGCCGGGTCTCGTCGCCGATGACCACGGGCGCGCCACCTGCGGAAGGCCGCTCGATCCGCAGCTCGATCGTCCGGCCCGGTTCCCGCGCCTTCGCCCCGGCGATCGACTCGGCCGCGAGCGCGCCGAGATGGACCTGGTCGCGGGCCAGCGGCCGCTGCTGGTCGAGCCGGGCGAGCATCAGCAGGTCCTCGACGAGCACGCCCATGCGCAGCGCCTCCTGCTCGATCCGGCGGATCAGGTCGGGCATGCTGCGGGAGTCCGCGGCGCCCTGGCGGTAGAGCTCGGCGAAGCCGCGGATCGAGGTGAGCGGGGTGCGAAGCTCGTGGCTGGCGTCGGCGACGAACTGGCGCATGCGCCGCTCCGAGTCGCGGGCCGCGGCCTCGGAGCGCTCGCGCGCGCTGAACGCGGCCTCGATCTGGCCGAGCATCCCGTTGAGCGCGGCGGACAGCCGGCCGGTCTCGGTCTTGGGATGGCCGCCGGACACCCGCCGGGACAGCTCGCCCGCGGAGATCGCCTCGGCCGCGGCCTCGATCTGGGTCAGCGGCCGCAACGCGGTGCGTACGATGATGTAGCCGAGTACCACCAGCGCCGCGCCGACCGCGGAGTCGATCGCGACCTCCAGCCGGGTGAGCTGCGCGACGGTCGCGTCGACGTAGTTGAGGCTGGTCGCGACCAGCACGTACCCCGGCACCGTCTGAGTCGTCGAGGGCATGCCCGCGGTCGCCCCGGACTTGGCGGCGTCCGCCAGCGCGTTGGTGTGCTTCGGCGGCGGGGGAGCGACGTGGTACTCCGTCTGGACCACGACCGCCTCCCAACGCAGGGTCGGCTTGCCCTTGTTGGTGAGGATGAACGAGTCACCGGACTGCGCGGCCGCCGCCAGTGCCGCGTGCGAGGGCAACTCGGGCAGCACGGTGTCGCCGTTCACCCACGCCGGGCAGTAGGCGACGACGTACGCGGTATCGGAGCCGCTGATCAGCTCGGTGGCGTTGTCGTTGGGCAGGCCGCCGCAGTTCAGCCCACTGCTCATCGGCTTGTACCGGTGCGCCTCGGCCACCGCGCTGCCGAAGGCGCGCAACTGCTGGCCGTTTTGGTTGATCAGATAATCGCGAAGCAGCGAGATACCGATGACGCCGGTCACCGTGAGCGCGAGGGCGACCAGCGCCAGTGCGCCGGCGACCAGCCGTGCCCACAGCGGGCTGCGGTTCCACGTCCACCGCACGCCGGCTGCGAGACGGAGCCCTCGGTGCCTCACCGCTCCCGTCCAAGTTCGTCGTCTGTAGTCACTGCACGCCGTAGTCACTTCAGCCGGTGGCCACAGCCGCGATTGTCCGACTGAATGCTGAAGACTCAGTCATCCTGAAGACTCAGTCTCCCTCATGCGGCTCGCGCAGAATGTACCCGAGCCCGCGCACCGTGTAGATCATCCGCGGGCCCTGGCTCTCCAGCTTGTGCCGCAGGAAGGAGACATACGACTCCACGATGCCGTGCTGGCCGGCGAAGTCGTAGTTCCACACCCGGTCCAGGATCTGCGCCTTGGACAGCACCCGGCCGCTGTTGAGCATGAGGTACCGCAGCAGCTTGTACTCTGTCGGCGACAGCTCGATCAGCCTGCCCCCGCGCCGCACCTCGTGCGCGTCCTCGTTGAGCTCCAGATCGCCTACCCGATAGCGGGCCGCGGAGGGCGTGTCGCCACGGGTACGCCGCAGCACCGACCGGATCCGCGCGACCACCTCTTCCAGGCTGAACGGCTTGGTGACATAGTCGTCCCCGCCGAGGGTCAGGCCGGTCACCTTGTCCTGCAGCGCGTCACGCGCGGTCAGGAACAGGATGGGCACCTGCCGGGACTCGCGCAGCCGCCGGGCCACCTGGAATCCGTCCAGGTCGGGCAGCATCACGTCCAGGATCACCAGGTCCGGAGGGTCGCGCTCCGCGCTCTCCAGCGCGTCGCGTCCGCTGGCCGCCGCGACCACCTCGAACCCGGAGAACCGCAGGCTCACCGAGAGCAGTTCGCGGATGTTCGGCTCGTCGTCCACGACGAGCAGGCGCGGGGCTGATTCCTCGGGCATCGGCACGACGCCGATCCTGCGCTGGGCAACTGAACGTCTGCTGCCTGTTTCCTGAATAGCGGCTGTAAGGCGGCGAGAGTCCATAGGGGGATCATCCCTCGTCCCGGGCTCGAATTTCAGGCTCTTTGCAGAAACCGCCCAGCACCCTTTCAGACGCCGCATGTCCACTGAGCCTTGGTAACAGCCCGGTCACGAACGCGGATGGATGAGGTCAGGTCATGCGGATCCTGGTGTTGGGCGCGGACGGCTACCTCGGCTGGCCCACGGCCCTGTACTTGTCGGACCACGGCCACGAGGTCGCGGTGCTCGACAACTTCGCCCGGCGCGGATACGACACCGAGCTCGGCGTGCGCAGCCTGGTGCCCATCGAGTCCTTCGCAGACCGGGTCGAGGCCTGGCGGCAGGTCTCCGGCAAGCAGCTGACCTCGTACGTCGGCGACCTGACCGACCCCGAGTTCACCAAGGCGACGATAGCCGGCTTCCGGCCCGACGCCGTCGTGCACTTCGCCGAGCAGCGGGCCGCGCCGTACTCGATGATCGACCAGGCGCACGCCGTCTACACGCAGACCAACAACGTCGTCGGCACGCTGAACCTGCTCTACGCGATCGCCGAGACCGATCCCGCCATCCACCTGGTCAAACTCGGCACGATGGGCGAGTACGGCACGCCGAACATCGACATCGAAGAGGGCTGGCTGGAGATCACCCACAACGGGCGCACCGACCGGATGCTCTACCCGAAGCGGCCCGGCTCCTTCTACCACCTGTCCAAGGTGCACGACAGCCACAACATCGAATTCGCCTGCCGGATCTGGGGCCTGCGCGCCACCGACCTGAACCAGGGCGTCGTCTACGGGCAGCAGACCCCGCAGACCGCGCTCGACCCGAGGCTGGCCACCCGCTTCGACTATGACGCGGTGTTCGGCACCGTGCTCAACCGCTTCGTCATCCAGGCGGTGCTCGGCCACCCGTTGACCGTGTACGGCACCGGCGGGCAGACCCGCGGGCTGATCGACATCCGGGACACCGCGGAATGTATCCGGATCGCCTGCGAGAACCCGGCCGCGGCCGGAGAGTTCCGGGTGTTCAACCAGATGACGCAGTCGCTCTCGGTCGAGCAGATCGCCAAGACGGTGGCCGCCGCGTACCCGGGTGACGTCCAAGTCGAGTACTTGGATAACCCGCGCGTCGAGTCCGAGAACCACTACTACAACGCGGTACACACCAGCCTGGAGAAGCTGGGGCTGCAGCCGCATCTGCTCTCCGACACGCTGATCGAGTCGCTGTTCGACGTCGTCGCGCAGAACAAGGACCGGATCGAACCGGACGCGATGCGCCCGGTCGTGCACTGGCGCAGGCAGAGCAACCCGTCTTCGGCCGTCGCCGTCGCGCAGTGAGCGCGCCGATGACCGAGGCGGCAGCGACGCAATCCGCGGATGGTCAGCTCGCCGGGCAGCGCATCCTGGTCACCGGCGGCGGGGGCTTCATCGGACGGCATGTCACCCGCACGCTTATGCGGGCCGGGGCGACTGTGATCGTCGCGGACCGGCAGCCGGGCGAGGTACCGCAGGGCTGCGAGGCGTTGACCGGCGACCTGCGCGACCCCGCGTTTCGCGAGGCGGCGGTAACCCCCGGGCTCGACGGGATCGTCCACCTCGCGGCCGCGACCTCGGTGCTGGCCTCGATGCGCGATCCCGCCGGGGTACACGACTTGAACGTCACGGCCACGGCTGGACTGCTGGAACTGGCGCGGTTGCACAGCGTGCCGCGGTTCCTGCTCGCCTCGACCAACGCCGTGGTCGGGGACGTGGGCACCGCGACGATCGATGAGTCCTCGCCGCTGCGGCCGCTCACGCCCTACGGCGCCTCCAAGGCGGCCTGCGAGATGCTGCTGTCCGGCTACGCGGGCGCGTACGGCATGGCGACTTGCGCGCTGCGGTTCACCAATGTCTATGGTCCGGGCATGGCGCACAAGGACAGCTTCGTGCCTCGGCTCATGCGCGCCGCACGCGACGGCGAGACGGTCCGCATCTACGGCGACGGCAAGCAGTCGCGTGACCTGGTGCATGTCGAGGATGTGGCGCGCGGCGTGCTCACCGCCTGGACTCAGCAGGCCCTCGGCCCGCTGGTGATCGGCGCCGGCCGGTCGGTCAGCGTCCTGGAGCTGGTGCGCGCGGCCCGCGCGGCCACCGGAACCGAGCTGCCCGCCGAGCACATCCCGGCGCAGACCGGCGAGATGCCCGCCGTCGTGGTCAGCATCGCCCGCGCCCGCTCGCTCGGATACGAGCCGCAGGTCACCCTGGAAGACGGCCTGGCCGGGGTCTGGCAGGACTTCCGCGAGCAGCGGCCGTGACCGGAGAGGCGGCGGCGCCCGCGCGGCCGGGCCGCCGGGCCGGCCGGCTGCCGTCCTGGGCGAAGCCGCCTTCCGAGCTGTGGCCGCTGCTGCGCGCGTGGACGGCGGCCGCTCCGCGCCGCCTGCTGCGGGCCGCGCGGGAGCACTGGTTCTTCACGCTGCTCTTCGTCGCCGGAGCGGTCGGCCGGCTGCTGGCGTTGCAGGCCTACCGGCCGCTGCTGACCAACCTCGACTCGTTCTGGTACGTCGGCAACAGCACCGACCTGCTGCCCCAGGGCGAGGACCCGATGGGCTACTCGCTGGTCATCAAGGTCTTCCTGGCCGTGGCCAACCTGTTCACCCTCGCCGTCTTCCAGCACCTGCTCGGCCTGGCGGCGGGGTTGGGCGTGTACGCGCTGCTGCGACGCTGCGGCGCGCCGAAGGCCCTCGCGGCCGTGGCCGCCGCGCCGATCCTCCTCGACGCCTACCAGTGGCAGATGGAGGAGTACCTGCTCAGCGACGCGATCTTCCTCGGCATGGTCACCGGCGCGCTGTTGCTGCTGGCCTGGCGCAGGAAGGCCGGAGCCAAGACCCTGGTCGCCGCCGGACTGATCCTCGGCATGAGCGTCGCGGTGCGGTCCATCGGCGAGGTCACGATCGCGCCCGCGCTGCTGTACGTGCTGTGGGCCTGCGGGCCGCGCTGGCGGCCGCGGTTGCGGTCGGCCGCGTTGCTGCTCGCCGGCTTCCTGCTGCCGGTGCTGCTCTACGCCTGGGACATGGACGCGAACACCGGTCAGTTCACGCCGAACTCGCCGACCGGCGCCGCGATGCTCTACGGCCGGGCGGCGACCGTCGCGAACTGCTCGGCGATGCCCGCGGACCTCGCCGCGATCTGCCCGTCTGAGACGGTCGCGCAGCGCGAGAGCACCGGCCCGGACTTCTACGACAACAACCCCGGTTCCCCGCTGGCCAAACTGGCGAACGACCCGAACGCGCCCGCGCTCGAGCACCGCTTCGCCCGCTACGTGATCGAGCACCAGCCGCTCGATTTCGCCGGCGCCGTCGGCCGCGACTTCCTCGCGCTGTTCCTCTCGCCGCGCCAGGACGTGCCCGGCGCCACGCCGATCAGCCGCTGGCAGTTCTTCACCGTCTATCCGGTCTGGGCCGACGACCGGACCCCGGCCGCGCTCTTCGGCAGCATCGGCGAACAGTCGGCCTACGCGAACAGCACGCTCGCGCAGGGCTTGCTGGATTATCAGCTCAACGGCGGTTACACCCCGGGCTACTTCTTCGGCGCCGCGCTTCTGGCCGGACTGGCCGGGGCAGTCGGCGTCACTCGCCGCGCTCGCCGCAGCCCGCTGCGCCCGGCCTGCTTCCTCTTCACGGCCTCCGGTCTGGCGCTGCTGCTCGGCGCCGACCTGTTCGAGTACTCCTGGCGCTACCAGCTGCCCGCGCTCACCCTGCTCCCACTCGGCGGGGCGCTCGGACTCATGGCGCTGCTCGGCCTGGACAAGCGGCCACGGCCACTGCTGGCCGCCTACCCCGACCCGACGGACGCCCAGGCCGCGGCCGACTTCCACGAGCGCTACGGCGAGCAGCCGCACCTCGCGCCCGTGGTCATCGTGATCGCCGCCTACAACGAGGCGGAGGCCATCGGTCCGGTGCTGGAGACGCTGCCGACCGAGTGCGAGGGCAGGCAGGTCGCACCGCTGGTCGTCGTCGACGGCGCGACGGACGAGACCGCCGAGATCGCGCTCAAGTACGGCGCCTACACCTGCGTCGCTCCGGAGAATCGCGGCCAGGGCGCCGCGCTGCGGCTCGGCTACCGGCTCGCGCACGAAGCCGGCGCGCAGTACATCGTCACCACCGACGCCGACGGACAATACGACAACACACAACTGCCACAACTGCTCGCGCCGCTGCTCGACGGCAGCGCCGACTTCGTGACCGGATCACGCATCCTCGGCAGCCACCAGACCCGCGATCCGGTGCGCCAGCTCGGCTGCCGGGTTTTCGCCTTCATCGTCAGCAGGCTGATGCACACGCGGGTGACGGACACGTCCTTCGGCCTGCGCGCCATGCGCGCCGGCATTCCGGCCGCGCTCACGCTCGAACAGCCGCAGTACCAGTCCTCCGAGCTGCTGATCAGCGTCTTGGCGGCGGGCCACCGCGTCGCCGAGGTGCCGATGACGATCCGTCAGCGCGGCGGCGGGCAGACGAAGAAGGGCGGGAACCTGGTCTACGGGTTCCGATACGCGCGCGTCGTCCTGCGCACCTGGTGGCGCGAACGCCGCCGCGCCGCTCAGCCCGACTCGGTGGCCGGCACCGCGGTGGCTGTGGAGCAGGAGCGCTTTGCAGAGAACACCCAGCCGTCGAAGAGCACGAACTTGATCACGAAGACCAGGCCGTAGGCGGCCAGGTACACCACGCCGAGCAGGAACGAACGCTCGCCGCGGTCGCTGACCGCGTGCCGAACCACCCCGTCAGCGGCGGTGGTCGCGGCGATCGCGAGCGCGGCCGTGCCCAGCGTGATCACCCAGTAGGGGAGCAGTTCCCGCAGCACCGGCGGGCGGTCGCGTTCGCGCCAGGCCCAGCGCCGGTTGAGCAGGTAGTTGGGCACCGCCCCGGCCACCCAGGCCACCAGGGAGGCCGCCTGCGGCCCGAGGCCGAGCAGGCCGTACCCGGCCACCAGCACGACCTCGCTGCATCCGGTCGCGACCAGCGAACCCGCGGCATACCGCAGGAACGTGCGCCAACGCCGGGACGAGGTCACGGATCTGAGAATCGACACGCTGCTCCTTTCCCGGCGACGGTAGCCGGTCAGCCTGAACGTAACCTCCAAATCCGCGATCAATACGGTTAACTGGCCGTTCGCCATGGCCGATTAGACTCGCCGATCATGCGCTTCGAGGTAGACGCCCTGCTGTTCGACATGGACGGAACCCTGGTCGACTCGACGGCTTCGGTGCTGCGCGGCTGGCAGACCGTGGCGGCCGAGTTCCCGATTCCCCCCGATCTGTTCGCGGTGGTGCCCAGGCACGGGCGCCCGGCCGGGGAGATCCTGGCCGATCTGCTGCCTGCGGAGCTGATCCCGGCGGCCGCCGAGCGCCTGGACGAGCTGGAGCGGACCGACACCGCCGACGTCGTCGTGCTGCCGGGAGCGGCCCGGCTGCTGGCCGCGGCACCCGCGGGACGCTGGGCCGTGGTCACCTCGGCCGGCCGGCAGTTGGCCCGGGTCCGGCTCGGCGCGGCTGGAATCGGCGCGCCGGTGCTGGTCACCATCGACGACGTGAGCCGCGGCAAGCCGGACCCTGAGCCGTTCCTGCTGGGTGCAAAGCTGCTGGGCGTGCCGCCGGAGCGCTGTCTGGTCTTCGAGGACGCTCCTGCCGGGCTCGCCGCCGCCAGGGCTGCCGGAGCCGTGACGGTGGCCGTCGCCACGACGCACGCCGCTGACGAGTTGGACGCCGACGTGGTCGTTCCGGATCTCAGCGCGGTGCGAATAGTCGGCGTGACCGCACCAGAAGGCGGCAGGGATGGCGAGCCCGGCGAGAGTGGCGAAGGCAGCCGGATCGTCGTCATCGTTGACTGAGCGCGCTGCCGCCGACCGATGCTGAAGCCGGAGACGCGCTCCTAAACGACTGCCGCCGGCTCAGCCTCGCGCCGCCGCCGCCGGGTCCACCACACCTCGCCGAGCACCACGGCGATCAGACCGACCACGGTCACCCCGGTGAGCGTGTACGCGATCGTGCCGCGCGGAGCGGAGAAGTGCAGGGCGATCGTGTGGGTGCCGGCCGGGACCGCGACCGCCACCACGCCCTCGTCGGCGGAGACCAGCGGCGTCTTCTTGCCGTCCAGCGTGGCCGTCCAGCCCACCTGATCGGCGTCCGCCACCACCAGGTAGCCAAGGCCCTGCGCGTTCACC
>NZ_DASRGV010000169.1:0-15348 GCF_035650855.1 Actinocrinis sp. | reverse complement strand
GGGTTCTCCCAGGTCTCGGAGACGTTGGCCGAGTCGCGCAGCTTCTTCTGCTCGTGATCCTTCGCGCCGCGCGCCTTCTGCGCCGCGTTGTACGTCTCCTGCTCGGCCTCTTCGACCTCGGTGTGGATGCGCGACTGCTCGCTCGGTTCCCTCAGGATGTTCCTGCGCGGTTCGTTGCTGCTCATTGCGAGCGCATACCCTTCAGCTGCGGCAGGATGCGCTGGCCGTAGAAATCGAAGAAGCCGCGCTGATCCGGTCCGATCTGGTTGATATAGACCTCGTCGTATCCGGCGTCGGAGTACTCGGCGAACCGGCGCAGGTGCGCCTCCTCGTCGTCACCGCAGACCAGCGCCTCGGCCACCATGTCGGGCGTGACCAGCTGCTGCGCCTGCTCGAAATGCGCCGGCTGCGGGAGCACCTGGGCCAGTTCGCCCGGCAGCTGCTCGTTGGCCCAGCGCTCGTGTGCGGTCTTGACCGCCTCGTCGCGGTCCCGCCCCCAGCACACCTTGTAGCCGCCCTGGGTGACCTTGCCCTGGCCGCCGTTCTCGCGGAACGCGCCGAGCAGTTCGGTGTCCGGCTGGGTGCCGACGTAGCCGTCGCCGATCTGTCCGGCCAAGCGGGCCGAGGCGGGCCCGAAACCGGAGACGTACACGGGCACCGGCTTGTCCGGCAGCGTGTAGATCCGCGCGTTGTCGACGGTGTAGTACGTTCCGCGGTGGTTGACGTTCTCGCCCTTCCACAGCTCGCGCATCACCTGCACGGCCTCCTCCAGCATCTCCCGACGGACCTTCGAGGTCGGCCAGGGACCGCCGAGGATGTGCTCGTTCAGCGCTTCGCCGGTGCCGACGCCGAGGGTGAACTTCCCGTCGGTCAGCACCGCGGCGGTGGCGGCCGCCTGCGCGACGATCGCCGGGTGGATGCGGATGGTCGGGCAGGTCACGGCGGTGCCGATGGGCAGGTCGACGGCCTGCGCGAGGGCGCCGATCGTGCCCCACACGAAGCCGCTCTGCCCTTGCGCGTCGTTCCAGGGGTGGAAGTGGTCGGAGATCCAGAGCGCTTCGAAGCCGGCGTCCTGCGCCATCCGCGCCTGCTCGACCAGTTCGCGTGGTCCGAACTCCTCACTGGACAGGAAGTACCCGATCTTCTTGGCCATTGCCTCTCCTCGATCTCGCTGCGCTCATGCCGCCGGCCAGCTGCGGGCCGGCCGGTGCGTCGCCCGCGTGTACCCACGATCGAGACGGGTAGTCGGCGCGAAAGGCTCATAACGCCCAAAGGACCGGGAGGCGCGGCGGTGACGGAGAAGACGGAGCAGGCACTACGCGAAGTCGAGCAGGAATACACGCAGGGCGCCGACTTTCCGCTACGCAGCTACGTCGGCGCGATGGGCGTGTACACGGGATTGGTCGCCACGCTCGCCGGCATCGCCAAAGCGACGCGGCGGCCGGTGCCCACCCCGAGCCCGTGGGACGTGGTGATCCTGGCCGGCGCGACGCACCGCCTCAGCCGCCTGATCGCCAAAGACCCGGTGACCAGCCCGCTGCGCGCGCCGTTCACCGAGTTCCACGGAACGCAGGGGCCCGCCGAGCTGAAGGAGGAGGTCCGCGGCACCGGCGCGCGCAAAGCCGTCGGCGAGCTGCTGACCTGCCCGTTCTGCACCGGCATGTGGATCTCGACCGGGCTGTGCGCCGGCCTGGTCTTCGCCCCCCGCGTCACGCGGCTGGCCGCCGGCGGCCTGACCGCGCTGACCGGCTCGGACTTCCTGCACTTCCTGCGGGCCAAGCTGATGTGAGTTGTCCACTGGGACGAGCGTGAGTCGTCCACTGGGACGAGTGTGAGTTGTCCCGCGGTACGAGACAGCCCGCCGACTCAATCGAGTCGGCGGGCCGGGTTGGTAGCGTTCAGCCCTGTTCGAGCAGGGAGAGCATGTCTTCGGCGTGCTCCTCCTCCGTGGCGAGCACTTCCTCGAAGATGCGGCGGGTGGTGGGGTCGCCGTCGCCGAGCCAGGCGATGATCTCGGTGTAGGCGGCGATGGCGATCCGCTCGGCGATCAGGTCTTCCTCGATCATCGCGCGCAGCTCGTGCGAGGTGACGTACTGGGAGTGCGAGCGGCCGGTGAGGGTCTGCGGATTCAGATCCGGCACGCCGCCGAGCTGAACGATGCGCGCGGCGAACAGGTCGGCGTGCTGCTGCTCCTCGTTGGCGTGCTCGAGGAATTCGGCGGCGACCGGGCCGGCGTTCAGGCCGTTGGCTGCGAAGTGGTGCTGGCGGTATCTCAGGACGCAGACGATCTCGGTCGCCAGCGACTGGTTCAGCACCTCGAGCACGCGGTCGAGGTCCGCGCCGTACGCGGCGGTGACCGGTCCCTTGTCCATCTGTTCGCGTGCCTTGGCCCGCAGCGTCTCGATGTCGCTCAGAAAGGGCTGGGCAGGGTTCATCGTCTCTTGCTCCTGCATGTACGCGATCCTCCTCGTTTCGGCCACAGACCGCTGACGGCTACCCCGAGTCGACGCGGTCAATCGAGCCGTCCGGCTAGTTCGGCGCAGGTGCGCAGGTCCGCGAGCAGCCCCGCGTACGCGGTGTCGCGGTCCGGGGCGCGGAGAACGGCCGAGGGATGCACGGTCGCGACGGCCTTGGCGCCCGGGCCGGAACCCTCCGGCGGCTGCCAGTCGACCGGGACGCCGCGGGACTTCCCCACCCGGAAGCCGGAGCCGAACAGCGACTGGCCGGCGGTGGCGCCGAGCAGCACGATCACCTTCGGCCGCAGCCGGGAGAGTTCCGCGAGCAGCCAGGGGCGGCAGGCGTTGATGTGCGTCGTGCCCGGCTTCTCGTGGATGCGCCGCTTGCCGCGGTCAGGAGCACTCTTCCAGCGGAAGTGCTTCACGGCGTTGGTCACGTAGGTCTCGGCGGGGTCGATGCCGGCCTCGGCCAGCGCGCGGTCGAGCAACGCCCCGGCCGGTCCGACGAACGGCAGGCCGCGCTTGTCCTCTTGGTCGCCCGGCTGCTCGCCGACGAGGACGTAGCGCGCGTGCTCGTTTCCGTGGCCGAACACGGTCTGCGTCGCGTCGCGGTAGAGCTCGCAGCCCTCGCAGTGCGCCGCGGCCTTGGCCAGCGCGGCCAGGTCCCCGTCGCTCGGAACGAACTGCTCGGCAGTCATCGTCTCCTCCGCCGATCGCCACGAGCCCTGATCACGCGTTGCGCGACAGCGGGTCCTGCCAGGTCTCGGCCGCTTCGGCGTCCTGCTCGCGGGTGTCTCTGACGTCTGCGTCGGCCACGTGCATCGCGGCCTCCTCGGCGCTGGCCGCGCCGCCGTCGACGCCCATGTCGCGGGCGAGGTAGTTCGGGGTGCTCACCGTGTGCGCGCCCTCGTCCTCGGCGACGAGGCGGCCGGCGCGCTGGTCGGGCTCCAGGTCGTCGACCGGCGGGGCGTCCGGCTCGGGCTCCGGCCGGTTCTCCAGCGAGGCCGGCTCGCCGAAGTCGGGTTCCTCCTCGGCGAGGCGCTGATCCAGCGGGGCGCCGGTGCGGGCCTCGTCGAGCGTGACGCCGTATTTCTCCGAGGCGGGCCTGCGCTCGGGCGGGCTGATGCCGGTGTCCAGCGGGTCGGCGGACAGGTCGTCGGTCTCCAGGCTGTCGCCGGGCTGCAGGACGCCGTCGTCCTCGGGCACGTCCTGCGACTGGATCGGGCTCTCACTCGGGTCGGTGGTCATGGTTCTCACTCACTCCTCAGGGTCGGCTTGCCGCTGGGAAGCCCGTCGCGGTCCAGTTCCGACCGCACCGCGCGCACGATGTGCTCGGCGCTCAGACCGGCGGCGTCCAGGGCTTGCGGGGTGGAGGCGGAGCCGGGCAGCGATTCGACGGCGAGGTGCGCGAACCGGGCACCGGCCTGACGCGGCCAGCCCTTCGCGAGCACGGCGGCGACCGCTTCGCCGATTCCGCCCTCGGGATGGTGGTCCTCGACGACCATCAGCAGCCTGGTTTGCTGAGCGCAGCGCCCCAGGCTCGCGGCGTCGATCGGCTTGACCGAGTACAGGTCGACCACGCGGGTCGCGATCCCCTGGCGGGCCAGCTGGGTCGCGGCGCTCAGGCACTCGTGCAGGGTGACTCCGGCGCCGACGAGGGTGACCACGTCTTCGGGGCTCTCTCCCCACACCTTGCAGCCGCCGACCGGGAAACGCTCGTCCGGGCCGTACAGGACCGGATATCCGCCGCGCGTGGTCCGCAGATAGCTGATTCCCGGCAGGTCCGCCATGGCGATGGTGAGCGCGGCTGCGCTCGGCGCGTCGGACGGGTAGAGGACCGTGGAGTCGTGGACGGACCGCATCATCGCGATGTCCTCCAGCCCCATCTGTGACGGTCCGTCGGCGCCGATCTCGACGCCGCAGTGCGAGCCGACGATGCACAGGTCGGCCTGCGAGATGGCGGCCATGCGCAGGAAGTCGTGCGCGCGGGTGAGGAAGGCGGCGAAGGTCGCGGCGAACGGCCGGTAACCGCGCACCGAGAACCCGACCGCGGTCGCGACCATCTGCTGCTCGGCGATGTACATCTGGAAGAACCGGTGCGGGTGGTCCTTCTCGAACAGCTCCGTGTACGTGGAGTTGCCGACTTCGCCGTCCAGGGCGACGACGTCGGGGCGTGCGCCGAGGGCGGCCAGCGCCTGGCCGAACGCCTTGCGGGTGGCGATCTTCTCGCCGAGCTCGAAGCGCGGCGGCTCGATCGGGGCGGCACGGTGGGCCGTGGCAGCGCGCTGACCGTCAGCAGCCTGCGATTGCGGGCGATCGGGCGCGGCGGAGCCGGCGGAATCCGGCGACTGCTGCGATCCCTTCGACGCCTGCGACTCCGAGGATTGCGGCACCTCGGGCAACGGGCCGCGCACGTGGATCGCGGTGACGCCGCCGAGCTCCTCGATCGCGCGCTGCGCCATGTCCTCGGGCAGCTGCTTGCCGTGCCAGTCCGGCTTGTTCTCGATCTCGGAGAATCCGCTGCCCTTGACCGTGCGCGCGATGATGACGGTCGGCCGGTCGGCCAGCTCCACCGCCTCGTACGCGGCGGTGATCTCGTCGATGTCGTGCCCGTCGATGGTCAGCGAGCGGCAGCCGAAGGCGGTGACCCGGTGCGCGTATCGCTCGACGTCCCAGCCGAACTCGGTGGCGCCGGTCTGCCCGAGCCGGTTGACGTCGATGATCGCGGTGAAGTTGTTCAGCTCATAGTGGGCGGCCTTGTCCAGCGCCTCCCAGACCGAGCCCTCGGCCATCTCGCTGTCGCCGCACAGCACCCAGACCCGGTAAGGCAGCCGGTCGAGCTTGCTCCCGGCCAGCGCGACGCCGACGCCGTAGCCGATGCCCTGGCCGAGCGAGCCGGTGGCGACGTCGACCCAGGGCAGGACCGGCGTCGGGTGGCCCTGGAGCCGCCCGGCGCGGCGGTAGGTGTTCATCAGCTCGTCCTCGCTGATCACGCCGACGGCGCGGAACATCGAGTAGAGCAGCGGCGAGGCGTGCCCCTTCGACAGGATCAGGTGGTCGTTCGCCGGGTTCGCCGGGTCGTCCCAGTCGTAGCGCAGATGCCGGGCCATCAGCACGGCCATCAGGTCGGCGGCCGACATGCTCGAGGTGGGGTGGCCGGATCCTGCGGCGGTGCTGGCACGTACCGAGTCGACGCGCAACTGCCGGCCGAGGGCGTACAGCTCGGCCCGGTCAGCCGCCGGTCCGACCCGCAGGTCGCTTCCGATCGCATTCATGGTCTGTAGCTCCGTCCGGTCCGTCTGGTCCGTGTGCGTCGTCTTCGGATCGAGCCTTGCCGGTGCGTCACCGACCGGCGGTACCCCGACATGCGGAATTGATTCACCCGAACGGCGTGCGCACTTCGCGGCGCCGGGTCACAGCGTCACGCGCACGAGGGCGGCGGCGAGCCGGGGTAGGTCCTGCTCGGAGACCAGTCCGGCGAGTTTCTGCGGGTCGGTCGGCAGCCCGGCCTTGCTCGCCCCCTGCACGGCCCGCTTGTCGAACGTCGGGCGCAGCTCCGGCCACAGGCCCTGCGCCTCGCGGCAGAAGATCTCGGCGCCGACGGGGCCGATGCGCGGCACCTCTTGGAGCAGTTCGCGGATGCGGCGCGGATCGTGGCCGGCCTCGGCGCGCAGCTTGCGCAGGTCTCCGTGCCACCGGTCGAGAATGAGCTGCGCGCCCCCGCCCAGTGCGGTCGCGGTGCTCTCGTCGTAGCGCTTGTAGTGCGCGCGCCCGAGGGCGTCCACGCGCTGCTGCCAGCTGGCCTCCAGCATCTTCGCGGGCGTGCGGTAACCCGCCGCGAACAGCTCGCGCGCGGCGTCCACCGCGATGTTGGCGCGGATGCGGATCGAGGACAGGACGCAGACGACGAGGAGCTGGTAGAGCGGCCCCGGCGTGTCGCGCAGCCGGACCCCGGCCTCGTCCGCGAAGGTCTGGCCGTGCTCTTTAAGCAGGTCACCGACCCGGTGGCGCAGATCGTCGGTCGCGGACATCGGTTCCTCCGAGGATCGGGAGTGCGAATTCCCCGATCGGGTACCCGGCTTCGTCCGACCTGCACTGAAGAAGGAGCGACTGTGTCTGAAGAAACCGGCACTCAGCGCGCGGACGACACTGCGCCGGCCAACGACGAGGGACTTCCGCAGCTGGAAGACGCGGCGACCCCCGAGGCCACGCACTCGGCCGACGAGCAGATCCGCGGCGAATGGCAGCGCGCCGGCGAAATGCAGCAGGAGAGCGATCACCTGCGCGAAGTACTCGACGACGCACGGCAGGCAGTGCAGAAGGCGTCGGACGCGGACTCGATGGAGTCCGGCGGGATCGGCGTCAGGCCCGAGGACGTGCAGGACACAGGCTCGGGCGACGCCGAGGAACCCGACGAAGAGGAAGCCAGGGACGAGGAGCGGGCGCGCTCCTGAAGCGGGCCTGCAAGGCGGCCTGAATCGGCTGGCCCGTGGTCCGTGGGTACTTGGTGGCGAACTGGACCGTGTCCGTCACGCGCCGTGTGTCACGCGACGCGGTACCGGTTCGCCACCGCGCTTCGCAGCTCGAGGCCGATCCCGGGAGCCGTGTTGTCGCACGGGTTGATCGCGCCGCCGCTCGGGTCGAGCGTGCCGTCGAAGAACATCGACTCGATCCGGGTGTGGTCGTGGAACCACTCCAGATGCCGCAGGTTCGGCACGGAGGCGGCGACGGCGGCGTGTGCGTGCGGCGCGCAGTGCCCTGATATCTGCAGGCCGAGCGATTCGGCGACGGCCGCGACACGCTGCCAAATCGTGATGCCGCCGCACCTGGTCACGTCCGCTTGCAGGCAGTCGACCGCGTCCGCGTTCAGCATCCGCGCGAAGTACGGCAGGTCATAGCCGTATTCACCGGCCGCCACGTCCGGCGTGATCGCGTCCCTGATCTCGTGCAGGCCCACCAGATCGTCGGAGCTGACCGGCTCCTCGAACCAGGTCACCCCGAGATCCGCGAGGGCGCGCCCGACCCGGATCGCCTGCGTGCGGGTGTAGCCGCCGTTCGCGTCCACATAGAACTCGACCTCGTCGCCGACGACGCCGCGCGCGAACTCGGCGCGGGCCAGGTCGCGGCGCTCGTCCCGGCCCCAGGACTCGCCGATCTTGATCTTGACGCGCGGGATGCTCTGCTCCTCGGCCCAGAACCGCAGCTGTTCTTCGAGCTGTTTGTCGTCGTAGGTCGTAAAGCCGCCGCTGCCGTATACCGGAACGTCCGGTCGTGCCGCGCCGAGCAACCGCACCAACGGCACGCCGAGCACTCGGGCCTTCAGGTCCCACAGCGCGATATCGACCGCTGAGATGGCCATGGCGACCAGTCCCGGCTTTCCGGCGTTGCGTACGGCGCGGCACATCGCGTCGTTTGCGGCGGGCACGTCGAGTGCGCTGCATCCGCGCACGACGTCGGCCAGCTTGTCGGTGATCACGTTCGCCGCGGCCGCGAGGCCATAGGTCCAGCCGATCCCGGTGACGCCTGCGGCGGAGGCGCGCGCCATCACCATCGTGGTGGAGTCCCAGGTCAGGGTGCCGTCGCCCTCAGGGCTTTCAGTGGGCACGGTGAACGCGGCCGCGCTCACGGCCTCGACCGGAACGTCGGTGGCCGGCGGCGGTCCGCCGGAAGCGGAAGCAGGTGGTGGAGTCATGGCGGGCTGCGGATAACCGGAACCGGTGATCGTGAAACACCGGCTGCGTGTCGCGGCTGCGGGGTGCTGGTTTCGAAGCGGTGCTGGTTTTGGGCCGGCGGCCCCGGGCCCGTCTCAGCCGGCCTTGAGCAGGTCGAGGACGGCTCGCTCGACCGCGCCCTGTGTCGCCGGCTGTCCGAAGCTCTGCTCCGCACCGAGCGCGGTGAGTGCGGGCGCGATGGTGCGGCCCTCTTCATAGAGTTCGATGACGCGAGGGTTGATGTAGGAGGCGCGGCATACGGCCGGGGTGTTGCCGAGGTATTCGGCCACTTCTTTGACCGCGCGGACCTCGGCCCGCTTGCGCGCGGTCGGCGAGGTGCGCGCCGCCTGTGTCGACACGGCGAGGGCGACTGCGGCCAGGACGGTGGCGTGCCAGGTGCGGAAATCCTTCGCGGAGACGTCCAGGTCGCAGATTTCCTTGAGGTACGCGTTCAGCTCGTCGCTGTGTATCTCGTGCCAGCCGTCGCCGTTCACACCGTTTCTTCCAACACTGCCGCGCTCGCGATAGGCCAGCAGCCGGTCCTCGGTCCCGCGCTCGCGAAGCAGCGCGGCGATGGTTTTGCGGGTCGGTTCGTCCACGATCGCCTGCACCCGGCGTTTGCCGCCCTTGGCCGGATAATCGAACGCGACCGTCTCACGGTTCCGGCAGTCGACGTGCAGGCACAGCACCGTCGTCAGGCCGTAGGTCCCGTTCGCCTGGACGTATTGGTCCGAGCCGACGCGGAAGAACCCGAAGTCGAGCAGCCGCGCCGCGCAGGCCAGCACCCGCTCGCGCACGAGGCCGCGCCGCGCCAAGTCCGCGCTGATGCGTTCCCGCGCCAACGGCAGGCGCTCGGCCATCTCCAAGACGTGCTCGTGTTTTGCCTGCTCTTGCTGCTCGCGGAAACGCGGGTGGTAAAGATACTGACGCCGGCCGGCCGCATCGATGCCGGTCGCCTGGATGTGTCCGGTCGGCCAGGGACAAATCCAAACGTCGCGCCAGGCCGGAGGAATGACGAGCCGGGTGAACCGCTGGCGCAACTCGGGATCCGTCACCGGCGCGCCCTGCAAGTCGAAGTACCGGAATCCACGGCCGTGATGCACGCGCCGGTATCCGGGAGCGCGGAGATCGCTCTGCCGCAAACGCACTGCGCACCCCTGTCTAGCCTTGTGCCGCTTCGCTTCCGTGCGCTCGCGCCAGACCGTCAGGCCTTTGAGTTATGGTTCTCGGACACTGGCTCGGCGCTCGACCCCGGATCAGCGTTCGACGCCTCCATGTGGACACGTACTGTGGTACCGGTCTGCGGAGTGGAACGGATCTGCACCAGATCGCACAGCAGATTGGCGATCCACAGCCCGGCGCCGCCCCCCCTCTCCGGATTCGGCTTGCGCCGGCCGACCAGCGGGTCCGTGATCAGGCCGCGGTCGTGCACCTCGCACACCAGCTGCCCGCCCTCGCGCCACATGCGCAGCGTGCCGGTGCCGCCGCCGTGCTTGATGCTGTTGCAGGCGAGCTCGTTGGCCACGAGGACCAGGTCGTCGACCCGGGGCGCGGCGACGTGCTGGGCGGTGGCGCAGGTCGCCACCGCCTGCCGGATGCGCGGCAGGTCGGCCAGGCCGAAGTCGGTGCGATACAGCTGCAGCGTCGGTTCGGTCGATTCGGGGAAGGCAGCAGAAAACATGGCTGATCGCGAGAACTCCGGATGGGGATAGCTGGCACTGCGGTACGCACGGCCCCCATCCATCATTCCCGGATGAGTTTGATGCGCCCGCGCGATGACATCCGAGTCGAGGCTCGTCGTGTCATAGGGGCACAGCAGCCACCACGGCGGACCCTCGTCGAAGGCGACGTTCAGCAGCGCCTCGTGCTGCTGGCACTCGATCAACTCGGCCGGGCTGCGGCTGGACCAGATCGGCTCGCCGATGCCGCGGAAGCCGTGGACCGAGCCCTGATGCCGGACGACCCATTCCTGCCAGGCCGGGATGATCCGGGCCGGGTTGCGGCCGATCGCCGCCATGTCGATGAAGTTCACCAGCCGTGCGTCCGCGCCGAGCTCGTCTCGCAGCATGCTCGCCCGCGGCTCGATGACCGCCACCATGATCGGCTCTTCGGCGGCGAGAGCGTCGCGCACGAACGTAGCGGCGCGGTCGACGAACTCGTCCGCTCCGCGGTACAGCATGGCCTCGTGCCTGAACCGGCCGGGCTGCGACGCCGCGGACCGCGACTCAGGAAGCTGGTCGATGCTCATGTGCTGAACTCCACGTTCGGGGCGGCGGCGTGGAGGTCGAGCAGCGACCAGGCGCGCCGCAGCATCTCGTTGGCGCCGTTCACGACGACGGGCGAGCCGAGGGCGAGTGCGGCCTGAGCTATCGCCCGCAGTCCCGCGACGTCGATGAAGTTGAGTTCCCCGCAGTCTAGGACCAGCGCGGCGCGGCTTGCGCAGGCCGTGTCCATCGCGGCCCGCAGCGCGCTCTCGGCGATCAGATCGGCTTCCCCGGCCAGGTGCCAGCGGCCCTCGCCGGAGGTCCACACCCGGAAGCCGGAGACGCTGTCGCAGACGTCGGATTCCGTGGAGCCCGGTGGGTTGACCGGCTGCATCGCCTGACCTCCTCCTCTCGTCGGCCTGACCACTCGGCTCTTGGGACGACCGGCTACCCGGATACCGCCACTCCATGCGATGGCGGACCGGGTGATTCGGGCGGCTCGTCCCGGCCGGAACGACGGTGCGGCGGCGTCCTGCGGCGATGATCGCGCGAAGAAAATCAAGACACTTGTGCCAGCGAGTGGAAAAATGGACGGACCGGGTACTCACCGGGGACTGTCGCCCGAACCGCCGCGTCCAGGACAGGCCCGGAAAGGTCCGGCGAAGGGAGCGGATCATGGGCCACGGCGCGGACCTCGGCACCGAGCTGGCCGCCGACCGGAAGCTGATCGAGCTGGTCGCGGGCCAGTGCGCGGCCGAGCATGATCCGGCTAGGCAGCGGGCGCTGGTCAAGCAGCTGACCGCGGCGGTCGAGGAGCACGTCACGCTGACCTCCAAGTGCCTCGCCGGAGCGCTGCGCGAGTACGTCCCGGGCGGCGGAGAGCTGTCCAGACAGGGCGAGCGGGTGCGCGACCAGGTCAGCTGGACGCTCGGCCGGGTGGCCGAGCAGAACGGGTACGGCGAGGCCGGCCCGGAGCTGGTCAGCACGCTCGCGGGGCAGGCCCGGGGGCTGCTCGACGTGGAGCAGAACCGGCTGCTGCCGGCTCTGGAGCAGGCGGTGACCTGGCACGTGCTCGAGGATCTCGGCGAGAAGGTCAGGGCCGCGCGGCACTGATCTTGAGCAGCGGCACTGACCAGGAGCAGCTGCACTGACCTGGCGCACCGGCGAGTCGAGGTGATCGCGGATGGCGAAGGAGGCCACCTGGGCCGGCCTGCGCGCGATCGCCCCGATGCTGGCCACCCTCGGCCGGCTCCCCTCCGACGCACAGGACAGCCGGTTCGGCTACGAGGTGAAGTGGGACGGGGTCCGCGCGATCGGCTACCTGGGCAGGGACCGGTTCCAGCTGGTCTCGCGCAATGACCGCGACATCACCGCCGCGTATCCCGAACTGACCCCGCGATCCGCCGAGCTGGCCCGGCTGGCCGGTCGGCGCGGCCTCGTCGTGGACGGCGAGATCGTCGCCTTCGACGCGGCGGGCCGGCCCTCGTTCGGCGCGCTCCAGCAGCGGATGCATGTGCGCGACGCGGCCCGGATCGCCAGGCTGAGCGAGCGGACGCCGGTGGCGTACATCGTGTTCGACGTGCTGCGCAGGGACGGGCGCTCGCTGCTGGACGAGCCCTACCGCGAGCGCCGCTCGATCCTCGCCGCGCTCGATCTCGCCGCGGTGTCCAGCTGGCAGACGCCGGACTACCAGGCCGGCGATGGCGCCGGGTTGTATGCGGCAACCCGCGAAGAAGGGCTCGAAGGAGTGATCGCCAAGCGGCTGGAGTCCACATACCAGCCCGGCCGGCGCAGCCCGGACTGGATCAAGATCAAGCATGTGCGCACTCAGGAAGTGGTGGTCGGCGGGTGGACTCCCGGCGAGGGCCGCAGACGCGGGGCGATCGGATCACTGTTACTGGGCATTCCGGTAGCCAGTGCAGGCACAGGCAGCGGCACCGGCACGAGCGGCAGTCGGACCGGGCGCCGCGGCGGATCGGCGAATGACACGGCACCGGACGCCCTTGAGTTCGTGGGCCTCGTCGGAACCGGCTTCACCGAGCAGAGCCTCGCGGATCTCGGTAAGCGATTGGACGCGCTGGCCACCGAGCGCAGTCCGTTCGGCGGCCGCGTGCCGCCCGCGATCGAGCGCGAGGCGCGGTGGGTGCAGCCAAAGCTGGTGGGCGAAGTCGTCTACGCCGAGCGAACCCGCGACGGAATGTTGCGCACGCCGTCCTGGCGTGGGCTGCGCCCGGATAAGACGCCGCACGACGTTCACGTCGAATAGTGCGCGAAGCGGTGATCGATCAGTTCGTGCAGCGACTCAGCCCACATAGCGGCGCGCGGTAGACGTGCGCTGTGGTGTTTCCAGCAGCCGCAGATTCGCTTCCACTCTCGCGGGCAGGACGCGCCGTTCCCTCAGTACCCACGGCACTCCTCGCAGCGCATTGAGAAACCCTGTGGCAGAGGTCCGGTCCCGCGGAACGGAACCGGCCAGCCAGACGGTGCGGCGCAGCGCGCTCGTCACGGGCCGACGCAGCCAGGTCGTCCACAGGGTGTTGCGAATGCCATCGCGCCTACGCACCGTGCTTTCACGTCGAGTGGACGGTTCGTGGTGCACCATGACGTCCGGCGCGTAGCAGAGCCACCAACCGCGCGCCGCGAGATCCATCGCGAGCAGCTCCTCCTCGCCGCCCAGCCACAAGCGCGGATTGAAGCCGCCGACCTGCCGGAACGCGGACGTGCGCAGAACCGAGGCGCCGGCCAGGATGCTGCCGAGCGGGGGACCTGGCAGCCGCGCACCGGGCGGCCGCGGAATCGGCGAGTCGCGCAGCTCCGCCACGATCGGGTCGTCGCGGCCCTCCGGTTCGACGACGATGTGCCCGGTGATCGCGGCGACGTTGGCGTGCGAGTCGAGCAGGTCGGCCGCGCGGACCAGCGCCCCGGGCTCCCACCAGGTGTCATCGTCGCAGAACGCGATATAAGGCGTCTTGACGCGCCGGGCCGCGAGGTTCCGGCCCACCGCGCCGAGGTTGCGGTCCGCCGCGATCAGGGCCATCTCAGGGTGCTCACGGCGAACGAATCCGGCCGTGCCATCGCGTGATCCGTTGTCGACAACGATCACCGCCGGCCGATTCGGCAGGGTCGCGAGCCGGTGGAGCGTCCGCGCCAGTTCCTCGCGGCGGTTGTGCGTGATCACCACGACCGTGACTCGCTTCTCGACGGTGGTGGCGGGATTGTCAGGCGGCGATGCCATAGCGACCTCCGGCCTCCAGCATCCGCACCGCCGATTCCACGTTCGGCGGGAGTTTTCTGCGCCGCGGCAACAGCATCGGAAGGCGCGCGGCGGCCGACAGCGCCGCCTTTCGGGCCACCGGTTCACGCACCGCCGCCCGCGCCGCCCGCGCGCTCGATCGCAGCGCGTGCTGCCCAGGCCTGCGCAGCCAGTCGATCAGCAGGTCGTTGCGCAGTTCGAGCACGCGCCGCGCGGCCGGGTCGCGGACCGCCGAAGGGTGATGGTGTGCGACAAGGCCGGGCGCGTACACGAGCTGCCAGCCCGCCGCCGCCAGATCGTAGGCCAGCAGTTTCTCCTCCCCGCCGACCCGGATGAATTGCGCGAACCCGCCGACGTCGAGGAAGGCGCGGCGGCGGACCACCGCCGAGCAGGCCAGGAATCCGAGCACCGGGCGACCGCCGGGTACCACCTCCGGCTGGGGCAGCGGGCTGCGCCACATCAGCAGATTCACCGGATCGATTTCGCGGCGCGGCCCGACCAAGGTGCGCGCGGCGATCAGCGCGAGCCGCGGCGAGTCGTCCAGGATGCGCTCGGCCTCGGCCAGCGCCCCCGGCGCCCACCAGGAGTCGTCATCGCTGAACGCGACGTACGGTGTCGCGGCCGCCAGCACGCCGCGGTTTCTGGCGACCGCGCCGAGATTCCGCGACATTCGCAGTACCCTGATATCTGGGAAGCGCTCCGCTACCCGCTGCGGGGTTCCGTCGGTGGAGGCGTTGTCCACCACGATGATCGCGGGCCGCTCCGGCAGGGCGGTCAGCTCGCTGAGGGTGCGGTCAAGCTCCGCCGCACGATTGCGGGTGGCGATCACGACCGTGGTACGGCTCATCGGCGGGACGTTGCCGCAGCCACGGACGGCAAACGGCCGCCCGGCCCGATTCAGTCGTCTGTGGGATCGAATACACAGCCGTGACGCGCGATGAGCTGGTCCGGAGAAACGTCTTGTCGGGAAGTCGTTTTCGTCCGCAAGTGCCGGGTAGCCGACCGGTCACTCGACCACCTGAAGCTTCAGTCAAGACAACGACCGGCCGTCCGAGGACGGCCGTGGACGATCCGGGAGGTGTCACCACATGGCGGAAACCGCGCGCCGCTTCCATCGGGCCGTGGTCACCGGCGGGGCGGGCTTTCTGGGCTCGCATCTGTGCGAGCGGCTGCTGGCGGAGGGCACCGAGGTCGTGTGCCTGGACAATTTCCTGACCGGCGAGCCCGGCAATGTGGGGCACCTCATCTCCAACGGGCGGTTCCGGATGGTGGCGTGCGACGTGAGCGAGTTCATTCACGTGCCCGGCGAGGTGGACCTGGTACTGCATTTCGCCTCCCCGGCCTCCCCCACCGACTACTTGAAATACCCGATCGACACGCTGCGGGTCGGCAGCCTCGGCACGCTGCACGCGCTCGGGCTGGCCGCGGAGAAAGGCGCGCGCTTCATCCTCGCCTCGACCTCCGAGGTGTACGGCGACCCGCTGCGGCATCCGCAGTCCGAGGACTACTGGGGCAATGTGAACCCGGTCGGCCCGCGCGGGGTCTACGACGAGGCCAAGCGCTTCTCCGAGGCGCTGACCATGGCGTACCGGCACAGCCGCGGTCTGGACACCGGGATCGTGCGGATCTTCAACTCCTACGGGCCGCGGATGCGCCCGCATGACGGCCGGGCGATTCCCACGTTCATCATGCAGGCGTTGGCCGGCGAGCCGCTGACCATCGCC
>NZ_DASRGV010000168.1:0-45795 GCF_035650855.1 Actinocrinis sp. | reverse complement strand
CGCAGGTCGGCCGCCTGCGCCGACGGGCTGCGCGCGGCGCTCGACGAGCTCGACTCAGCGGACTGCGACTTTCGCATCGCCCTGACGCACTACTCCCCGGTGCCGGAGACCCTGGCCGGCGAGCCGCCGGAGATCTTCCCGTTCCTCGGCAGCTACCTGCTGGCGCAGGCCATCGACGAGGGCGGCGCGGACCTGGCCGTGCACGGTCACGCGCATTCCGGCTCCGAGCAGGGCATGACGAACGGCGGCGTGCGGGTGCGCAACGTCGCGCAGCCGTTGATCCGGCGTGCGTTCGCGCTCTTCCACGTGAATGAGGGCTCGCACTTGGCGGAGCACTCACATTCGACCGAACACTCAGATTCGGCAGGGCGCTCACATTCGGCAGGGCACTCGCGCCCGACCGAGCACTCGCGCCTCGCTTAGCGGGTCAGCCCGTCAGCGAGCCCTGACACGCTCGCGGCCGGTCACACGTACTTCGTGATGTCCGCCACGGTGAAGCCCTGCGCCTGGATGTGCTTGTAGAGGTTGATCATCATCTGCACCATGGTCTCGCCCTTGAGCTGGGCGGGGCCGCGGAAGTGGGCCAGGATGATGTCGCCGGGCTGCAGCTGGTGCGCGGCGGTCTGGTACTGCATGTCGTGGATCTCCATCGACTCCTTCCAGTTCATCATCCCCCGCAGGCCCGCCTGCTTGACCGCGGTGAGCGTGGCGTTGCTGTAGTTGCCGCCCGGCGCCCGGAACAGGTACGGGGTCGTGCCGTACTCCTTCTGCAGCTTCTGCTGCTGACCGGCGATCTCGTCGAGCTGGCGCTGCGGAGAAAGGCTCGGCATGTTGAGCGGGTGGTTGACGGTGTGGTTCTGGATGGAGACGAAGCCGGTCTGGTACAGCTTCTCGAAGTAGGCGTAGTCGTCGCGGATGAGCGTGTCGGCGAGGCTGATGGTGATCGGGATCTGGAAGTCCTTGACCATCTGGATGTACGCCGGGTCCTTCTCGATCCCGTCGTCGACCGTGACGAAGACCACCTTGTCGGTGATCGGCACCTTGGCGAAGACCTGTGGATGGTCCACGCTCAGCGCGATCGGCTTGACCGCGGGCGGCGCCGGGGCCGGGGCGAACGGTTTGAGGCCCTGGTAGCGCTGCGCCAGCAGCTGCGGGTCGGGACCGGCGCCGGCCGTGGCGCTCGGGCTCGCGTCGGCGCCGCCGGTCTGGATCCCGATCGGTCTGGGGCTGGCCGCGGAGGTGCTGGCGGCCGGGCTCGTGTCGCCCTGGCAGGCCGCGGCGAAGGAGCCCAGCGCGGCCAGCCCCACGGCGCCGCCCATGAAGCGGCGGCGGGAGACCTGCGGCGGGCGGGCGTCAGTGTTCGTCACGACTTCTGAGACGCGCATTCCTGAAGATTAGTTGAATGCGCCGCGGAGATTTTCTTCAGGTTGCCCGGACCGGCCGTCTCATCCAGCGCTCCTCATCCAGCCGTCCCGGCTGACGCCGTCTCAGCCCTCGGCGAGGAAGGCCTCGATGGCGTCGGTCACCGCCTGCGGGTTCTCCACCGGGCACTCGTGGCCGGTGTCGATGATCTCGACCTTCGCGTTCGCGCAGTTCGCCGCGATGCGCCGGGCCTGGGCCGGCGGGAACTGGATGTCGTGCCGGCCGTGCAGGATGAGAATCGGGACCTGGATCTCGCGGACCCGGTCGAGCACGTCGAAGCCGCGCATCGCGTCGTAGCAGGACATCACCACGTGCCTCGGCGTGGCCTGGGAGGCGGCGATGTACTGCTTGATCAGTTCTTTCGGGTAGCCCGGCTTGAACGCGCGCTGGATGTTGATCGCGACGAACGTGTTGTACGGCACGCTCTTCGAGAGGGTCATCACCAGGCCGCGGGAGCGGCTGTACACCATCTGACTGACCGAGTCGACCAGCACCAGCCGCTCGACCCGCTCCGGGTGGGCGAGGGCGAGCGTCTGCGCGATCATCCCGCCCATCGAGTGGCCGACTGGGATGAACCGGTCGACGCCGCGGTCGTCGAGCAGGCGCAGCACGTCCGCGGCGAGCCCGTCGATGCTGTAGCGCTCGACCGGCTTGTCGCTCTCGCCGTGGCCGCGCAGGTCCAGCCGCAGCACCCGCCGGGACTTGGCGAAGTGCTCGAACTGGTGGTCCCAGCGGTGCCGGTTGGCGGTCCAGCCGTGGATGAAGACCAGCGGCGTGGCCGCGCCGGAGCCGGCGTCCTCGTACACCAGGCCGACGCCGTCCACGTCGAAGCGGGACGGCTGTGTGGTGCTGCCGGCGTCCGTCACAGCAGTCTCCTGACTCCCGGGCCCTGACTCTTCGCTCCGATGCGTGAGCGCGGCGCGATCATAGCGCTCATGGCCGGCGCCGACGATGGTTACGAGCGCGTCGCGATGGCGAGGAAGCGGTGCTCCGGGTCGTCGTAGTAGTCGAGCTTCCAGCCGGCGTCTGCCAGCGCGGCGCCGAGCACGTGTTCGGCGAGCGGTTCGTGCGGGCCGAGGACCCGGCCGTGGCGGGCGGCGAGCGCGGCTCGGCCAGTCGGGTGGAAGACGATCAGCTGGCCGCCCGGCCTGGTGACCCGGGTCAACTCGCGCAGGCCGGCCGCAAGATCGTCGAGGTGGTTGAGCAGGCCGGCGGCGAAGGTGGCGTCGAGGGAGCCGGCCGCGAACGGAAGGCGCTGCGCGTCGCCGAGCAGCAGCGCGGTGGCGTCGCGGTCGCGGCCGCTCGACCGCACCGCGTCGAGCATCTGCCGCGTCACGTCGAGGCCGATCACGCGCCCGGACGGCCCGACCGCGGCGCGCAGCGCGGGCAGCGCGCGACCGGTGCCGCAGCCGAGGTCGAGCGCGGTGCCGCCGAGCGCGGGGGCGGCTTCGGCGACGGCGGCGGCGTAGGCGGGCAGGTCGTCGCCGAACTTGGTGTCCCACGCGGCCGCGCGTACCGCGAAGAAGGCCTGGTTCTCGGCGACGTACCAGTATTCGGGCACTGCGACGGCGCCGGAGACGCGCCGGATCACCGGCCAGGCCGGATCGCCCAGGTCGAGCACGACCTCCCCTGCGGGCTTCGTGCGGGAGTCCGGATCCGCGCGCCTGGCCGCGTGGTCGCCGGGGGCGCGCAGCCACACGGCCAATTCCCAGCGGCCGGTCGGCGGATGCTCGCGCCAGCGCGGGCCGTCAGCGAGGGCGATGGTGGCCGGCGTGCCCTCGACGCGCCAGGCGTCCTCGTCGGCGAGCGGGGTGCGATCGGTCAGGCGAAGGCAGTGCCGTCCGGCCGAGCGCAGCACGAGCGCGAACCGGTCGGCGACGGCCGCCGCGTGTTCGCCGTCGATGACGACGCCTGCGGCGTGCGCGGGGAGGGCGGCGGTAAGGGTGCCGAGCACGGCTTCCCAGCGCTCGTGCTGTGCGTCCGTCAGGCTCTGCCAGTCAGGGAACATCTCTCCATCATGCAAGTACCAGGTGTGGCCCACGCAGCCGCAGTCACGTTCGTGCAGAATCGGTGCGGCTGAAAGGATGCACCCCATGAGTAGGACCAAGTGCACGGGCGCGCAAAGGTCCGGTACAACGCGCCGATGGCCTTACGCACTATGTGCGGCGGTGGCCGTTCTATCTGTCGCTGGCTGCGGGGGCGGCAGCTCGGGCCCCGGAACCGACGGCACCGGGGTGAACATCGCGCTCAGCTCGATCCCCTCGCCGCTAGCGCCGAGTCCGTCCCCCTCGCCTTCCCCGAGCCCCTCGCCATCGGTCGATCCCGGCACGCTGCCGCAGACGCACGTCCTGCCGCGGCCCGACGACCCGATGTTCCAAGCCGGGGTAAAGGATCTCTGGCAGGCGATCGTGCAGGACAACCCCTCGATCGCGCTGCCGTTCTTCTTCCCGAAGAGCGCGTACCTGCAGGTGAAGGCGATCTCCAATGCCTCGGCCGACTATCAGAACCGGCTGATCAACTGGTACGACCTCGACATCCACGCCGCGCACAAGCTGCTCGGGTCGCACGCCTCCGCGGCGCAGTTCGTGAAGGTGTCGGTGCCTACCAGCCAAGCCGTCTGGATCAAGCCGGGCGTCGAGTACAACAAGGGTTCGTACTACCGGCTGTACGGCACTCGGCTGACTTATCAGATCAACGGTGTGGCGAAGTCCTTCGGCATCTTCTCGCTGATCTCGTGGCGCGGAGAGTGGTACTGCGTGCACCTCGGTCCGAGTGTTCGATCGTCGAATATCGGCATCGTGTACAACGCTCAGTAAGACCGCGTGTTCTGTCCCTCCCAGCTGGACAACTCATACCGCGGCCCCGGATGCGTGAATGCATCCGGGGCCGCCGCTTTTCATGGCCGCTACGGCATCGAGTGCAGGTGCGTGCCGACCGTGTTCGCGATCTGGTTGCCCGCGCTGGCGTCCCAGTTCGTCGACCAGGTCATCGCGCCTCCGATACCGGGCCAGGTCGTCGACGGCTTGAAGCTGCCGCAGTTCGTCCCGGAGGCCAGGCAGTCCAGTGCCGCGTCGACCACCGACGGGCTCACGAAGCCGCCGCCGGCCGCGCTGGTCGAGGCCGGGACGCCGAGGCCGACCTGGCTCGGGTTCAGGCCGTTCTGCAGCTGGATGCAGGCGAGGGCGACCAGGAAGTTCTCGGTGCCCTCCGAGTAGACGTTGCCGTCGCAGCCGTTCATCGAGCCGGAGTTGTAGTACTGCATGTTGACGATGGTCAGGATGTCCTTGACGTTCAGCGCGAGCTGGAAGTAGGCCATCCCGGTGCTCTGCATGTCGATGGTCTGCGGGGCCATGGTCAGGATGAAGCCCGAGCCGAGCCCGCTCTGGCTGGCCAGGGAGTGCAGCGCCTGTCCCATGTAGGTGGCGTTGACCCCGTTCTCCAGGTCGATGTCGATGCCGTCGAAGCCGTAGCTCTTGATGATCGAGGCCGCGCTGCTGGCGAAGTTGCTCGCCGAGGCGGAGTCGCTCACCGAGATGGCGCCGTTCTGGCCGCCGACCGAGACGATGACCTTCTGGCCGCGGCCGTGCAGCGTCGCGATGTCGGCCCGGAACTGCGCGTCGGAGTAGCCGCCGAGCGAGCTGGACAGGCCCGAGTCGACCGCGAAGGAGATCTGGCCGGGCGTGCCGGTCGCGTTGGCGAAGGCCACCGCGACGATGTCGTACTGGCTGCTCACGTCGCTGAGCCGCTGCACGGTCGCGCCGTTGACGAAGTCCTGCCAGTAGCCGGTCAGCACGTGCTTGTGCGGGCCGCCGTTACCGCCGCCGGTGCTGCTCGGGCTGGGCGACGGGCTGGTGCTCGGGCTGCTCGAGGGCGAGGGGCTGCCGCCGCCGCTGCACGCGCCGTTGTCGGTCCAGACGTTCTGGGAGTTGTTGCCGGGGATGTCGCCCTGGGTCCACCAGTTCGCGGTCCACTGGTGGCCGTTGTAGCTGACCACCGCGCCGCCGTTGTACGCGGTCGTGGACACCCACGCCGGAGCGGAACACGTCCCGCCGCCGGTGCCGCCGGTCGGGCTCGAGCTCGGCGTGCTGGACGGAACGGTGGTGGGCGGCGTCGCGCCGGCGAACTGCGTCGTGTACTTGGTGAAGTCCCAGCTGGCCTGCGAAACGCTGCTACACGAACTGGAGGTGGCGCCGTTGTTGTCCGGCGGGCTGCACTGCCGGTCCCGGTTGACGTCCCAGAAGGTGTACCTGCCGAGGTGGTTGTTCTCGACGTAGCTCAGCACGGTCTGGAAGTCCGACTGGTAGAAGTACTCGCCGGTGTCCGAGCGGCCGTTCATCATCGAGATGCCCTCGTGCGCGTAGGCCGTCGCGCTGTCCCAGCCCATGTGCGTCTCCAGCAGGCTGTGGAAGGCGTCGAGCGCCGCCGTCTGCGAGGAGCCGCCGTTGAACCCGCCGTCGAACGGCATGATCGAGAAGCTGGCCGGGGTGAACCCGAGCGACTTCGACTCGTCGAGCAGCTGGGTGCCGAACCAACCGGTGCCCGAGGTGGTGCCCGGCATGGTCACGGTGACGATCAGGCCGGAGTTGTTGCGCTGCAGGATCTGCGCCGCGCCCAGCTCGTTGGCGATCGCCGTGCTGTTCTCGTACTCCGGCTCTTCCAGGTCGAAGTCCATCGCGTGGATCGAGTACTTGCTGACCACCTGCTGGTACGCGGCGGCGGTGGCGGCCGGGGTGCCGCAGTCCTGGCCGAGCTTCGTGCCGCCGTAGCCGCCGATGGAGACCGAGACGTCCCCGCCCTTGCCGCGGATCTCGTTGATCAGGTTGCCGACGGAGGTGTCGCCGGAGACGTTGTCGGTGCCGTTCCAGGACGGGGTGCAGCCGCCGGAGTCGAGGATGAAGGCGAGCTCGAAGGCCTTCTGCCCGGTCGCGTCCATGACGGTGCCGGGGTCGGGCGTGGCGGTGTCGTTGACGAAGAGGTACGGCGCGGAGGCGTACCAGTTGCTCGACAGCGCGGTCGTCGCCGCGTTGCTCGACGTGGCCAGCGCGAAGGTGGTGCCGGTGGCGATCCCGACCGCGGCCACCGCGCCCAGCGCCGCGAATTGCTTCCTTTTCAAGGACTACTCCTGTTCACGTTCGCGCCCGGGCTGCGCGACGTGGGTGCGGCGCAGGCGGGCGGAGGGGAGCGGGGCGGACCGGGGCGCCGTCCGGTCCGAGCCGCATCGCGGTCCGAGGGTGGAGCGGCCCGGGGCGCGCGGGGGAGGGGAGAGATACCGTCGCGTGCGGTCCGGGCGAATTCTTACAGTGGACTAGACCAATTCACAGGTCAAGAGCCCGGCGGGGGCGTTTTCCCGTCAATATCCGCGCCGGTATGTCGCCCACCTGCGCATCCTGCCGCGCCCTCGGCGCGCAGAGGTCTAGAGCGCCGCCCCGATAACGCCTCATTGAGCTTCGCTTAGGGCAACGGGCCCGCAGCTCAGGACGCGGTAGCTCCGCCGTCCACCGGCACGACGATTCCGCTGAGATGGCTCGCGCGGGCCGACGCCAGGAACACGACGACGTCCGCCACCTGATCCGACGTGCCCGGTGGAGTATCGGCGGGGATCATCTCCCGCCACCGCTCCGCATCGCCGAGCTTCGCGTTCGCGTAGAGCCGGGCCTGGGATATAAGCCGGTCGGTGAGAATCAGCCCCGGATGCACGCCGAGGACGCGCACGCCGCGCTTGAGCGAGTTGCTGCCGAGCGCGCGCGTGAACGCGTCGAGCGCTGCGTTACCGGATGACACGGCGATGAAGTCCGGTGTTGGGCGCAGCGCGGAGGTACCGATCACGTTGACGATCACGCCGCTTCCCTGCGCTTCTAGCCGCGGCAGGAGCAGTCGCGTGAGGTTGATGTACCCGAAGATCTTCAGATCCCAGGCGCGGCGCCAGCTTTCCTCGTCGACGCGGGAGACGTCCCCGGCCGGTACCGCGCCGGCGTTGTTCACGACGACGTCCACGGCGTCCAGCCGCTCGGCGAGCTCGCGCTGATCCGCCGACGAGCTCAGGTCGAGCGCATGGGTGCGCACCTTCGCCGCATGTGCTTCGCGCAGCTCGTCCGCGGCCCGCTCAAGATCCGCCGCGCTGCGGGCGACCAGGTCGAGCACGGCGCCCTCGGCAGCAAATACCTCGGCGCACGCGCGCCCGATCCCCTTGGAGGCGCCCGTGATCAGCACCGTGCGGCCGCGCAGTTCGAGGTCCATCGGCATGGTCGAATTCTGCTATGGCCGGCCAAGGCTCGGCTTAAGCAGGCGCCAAGACGTCCGGATCGCGCCGTACGGACCCGGGGTCAGGAGCCGCGCTTGACCGCCTCGGAGAGCCGCGCCGCGGCCTCGACCACGGCCTCGCCGTGCAACTTTCCGGGCTGGCGGGTCAGCCGCTCGATCGGCCCGGAGACGGACACCGCCGCGATCACCCGGTTGTTCGGGCCGCGCACCGGCGCCGAGACCGACGCGACACCCATCTCGCGTTCCGCGACCGACTGCGCCCAGCCGCGCCTGCGCACGCCGGCCAGCGTCGTGGCCGTGTACCGCGCACCCTGAAGGCCGCGGTGCATCCGGTCCGGCTCCTCCCAGGCCAGCAGCACCTGTGCGCCGGAACCCGCGGCCATGGGCAGCGCGGTGCCGACCGGGACCGTGTCGCGCAGGCCGGAGAGCCGCTCCGCGGCCGCGACGCACACGCGCATGTCGCCCTGCCGCCGGTAGAGCTGCGCCGACTCGCCGGTGATGTCGCGCAGATGGGTCAGCACCGGCCCGGCCGCCGCGAGCAGCCGGTCCTCGCCCGCCGCGACCGCCAGCTCGGACAGGCGCGGGCCGAGGATGAACCGGCCCTGCATGTCCCGCGAGACCAGGCGGTGGTGCTCGAGCGCCACCGCCAAGCGGTGCGCGGTCGGCCGGGCCAGGCCGGTCGCGGAGACCAGCGAGGCGAGGGTGGCCGGGCCGGCCTCCAGCGCGGAGAGCACGGCGGCGGCCTTGTCCAGCACTCCGACCCCGCTGGAACCGGAGTCGAGCGAGCGGGCACCCTCCATCGAGCGCAGGCTGTCCGCCGGTCGGGCGTGCGGGTCGGCGAGGCGGCCCGGGTCCCCGGCGCGGGGCGATTCCGCTGCTCTGGCAAGCGGATCGAGGGCGCGGGCCGGATCCACGGTGCGGAGGCTGTCCACGGAGCGGGCTGTGTCCATGGAACGATATTGCCATCTCAAATCACGAGACACAAATGCGATGGCCATTGAGACGGTGCCAGGCTCGTCCCACCGACCGAGTTCGACGAGCGCAGCGCCGGGCAGATGGTGTTGATCCGCCGAGCAGCCGGTGTGACTGTGCCTATCGCCCATCGCCGGAACAACCCCAACGGCGGGGCCGGCGAAGCCGAAGGAGAGAAAACCGATGGCAGCCAATGCCTCAGGGACCGCGGCCGACAAGGGCCGCACCCTGGCCGAGAAGGTCTGGGAGGCGCACCTGGTGCGCCGCGCCGAAGGCGAGCCCGACCTGCTCTACATCGACATGCACTTCGTGCACGAGGTCACCAGCGCGCAGGCCTTCGACGGGCTGCGGCTCGCCGGCCGCCGGGTGCGCCGGCCGGACCTGACGATCGCCACCGAGGACCACAACACCCCCACCCTCGAGATCGACAAGCCGATCGCCGATCCGGTCTCCCGCACCCAGATCGAGACGCTGCGCCGCAACTGCGCCGAGTTCGGCGTCCGGCTGCACTCCCTCGGTGACGCGAACCAGGGCGTCGTGCACGTGATCGGACCGCAGCTCGGCCTCACCCAGCCCGGCATGACGATCGTCTGCGGCGACTCGCACACCTCGACCCACGGCGCGTTCGGCGCGCTCGCCTTCGGCATCGGCACCAGCGAGGTCGAGCACGTGCTCGCCACCCAGACGCTGCCGCTCAAGCCGTTCAAGACCATGGCGATCAACGTCACCGGACGGCTGCGGCCCGGGGTGACCGCGAAGGACGTCATCCTGGCCGTGATCGCGAAGATCGGCACCGGCGGCGGACAGGGCTACGTGCTCGAATACCGCGGCGAGGCGATCCGCGAGCTGTCCATGGAAGGCCGGATGACGGTCTGCAACATGTCGATCGAGGCCGGCGCCCGCGCGGGCATGATCGCGCCCGACGACACCACCTTCGGCTACCTCAAGGACCGGCCGCACGCCCCGCAGGGCGCGGACTGGGAGGCGGCCGTCAACTACTGGTCGACGCTCAAGACCGACGAGGGCGCCGTCTTCGACGCCGAGGTCGAGATCGACGCCGACGCGCTGACCCCGTTCGTCACCTGGGGCACCAACCCCGGCCAGGGCGCGCCGCTCGGCGACCGCGTGCCGGACCCGGCCTCGTATGCCGACCCGAACGAGCGCACCGCGGCTGAGCGCGCGTTGGAATACATGGGCCTGACCGCTGGAACGCCGCTGCGCGAGATCGCCGTCGACACGGTCTTCGTGGGCTCATGCACCAACGGCCGGATCGAGGACCTGCGCGCGGCCGCCGAGGTGATCAAGGGCCGCAAGGTGGCCGAGGGCGTGCGGATGCTGGTCGTGCCCGGTTCGGCGCGGGTGCGCCTTGAGGCCGAGGCCGAAGGGCTGGACAAGGTCTTCGAGGCCGCGGGCGCGGAGTGGCGCTTCGCGGGCTGCTCGATGTGCCTCGGCATGAACCCGGACCAGCTGGCCCCGGGCGAGCGCTCCGCCTCCACCTCGAACCGCAACTTCGAGGGCCGGCAGGGCAAGGGCGGGCGCACCCACCTGGTCTCGCCGCTGGTCGCCGCGGCCACCGCGGTCACCGGCCACCTGTCCGCCCCGTCCGATCTGCTGGAGGTCTGAGAGCCGTGGAGAAGTTCATCAGCCACACCGGCACCGCGGTTCCGCTGCGCCGCTCGAACGTGGACACCGACCAGATCATCCCGGCCGTGTACCTGAAGCGGGTCACCCGCACCGGTTTCGAGGACGGGCTGTTCGCCGCGTGGCGCAACGACCCGGAGTTCGTGCTCAACAAGCCGGAGCGGGCTGGCGCCTCGGTCCTGGTCGCAGGGCCCGACTTCGGCACCGGCTCGTCCCGCGAGCACGCCGTCTGGGCCCTGCAGAACTACGGGTTCAAGGCGGTCATCTCCTCCCGCTTCGCCGACATCTTCCGCGGCAACTCGCTCAAGGGCGGGCTGCTGACCGTCGTGCTGCCGCAGCAGACCGTCGAGCAGATCTGGGAGCTGATCGAGGCGGACCCGAAGGCGGAGGTGACCGTCGACCTGGAGGCACGCGAGGTGCGCGCCGGCGAACTGGTCGCGGCCTTCGAGATCGACGATTACACGCGCTGGCGGCTGCTGGAAGGGCTCGACGACATCGGCCTGACCCTGCGGCACGTGGACGCGATCGACACCTTTGAGACGGAGCGCCCGTCGTTCAAGCCGGTTACGCAGCCCATTCCGGCCTAACCGATCAAGCAGATCACAAGCGGCGCGTCGTACCGGTCAGCACCGGTGCGACGCGCCGCTTCCGTGTTGGACGCGGCCGCGTGGATGTCTGTGCGCCGCGGCCAGCCCGTGGCTGGAGCATGCCCCAACTCGGGGCACAATGGACGAGTGCAGGTGGAGCAGCGCGGCGCGGATCAGGACGGTGACGAAACCGGCCATGGCGCCGCGTCCTCGGCCGAGCTGTTCGATTCCGAGGAACTGCGCCAGCTTTCCGGTTACGCGCGGCTGGCCGAGCTGCTGAAGGAAGCGCACGGCGTGTTGCGCGGAATGGATCTGGAACTGCCGGACCGGGCTGATTTCGTGAGGCGGCTGCTCGTCATCACCGCCGCTTCCCGACACGATCAGGATGACGCCATGCGCCGTCTCGAGCGATTTTTGAGCGCGGTAGACGAGAAGCGCGGCGCCGCGCCCGAGCTTTAACGGCCGCCACAGAACCCGGATAGCGCGCGGTTCGAAGCGGATAGTCCGACTTCCGGCGTTCCTCCCTCGGTGGAAACCATTGCGACACAAGGGTGATTAGGGCCGTCGGTGATTGATTCGTCCGATTCATCGCTCTACGGTGCGGAAAAGGTCGTTACGACCGGAGGGAAATCCGGGCGCGGCGGCCCAGGTTTCCACCCGTGCGGCGCGTACCGCGCACCGCACCCTCCCCAAAGGGAAGCAACGTGAACAAGGCGCAGCTCATCGACGCGGTTGCCGAGAAGCTCGAGGTGTCGCGGCGGGCGGCCGGCGAAGCGGTCGACGCGGTACTCGACGGGATCACCGGGGCGGTGGTGGCCGGTGAGAAGGTCTCGCTGACCGGGTTCGGCACCTTCGAGTCGGCGAGGCGGCCGGCCCGGATCGCGCGCAACCCGCGCACCGGCGAGCAGGTCAAGGTGGCGGCGGCGACCGTGCCGAAGTTCCGCGCCGGCCAGGCTTTCAAGGACGAGGTCAACGGCGCCAAGAAGACCGCCAAGAGCGCCGCGGCGAAGAAGGCCGCTGCCAAGCGCACCGGCGCGGCCGCCGCGAAGAAGACCGCGACCGCCTCGCGCGCCACCCCGGCCCCCGCCCGCGCCGCCGCCGCCAAGAAGGCCGCGCCGGCGAAGAAGGCAGCCGTACGCAAGACCACCGCCACCAAGGCGGCGGCCACCACCCGCGGCACCACCGCGAAGAAGGCGGCGGTGACCAAGGCCGCGGCGAAGAGCACCGCGAAGAGCACGGCGAAGAAGGCGGTCACCAAGAAGGCCGCAGCCCGGCCGGTCTCCCGCAAGACCGCGGCCGTCGCCCCGGCGACCAAGACCGCCGCGAAGAAGACCGCGGCCAAGAAGGCGACCGCTAAGAAGACCACCGCCAAGAAGCGCTAAGGCGCGGCGGCGCTGGTAGCAGCGCTGACAGAACTGCGGGGCTGGAGCACTGCAGGACTGAAGCCTGCGGCGCTGAAAGGCTGCAGGACTGGAGCACTGCGGGGCTGAAACACTGCGGGGCTGAAACAGCGTGGCGTTGAAAGGCTGCGGCGTTGAGAGGGCGCGGCTTCGAAAGCCAGCGACTCTGAGCGCCGCCACCACTAAGCCGGCGCACCGCCGGTAGACCGACGACAAGCGGCCCGGGTATCGCGCGATACCCGGGCCGCTGTCTGTCGTTTCCGCGGCCGGTTCCTGACTTTCTGTTAGTTCGACGGTGCGTCAGTTCCGGCGCCGGATATCAGAAATCGCCAAACGCGGATTTGCCGCCGGCGATTCGCAATCGCGCCGGGCTAATTCGGCAGCGGCAAAGTGGCCAGAGTCAGCGCCGTGATGCGCCCTTCCGCATCGACGCGCAGCGCGACGCGCTGTCCGGGACGCGCGAGACGCAGTCCGCCGGCGTTGAAAGCGGCGGCGTCATAAGCCAACTCGGTTCCGTCGTCGAGCACTACGGAGCCGGCTCTGGTCTCGGGGTCGAAAACGCGAACGGTCCCTTGCATACGATCAGCGTAGTGCCCGGTCGGAGGTCAGCGTAGGGCGCAGTCGCCCAGCCGAGGCACGCAGTCCAGAAGCTTGAGCGCGGCTGTTGTGTGCGCGCCGACGCCGAGTCCGATCGCGTCTGCCAGGTCTTCCATGGTGTCCACGTCGCGCCGCAGCGAGCGACCCGCGCCGGCCAGCAACAGCGCGCCGCTCGCCTCGTGCGCGTAGCGGGAGTCGACCCCGAAACGCGCGGCGAGCGTGCCGTGCGCGTCCGAGAGCAACAAGGTCGTTCCGCTTCCCGGGGCGTCGGCGACGAACGCCCGGCCGTCCGGAGCGGAGACCAGAGCCTCGGTCAGATCCACGGTACGCAGGCCCGGCAGATCGGCGGTGAGAGCGGCTACGCGGCGCCGCGGATCGTCCGCGAGCGCGCGGATCCGCCCCGCCTCGATCGCGCCGTTGAGTCCGCCCGAAGCGTCATCGGGCACGATGCGCGCACCGAGTGCACGGAGCCGCCGTGCCACCCGCCGGTCATCGGTGACCACGAAAACCGCCGCCACCGCCGGCGAGGCGACGGCCGCGACGACCGTGTCGCTGGCGAAGGCCAGGGCCAGCGCGGCGCGGTGCTCGCCGGAAAGCGGCGCCAGCCGGGACTTGGCCTCCGGCAGCCGCTTGACGGGAATCACCACGGACCACACCCGAAGATCTTCCCACGCCCCGGCGGCGCAGTGCGCGGGAACCGGTCGAGCTTGGCACCCGAGCACCTGGCGCGGGACACTGAAGCGCTGTGCTCCGGCCGGTCCGTGCGATCAACCGCCGAGCACCACTCCACTGGCCAGCACAACGGAAGAAGGATCGACGGTGGCCCGCGCATCGCGCCGCAATCCCCGGCCCGGGGCAGCGTTCAAGTTCATCGAGGCGATCTGCCGGCCGCTGCTGGTGGTCCTGGTCAAACGGGACTGGCGCGGAATGCAGAACGTGCCGCGCGAGGGCGGGGTCATCGTGGTGGCGAACCACTATTCGTTCTTCGACCCGATCTCGGTGGGCCACTTCCTGGTCGCCGCGGGCCGCACGCCGCGCTTCCTGGCCAAGGCCGGGGTGTTCAAGCAGCCGACGCTCGGCAAGCTGTTCCGCGCGGCCGGCCAGATCCCGGTGTACCGCGAGTCCCGCGACGCGGCGCTGGCGTTCAAGGACGCGCTGGCGGCGGTCGAACGCGGCGAGACGATCATCGTGTATCCGGAAGGCACGATGACCAAGGACCCGAACCTGTGGCCGATGGTCGGCAAGACCGGAGCGGCCCGCATCGCGCTGCGCACCGGGGCTCCGGTGCTGCCGATCGCGCAGTGGGGCGCCCAGGAGGTCTTCGCCCACTACTCGAAGAAGCCGGACTTCTTCCCGCGCAAAACCTTGAAGGTGACCGCCGGCAAGCCGATCGACCTGCGCGCCGAGTTCGGTCCCGAAGTCACCAGTGAGGCGCTGCGCACCGCGACCGAGCACATCATGGACGTGATCACCGGGATGCTGGCCGAACTGCGCGGCGAACAGCCCCCGGCGGAGCGCTTCGATCCGGACGCGAAGCCGAAGCCGAGCACTGAGACGAGCGCTCAGAACACCGCGAAGTCGGCTGCGACCGCCACGGACCCCGGGGCGCAGGCGTGACCCGAGCCGCCATCTTCGGAACCGGCAACTGGGGGACCGCCTTCTCCCTCGTGCTCGCCGACGCGGGCACCGACACCGTGCTGTGCGGACGGCGCGCCGAGGTGGTCGACCGGATCGAGCGCGAGCACCACAATCCCGAGTATCTGCCCGGGATCACGCTGCCCGAGGCGGTGCACGCGACCACCGATCCGGCCGCCGCGCTCGACGGCGCCGACTTCCTCGTGCTCACCATCCCGGCGCAGAGCCTGCGCGAGAGCCTGACCCGCTGGGCGCCGCTCATCCCCCCGCAGACCGTTCTCGTCTCGCTCATGAAGGGCATCGAGCTGGGCACCTGCATGCGGATGAGCCAGGTCATCGCGGAGGTGACCGGGGCGGCGCCGGACCGGATCGCAGTGGTCAGCGGGCCGAACCTGGCCCAGGAGATCGCCGAGCGGCACCCGGCGGCCTGCGTGGTGGCCTGCGCGGACCAGTCGGTGGCCGAGCGGCTCCAGAAGGCCTGCCACAGCCCTTACTTCCGGCCGTACACCAACACCGACGTGATCGGCTGCGAACTCGGCGGCGCGGTCAAGAACGTGATCGGCCTGGCCGCCGGAAACGCCGACGGCATGGGCCTCGGCGACAACACCAAGGCGTCGCTGATCACCCGGGGCCTGGCCGAGACCACGCGGCTCGGCCTCGCGCTCGGCGCGGACCCGTACACCTTCTCCGGGCTGGCCGGCCTCGGCGACCTGGTGGCCACCTGCGCCTCCCAGCTCTCCCGCAACCACCGCTTCGGCAGCCTGCTCGGCAGCGGGCGCACGGTGGCCGAGGCGCAGCAGGAGGTGCGGCAGACCACCGAGGGCGTCAAGTCCTGCGCGTCAGTGCTCGAACTCGCGCGGCGGCACGGCGTGGAGATGCCGCTGGTGGAAACCGTGGTGGCGGTCGTGCACGACGGCCGCTCGCCGCGCGAGATGCTGGCCGCGCTGATGGCGCGCTCTGCCAAGTCCGAGTCGCTCTACTGAGGAGTCCGTACGGCGAAGACGGTAAGGTCTCGTTGCTATGAGCGAGTCCCTGCCTTCCGTGCCGCCGACGCAGCAGCGCAAGATCCGGATCGCCGTCGTGTTCGGCGGCCGTTCCTCCGAACACGCGATCTCCTGCGTCACCGCGGGCAGCGTGCTGCGCGTCCTGGATCCGGAGCGCTACGAGGTGCTGCCGATCGGCATCTCCACCGACGGGCGCTGGGTGCTGATGGCGGGGGAGGAGACCGCGCAGCTGGCGATCACCGGCGGGAACCTGCCGGCCAGGATCGACGAGACCAGCGGCGCGCTGGTCACCATGGCCGCCGACCCGACCGCCCGCGAGCTGACCGTGCACGAGCCCGGTTCGGTGCCCAAGGCGCTGGGCGAGGTGGACGTCGTCTTCCCGCTGCTGCACGGCCCTTACGGCGAGGACGGCACGTTGCAGGGCCTGCTGGACCTGGCGGGCGTGGCCTATGTCGGCTCCGGGGTGCTTTCCTCCGCGGTCAGCATGGACAAGGAGTTCATGAAGCGGCTGCTGGCCTCCGCGGGCCTGCCGGTCGGGCCGTACGTGGCGGTGCGCCGCGGCGAGTGGCTCCGGAACCCGGGGGGCGTCGCGGCGGCGGTCGCGGAATTGGGCTTCCCGGTGTTCGTGAAGCCCGCCCGCGCGGGCTCCTCGATGGGTATTTCGAAGGTGCACGGTCCCGAGGAGCTCGCCGCCGCGATGGAGGTCGCGCAGCAGCACGATCCGAAGGTCATCGTCGAGGCGATGGTGCGGGGCCGGGAGATCGAGATCGGCGTGCTGGCCGGGCCCGGCGAGGGCCCGCGCACCTCGGTTCCGGCCGAGATCAAGGTGCGCGGCAGCCACGAGTTCTACGACTTCCAAGCCAAATATCTGGACGACTCCACGGACATCGGCCTGCCCGCTGAGCTGACCGACGAGCAGTCGGCCGAGCTGCGCCGGCTTGCCCTGGCCGCCTTTGAGGCGCTGGAGTGCGAGGGCCTGGCCCGCGTCGACTTCTTCCTGGCCGACGAGGGCCCGGACCAGCCGGCGCGCTGGCTGGTCAACGAGGTCAACACGATGCCCGGTTTCACGCCGACCTCGATGTTCCCGCAAATGTGGGCCGCGTCAGGGGTCTCCTATGCGCAGCTGGTGGACCGGCTCATCAGCGAGGCGCTGTCCCGCCCGACCGGCCTGCGCTAGCGCTACCGGGAAGCCGACGGCGACGGGTCGGGAGACGCGGAAGCCGAAGCGGACGCGGAAGCGGAAGCCGTCGCGGAAGCCGAAGGAGAAGCCGTCGAACTCGCGCCGGCAGCCGGCGACGTGTCCGGCCCCGAAGCGCCGTCATTGCGCGGGATGGCCTTGATGACGGCCGGGGAGAGGTCGATGACAGCGCCAGTCTGCGGGCTGTACGCGTTGGGCACGTCCACTTCGACGTAGACGGCGCGCTGGGCGGCGGTGAATCGGTAGCCGTCGCCGGTCTTCTCGATCAGCCAGGCGACGCCGTTGAAATAACCCTCTTCGGCGGTCGGGTCATAAGTCTTTGACCCTGGTCGCAGAAGTTCGGGCTCCGGTACGCCGCAGCGCAGCGTGATCGCCGGATCGCCCCAGGCTGCGGTAAGCGGTGAAGACGGATCGGTACCGCGGCGCTTCTCGTTGTCCACAATCTGCGGCACGGCCTTCGTCAGCGCGGCGCATTCGGACTGCGCGCTCGACGAGGTCGGTGTGGGCGCGGCGACGGCGACCGCGTTGCCGGAGTTGAACAGCAGCCAGACGGCGCCGCCGGTCAGGGCGGTCACCCCGAGCGCGACGGCCGCCTGGAGTGGAACGGGAAGCCTTGCGTACTGCACGTCAGAGCCGCACCACCGGACAGGTCAAGGTACGGGTGATGCCGTCGATCGTCTGAATGCGGGCGACCACGAGCTTGCCAAGGTCGTCCATCGTCTCCGCCTCTGCGCGCACGATGACATCGTACGGTCCGGTGACGTCCTCGGAGTTGGTGACCCCGGTCAGGCCCGCGATCTTCTGAGCGACCGCAGCCGCCCGGCCGACCTCGGTCTGAATGAGGATGTACGCCTGCACCATGCGGTCCTCCCTGCCCCTCTATCCGGTTGGACTAGTGAGAGTAGTCAATTAGAACTATGCGACGGCGAAACGTTACCCGCCTGATACCTCTCCGGCGCAAGGGGGAGGCGGCGCGTTACCACCTGCGGGTGGCCATAAGCTTTGAAAGTGAGCGAACGGGCGGCCGAGGCGAGCGGCGAAACCGGTAAAGCGGACGCCGGGGCAAGGGCCAGGAGCAGGGCCGGCCATGTCGGCGCGTCCGGCGAAATGCGGCGCGCGGCCGAGTTCGCTGCTGAGACGGAGCACGACGCTCAGGGCGCTGGCCAGTCGGGCGGAATGCGTCGTGGCGGCGCTGGAATCGCTCGTGACGCTGCGGCGGACGTCGAAGGCGACGCCCGAGGCGCTGGCCAGTCGGGCGGAATGCGCCGTGGCGGCGCTGGAATCGCTCGTGACGCTGCGGCGGACGTCGAAGGCGACGCCCGGGGCGCTGGCTACTTGGCTGCGAATGCGGGAGCTCTTGGCGTACCCGCGCGCGATCTCGGTGACAGCGGCGAAACGCTGCGCGACGTCGGCGAATTCGGACTGATCGACCGGGTGGCGCGGCACTCCGCCCAGAGCCCGACCGTGCTGCTCGGCCCCGGGGACGACGCCGCCGTGATCGCCGCGCCGGACGGCCGTGTGGTCGCCTCCACGGACCTGCTCCTCGAAGGCCGCCACTTCCGCACCGACTGGTCCACCGCCTACCAGGTCGGCCGAAAAGCCGCCGCGCAGAATCTCGCCGACATCGCCGCGATGGGCGCCGTGCCGACCGCGCTGCTGGTCGGCCTGGCCGCGCCGGCCGACCTGCCCTTCACCTGGGCGCGGGAGCTCGCCGCCGGCCTGGCTGACGAATGCGCGCTGGTCGGAGTCTCCGTCGCGGGCGGGGACACGACCCGGGCTGAGACGATCATGATCGCCGTGACCGCACTCGGCGACCTGCGCGGCTGGGCGCCGCTCACGCGTTCAGGCGCCCATCCGGGGGACAAGGTTGCGGTTGTCGGAGAACTCGGCTGGTCCGCTTGCGGCTACACGTTGCTGGCGAACGGTTCCGACGGACCGGAAAAGGCATTCTCGAGGCACCGCATGCCCGAACCGCCTTACGCGCAGGGCCCCCTCGCAGCCGAGGCCGGCGCGACGGCGATGATCGACGTCAGCGACGGCCTGCTCGCGGACCTCGGGCACATTGCCCGGGAGAGCGACGTCGGGATCGATCTCGAGCCCGAAGCGTTCGCGATCCCCGACGAAATGCGCGCTGTTGCGGACCGTCTCGGGATCGATCCGCTCGGCTGGATTCTCACCGGCGGTGAGGACCACGCACTCGCCGCGTGTTATCCCGCCGCCGTCGACGTACCGCAGGGCTGGACGGTGATAGGCACGGTGGCCAAGCGATCCGTCGATCACGCTGCGCCACGCATCACCGTTGCGGGTAAGGCGTGGCGCGGCAGCCAAGGGTGGGATCACTTTGCCTGATGCGGAGGGCACGCGGCGGTACGCCGACTATCTCAACGCGGACGTGGAATCGGACGTTGACGCGGACAAGGAAATTCGGGGCTGGGTGCGGCTAGGCCAGCGGCCGAGACCTCGTGTCCTCACGATTGCGGGTTCTGATTCAGGCGGTGGGGCCGGAATTCAAGCCGATCTCAAGACGATGCTGGCCCTTCGCGTGCACGGCATGAGCGTCATCACGGCCGTCACCGCGCAGAACTCCATCGGCGTGCACGGTGTCTGGCAATTGCCGACCGAAGCCATTGCCACGCAATTCACCGCCGTCGTCGAGGACATCGGCGTCGAGGCGGTGAAAGTCGGCATGCTCGGCACCAGGGACGCGGTCGCCGAGGTGGCACGACTGCTCGCGACACTCGATCCGTCGATCCCCGTGGTCGTCGATCCGGTAGCCGTTTCCAAGCACGGCAATGCGCTGCTCGCCGATGACGCCCTCGACGCTCTGCGAACCGAACTGCTGCCGCGTGCGACGATCATCACACCGAACCTCGACGAGGCTCGCGCCCTTACCGGCCTTCCCGTCGCGGATCTCGACGGGATGCGCGAAGCCGCGGCGAACCTGCTCGACCTCGGCCCGGGGTGGGTGCTGGTGAAAGGCGGGCACCTGGGTTCGGATTGGTGCACGGATCTGCTCACCAACGGCCCGGACGAAGTCACGCTCACTGCCGAGCGTGACGTGAACCACCACACGCACGGCACGGGGTGCACACTCGCCAGCGCCATCGCGTCATACCTCGCGCTTGGCCGCACCATGCCCGAGGCTGTACGCGCCGCGAAGCTATACGTCACCGGCGCGATCAGGGCCGGATTCCCGCTCGGCGCCGGTATCGGGCCGGTGGATCACGGCTGGAAACGCTGACGCGCAAGGCGATCGCGCAACGCAATCGCGTCAAGCAGTCCCCACGTGCAACCGGCGCAAGCAGAAGGCCCCGCGCTCGTCGCGAGGACGATGCGGGGCCTTAGCCGTTGTGCCTAGCGGGAAACCTTGCCCGCCTTCAGGCACTTGGTGCAGACGTTCTGACGCTTCGGCGTCCCGTTGGGCAGCGTGGTGCGGACCCGCTGGATGTTCGGGTTGAACCGGCGCTTGGTGCGGCGGTGCGAGTGCGAGACATTCATGCCGAAGCCCGGACCCTTGCCGCAGACATCGCAGGTGGCAGCCACGGGAGACACTCCAAAAGACCGATGGTTACGTACGAGAGCTTGTCGCCGGAGCCGAGTCGTCTCCGTCGTGGGACGCAGACGCCGATAGGCAACCTGGTCAGGGTAACCCAACCGGCCCGGCAAGAGCCAATCCGGTCCGTGTCGCGAACCCGCTCCAGCGGTATGGGTAGCACATATCCTCGGGTACAGATTGTTTCCGACCCCGGCGGACAGAGAGGCACAGCGTGCTTGAGACGCTCGACGGGCCGGCGGTACGACTGTGGGCCAGGGCCTGCCTGGCCGCGTTGGGCCGTGCCCGCGAGGAGCTCGACGCGCTGAACGTCTTCCCGGTGCCCGACGCGGACACCGGCACCAACCTCTTCCTCACCTTCGAATCCGCGTGCGAAGGACTCGACGCGCTCGATCCCGGCGCCGAGGCGGAGGCCGGGGAGGCGGGCGCGGCTGCGGCGCTCGGCGCTCTCGCCGCCGGCGCGCTCAAAGGCGCGCACGGCAACTCCGGGGTGATTCTCAGTCAGCTGCTGCGCGGACTCGCCGACGAGGTCGGGGCCGCGATCCGGGACGGTCAGCCGACCGGTCCGCGCGTGCTCGCCGCCGCGCTCGCCGACGCCGCGGAACTCGCCTGGCAGGCGGTCGCCGTCCCGGTCGAGGGGACGATGCTCACGGTCGCCAGGGCCGCTGCCGACGCCGCGTGCGCCGTGGTGGACGGTACGAGCCTGCCGGGGGACTGGACTCTCGAACCCACCTTCGCCGCCGTCGCCGAGGCCGCGCGTGACGCAGCGGAGGCCGCCCTCGCCCTCACACCCTCGCAGCTGCCGGTGCTTGGCCAAGCGGGCGTCGTCGACGCCGGTGGTCGCGGCGTGTGCATCCTGCTCGACGTACTCGCCGCACTGCTCGGCGGTTACGACCCCACGCGTGCGGTAAGAGTGGGGCGTGTGCGTGTTCCGCCGAGGGTTGTCTCGGCCATGAGCAACGGAGCCGCCCGTACCGAGCCGGTCGCGTCCCCGTCCTTCGAGGTCCTCTACATGCTCGAGACGAGCGAGCCGCAGCTCGCGCAGCTGCGCACCACGCTCGAAGAGCTCTGTGAACAGGGCGATGGCGACTCGCTGGTGATCGCAGGCGGCGACGGTGCTTACCGCGTACACATCCACGTAGACCAGCCGGGACCGGCTATCGAGGCCGGGATCCGGCTCGGTAAGCCCTACGACCTACGCGTAACCGCACTGGCCAACTGCTCCGTCGAAACGCTAAGCGGTACCGCATCGGACGGAGAGCTGATCGGCGCGCACTCCGCCGAACCGCAGCCAGCCGGCCACACCGCAGCCGCCCCGCACTACCGCGCCGCGCCAGGCCGCGCAGTACTCGCCGCCGCGCCCGGACCCGGCATCGCGGAGCTGTTCGCGGAGGCCGGAGCGATCCCGCTGGCCTGCCCCAGTGGGCGCCCGCCGAACAGCGCCCAGCTCAGCCGGGCCATCGCCGACGCCGGGGTCGAGGAGATCATCATTCTGGTGAACGACCCGGACGGCCTCGCCGCCGCGTCCGCAGCTGCCGAGCAGGTGCACCGCGGTTCCTCCGGTGCCCGCGTCGCCGTCGTACCGAGCAAGGCCGTGGTGCAGGGCATCGCTGCGGTAGCCGTGCACGAGCCGGGCCGCCGCTTCGACGCCGACATAGTCGCCATGACCGCCGCCGCCGGAGCCACCCGGCACGCCGCCCTCCAGGTCGCCGTGGAGGACGCGTGGACCATGGCCGGGGTCTGCCACGCCGGCGACGTGCTCGGCTTCATCGAGGGCGACGTCGCGCTGATCCGCTCGACCCTGCTGGAAGCGGCGCTCGCGGTGGTCGATCGCATGGTGTCGGCGGGCGGTGAGATGGTGACCTTAGTCACCGGTGACGGGCTCGACGAGGCCGCCGGCGGACCGGACGGAACCCGCCTGGACGCCGCGGAACTGGTCGAGGCCGTGCGGGCACGTGTACACGCGACCAGGCCGGAGATGGACGTAGTCGCCTACGAGGGCGGCCAGGGCGGCTGGCCGCTGCTGATCGGGGTGGAGTGAGCACGGCGGGAGCGAGGAGCGCGATGGTCGAAACGGTCCGGGGGCGTCCGGCCGGTGCCGCCGACCCTCTGGCCGAGCCCCTCAAAGACCTGGTCGGCGGGCGTACCGCGAAGGTGCTCGAACGCAACCTCGAGCTGCGCACGGTCGGTGAGCTGCTGCGGCACTATCCGCGCCGGTACGCCAAGCGCGGCGAGCTCAGCGACCTGGCGAGCCTGACGCTCGACGACTACGTCACCGTGCTGGCCGAGGTGGAGAAGGTCGCCAAACGCCCGTTCAAGGGCCGCCGCGGCTCGCTGACCGAGGTCACGGTCACCGACGGCACCTCCTCGCTCGCGCTCACCTTCTTCAACCAGCCCTGGCTGGAGCGGGACCTGCGGCCGGGACGCGTGGGGCTCTTCTCCGGCCGGGTCACCGAGTTCCGCAGGCACCGCCAGCTCGCCCAGCCCGAGTTCGAGCTGCTCAAGGACGACCAGGACGCCGAGGCCGAGGCCGAGCGCTACGCGAACGAGCTGATCCCGTTCTATCCGGCGACCGCGGGCTTCTCGACCCGCAAGATCCAAGCCTGCGTCAGACTCGCGCTCGACAGCCTCAAGTCCGTGCCCGATCCGCTGCCGCAGCAGGTGCGCGACCGGCACCGGCTGCTGGGCCTGCGTGAGGCGTTCGAGAAGGTGCACCGGCCCGAGGAGCGCTCGGATTATCAGCTCGCGAAGAACCGGCTGAAGTGGGACGAGGCGCTGCCGCTGCAAGTGGTGCTGGCCCAGCGCCGCCGGGCCGCGCTCGCCCTGCCGGCCGTGCCGAGGCCGGTGCGCACCGGCGGCCTGCTGGACCGCTTCGACGAACGGCTGCCCTTCCAGCTGACGGCCGGTCAGCGCGAGGTCTGCCGCCAGATCGAGCAGGACCTGGCGGCCACGCACCCGATGCACCGGCTGCTGCAAGGCGAGGTCGGCTCGGGAAAGACCGTGGTCGCGTTGCGCGCCATGTTGACCGTCGTCGACGCGGGCGGCCAGGCGGTGCTGCTCGCGCCCACCGAGGTGCTGGCCCAGCAGCACCACCGCTCGATCCTCGACCTGCTCGGCCCGCTCGCCCGCGCCGGCCAGCTCGACGGCGATCCCGACGGCACCCGTGTCGCGCTGCTCACCGGATCGCAGGGCGCGAAGGAACGGCGCGCCAACCTGCTCGACGCGGCGAGCGGCGCGGCCGGGATCGTGGTCGGCACGCACGCGGTGATCGAGGACACCGTCCAGTTCGCCGACCTCGGCCTCGTCGTGGTGGACGAACAGCACCGATTCGGCGTGGAACAGCGCGACGCCTTGCGCGCGAAGGCGGAGAAGCCTCCGCACCTGCTCGTGATGACGGCGACGCCGATTCCGCGCACCGTGGCCATGACCGTGTTCGGCGACCTGGAGACCTCCGTGCTCGCGGAGTTGCCGCGCGGCCGCTCGCCGATCTCCACCTTCGTCGTACCCGCCGCCGACAAGCCGCACTACCTCGCGCGCGCCTGGGACCGGATCCGCGAGGAGGTCGCCGCCGGGCACCAGGCCTATGTGGTCTGTCCGCGGATCGGGGACGGCGCGGAGACCGGCAGCGACGAGGCGGGCGGCTATGAGGCGCAGACCGATGAGCAACCGAAGGCGAGGCGGCGGCGCAATCAACACGAACCGGACCCGGACGACCGCGGTGACGGCGAGAGCGCCAGCGACGGTCACGGTCACGGCGACGACGACGCGGACGCCGAGTCGGCGCTCGAAGGGCAGGCGCAGCTCTCCTTTGACGACCTCGCCTCGCCCGCCTCGGCAGCACGAGCGCCGCTGTCCGTCGTCGACATGGCCCGGCAGCTGAACGAGCAGCAGCTCGCCGGTCTGCGCATCGGTGTGCTGCACGGCAGGCTGCCGCCGGAAGAGAAGGACTCGGTGATGACCGCCTTCGCCGCGGGCGAGGTCGACGTGCTGGTCGCGACGACCGTCATCGAAGTCGGCGTCAACGTGCCCAACGCGACCGTCATGGCCGTACTCGACGCCGACCGCTTCGGCGTCTCGCAGCTGCACCAGCTGCGCGGCCGGGTCGGCCGCGGCACGGCGCCCGGACTCTGCCTGCTGGTCACCGAGGCACCGGCCGACTCGCCCGCGCGCGAGCGGCTCGACGCGGTCGCCGGAACCCTCGACGGCTTCGAGCTCTCCCGCATCGACCTGGAGCAGCGCCGGGAGGGCGACGTGCTGGGCGCGAGCCAGTCCGGGCGCCGCTCCTCGCTCAAACTGCTCCGCGTCCTGCACGACGAGGACATCCTTCGCGACGCCCGCGAGGCCGCGACCGAGCTGGTGGATCGCGACCCGGAGCTGACCGGGGAACCCGCGCTCGCCGCCGCGGTCGCCGCGTTGGTCACCTCCGATCGGGCGACGTTCCTCGAGAAGTCCTGAGCGCCCAACGGAGCCAGAGGACGTCACCACGGCCTCCATTACGCATTCACCAGGTGCATACGGGCAGAATCGGCGCCATGACACGCATCATCGCCGGGAGCGCGCGGGGGCGACGCCTCGCCGTGCCTGACGGCCGCAGCACCCGACCCACCTCCGACCGCACCCGCGAGGGCCTTTTCTCCGCGCTCGACGCCGCCCTCAACGGCTTCGGCGGACTGCGGGTCCTCGACCTCTACGCGGGCTCCGGAGCGGTCGGGCTCGAAGCGCTGTCCCGCGGTGCCGGTGCCGCGCTGCTGGTCGATTCGGATCGCGCGGCGGTCCGCGTCATGCACGCGAACCTCGACACGCTCGGTCTGCCCGGCGCGCGCATCGCGATCGAGCGGGTCGAGCACCTCGCCGCGACCCCGTGCGCGGACGAACCGTACGACCTCGTGTACCTCGACCCGCCGTACGCGATGCCCGCCGAGGATCTGGCCGCGGTGCTGGTCGCGCTCGCGGACAACGGCTGGATCGCCCCCGGCGCGATGGTCGCGGTAGAGCGCGCTTCGCGCGGTCCCGAATGGCACTGGCCTGCGGGGTTCGGCGCCCTGCGGTCCCGCGCGTACGGCGAGGGCACGGTCTGGTACGGTCGCCGCCAAACCAGCTCGCCGCACCCGGACGGGGCGGCGGCGAAAGACCGGCGGCGGTGAAGCGCAGCTTCTCTCCCGCCGCCGGGCTACAGCCGCCCTGAAGCCCCGTCCGGGTGCGGCGAGCAATCAGGCACTGCCGACGATGACAAGGACTGTCTCGTGGACCCCAATCCCGGCCTCCCGGAGAAGTCGAAGCCGTGCCGCGTGGCGTGTCCCGGCTCCTTCGATCCCGTGACCAACGGCCACCTCGACGTGATCGGCCGGATGGCGCAGCTGTTCGACGAGGTGGTCGTCGCGGTCGGCAAGAACGCCGGCAAGAACGGCCTGTTCCCCTACGGCGAGCGGATGGACATGCTGCGCGAGGTCACCGCGCACCTGCCCAACGTCAAGGTCGAGGTCGTCGACGGGCTGCTGGTCGACTTCTGCCGGGAGCGCGGCATCCGGGGCATCGTCAAGGGCCTGCGCGCGGTCGGTGACTTCGACTACGAGCTGCAGATGTCCCAGATGAACCACCGGCTGGCCGACGTCGAGACGCTCTTCGTGGCCACCAACCCGCTCTACAGCTTCCTGTCCTCCTCGTTGATCAAGGAGGTCTGCGCGCTCGGCGGGGATGTGGCGGGCCTGGTTCCCGACGCGGTGTTGGAGCGTTTGATCGAGCGTCTGCGCAAGTAACGCACCACTGAGGTGCGTGATAAGTGACCGATACGTGACGGTACGTCATATCTATAGCTAGCCTTTCGGGCATTACCGGCGATAGCGCCATTCACGGCAGAGCAGCCATTCCCGGCGCGGCACTCGCACACTGAGCCGTACGGGGTACCGTTGGCGGGACGCCCGCTTCCGGGCGCCGCCCGTGAAACAGGGAGTGCCAGTCCGGTGGACGTGAATGCCAAGATCGACGAACTCATCGAGATCGTGGAGAGCGCACGCGCTATGCCGATGTCGGCCTCGTGTGTGATCAACCGCGCCCAGGTGCTCGAGCTGCTCGACGACCTGCGGCGGGGGCTTCCGGAAGAGATGGACCATGCCCGCCGGGTGCTCGCCGACCGCGAGTCCGTGCTCGAAGACGGCCGCCGCGAGGCAGAGCGGCTGCTCGAGCGCACCCGCAGCGAGCGCGAGTCCATCATCGGGAACACCGACGTGTCCCGGGAGGCGCGCGGCGCGGCCGAGCGCATCCTGGCCGAGGCCAGGCGCGAGGCCGAGCAGATGCGCGCCGAGGCCGAGGACTGGGTCGACCAGAAGCTGGCCAACTTCGAGGTGGTGCTCACCAAGACCATCCAGGCGGTCGGCCGCGGTCGCGAGAAGATGCGCGGCAGCAGCAACCCGATGGAGGAGCTCGGCCGGCACGTCGAAGAGCAGGACGCGGTCGCCGAGGAGCGCCGCCGCTCGCGGGACTTCTCCGGCGGGGAGGGCTCCTTCGACGGGTACGAGAGCCAGGACTTCACCGTGGACGCCTTCGCCGAGGCGGAGCGCCCGTACGAGCAGCACGAGTACGGCGAGGGGTACCCGGAGCGGCAGGGCGACTACGCGGCCGCGGGTGCGTACGGCTCGGACCAGCACGACGGCTACAGCTACGAGCAGGGTGCGTACGACCAGGGCGCGGCCCACGGGTACGGCACCGGTGAGTTCCACACCGACCCGCAGGGCGGCGGCTACGGCTCCGAGTACGGCGACGACTACGGCCACCAGTCCGGGCAGTACGGTCAGCCGCCGGCGCAGCGCCAGGCCCCGCCGTCGCAGTACCCGGCCGACGAGACCTCGTACTTCGACACCGGCCTGATCGACGTGCGGCAGTTCCAGCACGACGGATACGGCCGCTAAACCGAGCCGATCCTCGCTGAGCTGGGCCGTTCCTCGAACGGCCCAGCTTTTTGCTACTCTGGACGGCCGGTCGCGCTACGTCGAATCGTCTGCTCGACCACCCCACCCCCTCGAGCTGGAAGCCGTCATGCCTGCCGCACCCAAGCCACGCCGTCTCGACGCGCGGTCCCCGTTCGTCTTCGACGCGCGGGAGCTCGGCCGTCGCCCCGGAGCGATGCGCGAGTTCGACCGGGACCTGCCGGCCGCGGACCTGCTCGGCGGCGAGAAGGCGGCCACGCTCGACGGCCTCTACTCGGCCGAGGGCGCGGATCTGCGGCTCACCCTGCGGGTCGAGTCGGTGGTGGAAGGCATACTGGCCACCGGACGGGTTTCCGGCTCGCTGGTCGGGGAGTGCGTGCGCTGCCTCGACCCGGTCGAGGTGGACCTCGACGCCGAGTTCCAGGAGCTGTTCTACTACGACCTCGAGGACCTGACCGCCGAGGAGGCGGAAGAGGCCCAGCGCGTGGTGGAGGACCTGATCGACGTCGGCCCGCTGGTGCACGACGCGGTGATGCTGGAACTGCCGCTTCAGCCGCTGTGCGAGGAGGACTGCCCGGGGTTGTGCGCTCAGTGCGGCGCCAGGCTGGCCGACGACCCGGACCACGGGCACGAGACCGTGGACCCGCGCTGGGCGGCGCTGAGCAGCCTGGCGCAGGGCGGCCTGCCGGGCGGCCCGGAATCCGCCGAATCCGGCCAACAGCGCGGGAACGGCGGGTAAATCAGCAGTACGACGCAGTAGGTAAGTACCAGTCGGCGCTGTCCAGTACAGTCGTCTGAGCAAGAAGGAGCCGGTCGGCCCGTCGAGCGGCTCCACGCGGAAACGCGAGCCCCGGGATCCTCGCGGGGCACGGTAAAATCGCAGCAGTTTTTCCCTACCCGCTGCCGGCTTGGCGGCCTGCGGCGGGCGATCACCAGGAGAGTTCGAACCGTGGCCGTTCCGAAGCGCAAGAAGTCCCGCAGCCGCACCCGTTCGCGGCGTGCCCAGTGGAAGGCCGCGCCGCTGACCCTGGCCAACTGCGACCGCTGCGGCGAGACCAAGCTCCCGCACACGCTGTGCGAGAACTGCGGCACCTACAACAAGCGCCAGGTCGTCGCAGTCTGACGGCTGGAAGCCGCTCGTGACCGATTCCCAGGTGCCCCCGGCCGTGCTGGAGCAGCGGCTCGGCGTTCCGCTTGACGCGAAGCTGCTCGAGCGCGCGCTGACCCACCGGTCGTTCAGCTACGAGAACGGCAATGTGCCGACCAACGAGCGCCTCGAGTTCCTCGGCGACTCGGTACTCGGCCTTGTCGTCACAAGCACGCTGTACGACACGCACCCCGACCTGCCCGAGGGGCAGCTGGCCAAGTTCCGCTCGCACGTGGTCAACTCGCGCGCGCTCGCGGACGTGGCCCGCTCGCTCGGGCTCGGGGAGTTTCTGCGCCTGGGCAAGGGCGAGGAGGCCACCGGCGGCCGGGACAAGTCCTCGATCCTCGCCGACACCATGGAGGCGCTGATCGGCGCGGTCTACCTGGACCACGACCTGGAGACCGCAGGGGCCCTCATCCACCGGCTCTTCGACGGGCTGATCGAGGCCTCCGCGGGCCTCGGCGCGGGCCTGGACTGGAAGACCTCGCTGCAGGAGCTGACCGCCGAGCACGGGCTCGGCGTGCCGGTGTATCTGGTCACCGAGGACGGCCCGGACCACGACAAGTTCTTCGAGGCCCGGGTGCGGGTCGCGGACAAGGAGTACCCGTCCGGCCGCGGCCGCTCGAAGAAGGTCGCCGAGCAGATCGCCGCGGAGCACGCCTACCGGGCCATCCGCGCGGTCTACGGCTCGGCGAAGGCGGAACCCGATGCCGGAGCTGCCTGAAGTCGAGGTCGTCCGCCGGGGCTTGGAGCGCTGGACGGCGGGACGCACGGTCGCGACCGTCGAGGCGCTGCACCCCCGGGCGATCCGGCGACACGTCGCCGGCCCGGACGACTTCGCCTCCAGACTCGTCGGTCGCACCCTCGGCGTCGCGCAGCGGCGCGGCAAGTACCTGTGGATTCCGCTCGGAGAGGATGAGGCGGTACTCGGCCACCTCGGCATGAGCGGCCAGCTGCTCATCCAGCCGGTCGGCGCCCCGGACGAGATCCACCTGCGCGTACGGGTGACGTTCACCGACGACGGTCCCGAGCTGCGCTTCGTCGATCAGCGCACCTTCGGCGGCCTCAGCCTCGAGCCGCTCAAGGACGGCGTCCCGGCACCGATCGCGCACATCGCCCGCGATCCGCTGGACGCCGAGTTCCAGGACGCGAAGTTCCTCGCCGCGCTGCGCGCCAAGAGCACCGGCATCAAGCGCGCGCTGCTCGACCAGTCGCTGATCAGCGGGGTCGGCAACATCTACGCCGACGAGGCGCTGTGGCGCGCCAAGCTGCACTTCGAGCGGCCAGGAACCTCGCTGACCCGGCCCGAGGCCAAGCGGCTGCTCGCCGCCGCCCGCGAGGTGATGGCCGAGGCGCTGGAGGTCGGCGGCACGTCGTTCGACTCGCTGTACGTCAACGTCAACGGCGAGTCAGGCTACTTCTCCCGCTCCCTCAACGCCTACGGCCAGGCCGGCCTGCCGTGCGGCCGCTGCACCACGCCGATCACCCGCGTCGCCTTCATGAACCGATCGTCGTACTTCTGCCCGCGCTGTCAGAAGGCGGGCGGTAACAAGGCGGTCGGTCAGAAGGCGGGCGCGCGCGTCCCGGCCGCGCGGAAGAATCCAGTCGCGCAGTAAGAGAAGATGAGCCCATGAGCGCGCGACAGGGGCAGGACGGGATCGAGGCGGAGTACCGGGCGGTCGAGGGGGAGCTGCTGCGGCGCTGGCCGGAGACCAGGCTCGAACCCTCACGGGACCGGATCGAAGACCTCGTGGACGTGCTCGGCTCGCCGCAGCGCTCCTACCCGTCGATCCACATCACCGGCACCAACGGCAAGACCACCACCGCGCGGATGATCGACGAACTGCTGCGCGCGCTGAACCTGCGCACCGGCCGCTACACCAGCCCGCACCTGGAGGAGATGCGCGAGCGGATCTGCCTCGACGGCGAGCCGATCAGCCGCGAGCGGTTCGTCGAGGTGTACCGGGACGTGCAGCCGTTCGCCGAACTGGTGGACAAGCGCCAGCCCTTCCCGCTCTCCTTCTTCGAGATGATCACCGGCATGGCCTACGCGGCCTTCGCGGACGCCCCGGTGGACGCCGCGGTCGTCGAGGTCGGGCTCGGCGGCACCTGGGACTCGACCAACGTGATCGACGCGCAGGTCGCGGTGGTCACCCCGATCTCGCTCGACCACACCCACCTGCTCGGCGACGCGGTCGAGGACATCGCCTGGGAGAAGGCCGGGATCATCAAGGCCGGCGCGCTGGTCGTGCTCGCCCAGCAGCCGCTGGAGGCCGCGCAGGTGCTGCTGCGGCAGGCCGCCGAGGTCGGCGCGACCGTGGCCCGCGAGGGCATCGAGTTCGGCGTGATGGACCGTCAGCTCGCGGTCGGCGGCCAGCAGCTCGTCATCAAGGGTCTCTCGCAGGAGTACGACGACGTCTACCTCCCGCTGTACGGCGCGCACCAAGCGCACAACGCCGCCTGCGCCATCGCCGCCGTCGAGGCCTTCCTCGGCGCGGGCCAGGGCGGCGGCACGCTGGAGCCGCAGATCGTGCGCGAGGCCATGGCCGCGGTCCGCTCGCCGGGCCGGCTGGAGGTGGTGCGCCGCAGCCCGACCGTCCTGATCGACGCCGCGCACAACCCCGGCGGCGCGCTGGCCACCGCGGAGGCCGTCGCCGAGGAGTTCTCTTTCGACCACCTCGTCGGCGTGGTCGCGGCGATGCGGGACAAGGACGTGCGCGGCGTGCTCGAGGCCTTCGAACCGGTACTGGCCGAGGTGGTGGTCACCCGCAACTCCACCGAGCGCGCGATGCCGGTCGCCGAACTGGCCGCGATCGCCGGGGACGTGTTCGGTCCGGACCGGGTCACCGCGGTGGACCGGCTCGACGACGCGATCGAGCGGGCGATCGGCCTGGCCGAGGAGGGGGTGCCGGACGCCTCGCTCGGCGGCACCGGCGTCCTGATCACCGGTTCCGTGGTCACCGCGGGCGAGGCCGGGCGGTTGCTGCGCCACTAGGCCGTGTGCGAGAGGTAGCGGCGCGACTGCTTCAATGGAGGTTCGAACGGCCGACAGGTCAGCCTCGGTCACTGAAGCAGAAAGGGCGATCCGATGCGCCGGATGGCCGCCTCCGTACTCGTCTTCGAGGCGTTCATCGCCCTGTTCTTCGGTCTGGTCGCGGCGAAGCTGCACCCTTCCGACGACTGGATCGTCGCCGTCGTCCTAGGCGGCGTGTGCATCCTGCTGTCCGGAATGATGCGCTACCGCTGGGCGTACGGCGTCGGGTGGGCGCTGCAGATCGGCTTCATCGCGGCCGGATTCCTGGTCACCGACATGTTCGTGCTCGGCGTCATCTTCACCGCCATCTGGTGGGCCGGACTGCACTTCGGCGCGAAGGCGGAGCAGATCAAGGCGCAGCGGATGGCCGATCAGGACGCCGGATCGGACGGGCAGACCGCCGAAGCGGACCCCGAAGCCGACACCGAAGCGCCAACTTCTACAGAGCGTCCTGGAGTGAAGACCCGCTGATCCGGGTCATACCATCGAGAGAACCACAGACGTCGAATCAGACGTCGCGCGACTGCTTGAGGAGATGATGGTGGCGACCCCCGTGGAACGCTCGCTCGTGCTGGTGAAGCCGGACGGCGTGCGCCGCGCGCTGACCGGGGAGATCATCCGGCGGATCGAAGCCAAGGGGATCAGAGTGGTCGCGCTGGACCTGCGGGCGCTGCCCCGCGAACTGGTCGAGGAGCACTACGCCGAGCACGAGGGCAAGCCCTTCTTCGAGCCGCTGGTCTCCTTCATGATGTCCGGACCGGTCGTCGCCATGATCATCGAGGGGCACCGCTGCATCGAGGCCTTCCGCACCCTCGCCGGCGCCACCGACCCGGTCAAGGCCGCGCCCGGGACCATCCGCGGCGACCTGGCCACCGACATCGGCACCACCGTGGTGCAGAACCTGGTGCACGGCTCGGACTCGCCCGCCTCCGCCGAGCGCGAGATCAAGCTCTTCTTCCCCGAGCAGGGCTGAGGCGGACCGGGAAGCACCCGCTTCCCGGTCACTCCAACCAGACCAGATCCGGTCCCTCGTCCGGTGGAACCTCCGTTTCCTTGCCGCGAATCGGCGGGAAGCACCCGTACTGTCTGAAGACGGGCGTGGGTGATCGCGGAAGGTAACTGGTACGAATATGGGCATGTCGGTCGTCGGCCGTGACATCGCGGTGGACCTCGGAACGGCGAACACGCTGGTCTACGTGCGCGGCAAGGGGATCGTGCTCAACGAACCCTCGGTCGTCGCGGTCAACACGCACAACGGGGCGGTGCTCGCGGTCGGCGCCGAGGCGAAGAAGATGATGGGCCGCACCCCCGGCAACATCGTCGCCATCCGCCCGCTCAAAGACGGGGTCATCGCCGACTTCGAGATTGCCGAGCGGATGCTGCGGTACTTCATCCGCAAGGTGCACCACCGCCGGCTGCTCGCCCAGCCGCGCGTGGTCATCTGCGTGCCGAGCGGGATCACCGGGGTCGAGCGGCGCGCGGTCGAGGACGCCGCCGACGCCGCGGGCGCCCGCCAGGTGCACCTGATCGAGGAGCCGATGGCCGCAGCGATCGGGGCCGGCCTGCCGATCCAGGAGGCCACCGGGAACATGGTGGTGGACATCGGCGGCGGCACCACCGAGGTCGCGGTCATCTCCTACGCCGGCATCGTGACCGCCTCCTCCATCCGCACCGCCGGGGACGAGCTGGACAACGCGATCATCCAGTACGCCAAGAAGGAGTACTCGATGCTGCTCGGCGAGCGCACCGCCGAGGAGCTGAAGATCACCATCGGCTCGGCCGACGACCAGGACTCCGAGCTGCACGCCGAGGTGCGCGGCCGGGACCTGGTCTCCGGCCTGCCGAAGGTCATCGTGCTGACCTCCACCGAGCTGCGCCGCGCGATCGACGAGCCGGTGGCCGCGATCGTGGACGCGGTCAAGGACACCCTGGACAAGTGCCCGCCCGAGCTGTCCGGCGACATCATGGACCGCGGCATCGTGCTCACCGGCGGCGGCGCGCTGCTGCGCGGGCTGGATCAGCGGCTGCGCCGGGAGACCGGGATGCCGGTGCTGATCGCGGAGAACCCGCTGGACTCGGTGGTGCTCGGCTCGGGCCGCTGCGTGGACGAGTTCGACGCGCTGCAGCCGGTGCTCGGTGCGCAGAGCCGCAGGTGACCGGGGGAGTGCGGGCATGAAGGACGCCGCTATATGCGTGACACGCGCCGTACCCGGATCGTGCTGGTCGGGCTGCTGCTGGCCGGCTTCGCGCTGATCACCGTCGACGCGCACGGCGACCGCCCCGGCGCGCCGGGCCCGCTGGGCAAGGTCCGCTCCGTCGGCCAGTCCGTGCTCGGACCGGTGCAGCGCGCCGCGGACAGCGGGATGCGCGGCGTCGGGTCACTGCTGAGCGGCTGGGGCCACTCGGCCGCGGACCAGCAGCGCATCACGCAGCTCAACGCGCAGGTCGCCGCGCTCAAGGCGCAGCTGGAGACCGGTCCGCAGAACCGCACACGGGCCGACCAGCTCGACAAGCTGCTGCGGCTGACCGCGCTCGGCGGCCTGAAGACCGTGCCCGCGCGGCTGGTCGGCCTTTCCCCCGCCCAGGACGGAACCTGGTCGGCCACGATCGACGCCGGGGCGCGCGACGGCATCTCCGAGAACCAGACCGTCGTCACCGGCGACGGGCTGGTCGGCCGCACCACCGCGGTCGGCCCGTACACCGCGACCGTGCTGCTGGCCGTGGACCCGGCCTCCACGGTCGGGGTCCGGCTCGCCGGTTCCGGCACCATCGGCACCGCGACCGGTCAGGACCCGCATACGCTGCGCGTCGAATTCCTGGACCCGCAGCTCGAGGTCAAGCCGGGTGCCGTGGTCGTCACCCTCGGCTCGGCCGGTGACACGCCATTCGTGCCCGGAGTGCCGGTCGGGACGGTGCGTCAGGTCGTTTCGACGCCTGGCGCGCTGACGCGCACGGTGTTGGTTGCCCCGTACGTCAACGCGACGTCCGTCGACACAGTGGCCGTGGTTGTGCAGCCTCCGCGGACAGACCCGCGCGACGCGATGGTGCCGGGACCCGCTGCATCTGACCTCCAGTCAGCCAGCGCGACGCAGCCATAGCAGCCCATACCGCGCCGGAAGAGGTCAGGAGACCATGCGAACCCTGCTGCGTGCCGCGCTGACCGCTGCCGCCGCGATCCTCGCGCTCACGCTCGAGTCATCCGTCGTGCCGAAGCTACACCTGCCCTACGCGGTGCCCGATCTGGTCCTGCTCGTCACACTGGCCCTCGCCGCCGAGTGGGGGACCGCCAGCGGCGCGGCGGCCGGCTTCCTGGTCGGCCTCATCCAGGACCTCGCGCCGCCCTCACTCGGCGCGGTCGGACGGCACGCCCTGGTGCTGACTGTCGTCGGCGCACTCGCCGGCCGCGCCGCCCGCGAGGTGCGCCGCTCCGCGCTGCGCACCAGCTTCCGGGCCGGCTGCTACGCCGCGCTCGCCCTGATCCTCAACACCGTGATCGGCCTGGCGCTCGGCGACGGCATCGGCCTTTCCCGCCCCGGCCTGCTGCTCGCCCTCGGCGCCGCCGCGCTGTACACCGCCGTCGCCACGCCCCTGGTCGTTCCCGGCCTGGCCGCCCTGGCCCGCCGCGCGGGCGGCGCGGGCGCCCGATACCTCGCCCCGGTCGGCAACGCCGTCCAGGGCCCCGTTTTCCCCGGCCCGGCGCACACCAGCCCCGGGCTGCGTTCCGAGGCCGAGAGGGTGTGAACCGTCCGTTGTCCGTGCCGCAACTCGCGCGCAGCCGCGTGTCCGTCGTGCAGGTGCTGGTGCTGGCCCTGCTGTGCACGCTCGGTGTCCGGCTCTGGTACCTCCAGGTGCGCTCCGGGCCGCAGTTCCAGCAGGCGGCCGCGGCCAACGACCTGCGCACGGTGGCGACCGCGGCGGTGCGCGGCTCGATCCTCGACGACCAGGGCCGGCCGCTGGTGGACAACCGCACCGTGCTCGAAGTCACCGTCGACCTCAGCACGCTGACGCAGCAGCCGCACCAGGGCAAGGCCGTGCTCGAACGGCTCGCCGGCACCCTCGGCGTACCCGTGGCGCAGCTCGAGCAGCGCGCCAGGCTCTGCTCGCCGACGGTTTCCCAGCCCTGCTGGACCGGCTCGCCGTACCAGCCGATCCCGGTCGCGCAGGACGTGCCGCCCCCGCTCGCCGTCAAGATCATGGAGGAGCACGACCAGTTCCCCGGAATCGCGGTCGTGCCCGCCGCGCAGCGCGCCTACCCCGAGCCATACGGCGTCCAGGCCTCGCAGGTACTCGGCTACCTTTCCCCGGTCAGCCCGGACGAGCTGAGCGCCCCCGGTTCCACCTATCAGCCCACGGACATGGTCGGCCGCTCCGGTCTTGAGCAGACCTATGACAAGGAGCTGCGCGGCGTCTCCGGGGCGTCCGAGGTGGCGGTCGACAACCTCGGCCGCGCCGTACGCACCGTCTCCTCCACCGCACCGGTCGCCGGCGACGACGTGGTCACCACCCTCGACGCGCACATTCAGGCCGTCGCCGAACAGCAGCTCGCCGCGGCGATCAAGTCAGCGCGCGGCGGCTGGGACAAGAACAGCAGCGCGCACTACAAGGCCGACTCGGGCGCGGTCGTCGTGCTCGACGTGAATACCGGCGGAGTGGTCGCGATGGCCACCTATCCGAGCTACGACCCGACCGTGTGGAGCGGCGGGATCAGCGCGGCCGACTACGCGCACCTGACCGACCCGAACGCCGGCGTCCCGCTGCTCGACCGCGCGTATCAGGGCCAGTTCGCCCCCGGTTCGACGTTCAAGCTGGTCACCGCCTCGGCGATGCTCCAAGACGGCTTCCCGGCGCACGGCACCTACGACTGCTCGCCCTCCTTCGAGGTCGGCAGCCAGTCCTTCCACAACTTCGAGGGCGAGGCCTTCGGCCCCATCTCGCTCAAGCGCACCATCGAAGTCTCCTGCGACACGGTGTTCTACCGCGCCGCCTACCAGATGTGGCTGCACGACGGCGGCAACCGCCCGGTCGCGCACCCGGCCGACCCGGTCCAGACCATGGCCGCGCAGTACGGCTTCGGCCGCGCGACCGGGATCGACCTGCCCGGCGAGGCCGGCGGCGACGTGCAGACCCGCCAGGAGAAGCTGGCCACCTGGAAGCAGATGAAGGACGTCTGGTGCCGCCGCGCGCAGACCGGCTATCCCGAGGTGGCCGCCTCCGACCCGACCCGCGCCGCGTACCTCAAGCAGATCGCGTACGAGAACTGCCAGGACGGCTGGCAGTTCCGCGGCGGCGACGCCGTGATCGAGGCGATCGGCCAGGGCGGCATCCTGGTCACTCCGCTGCAACTCGCGCGCGCCTACTCGGCGCTGGCCAACGGCGGGACGCTCTACCAGCCGCACCTGGAGAAGGCGGTCATCTCCCCGGACGGGCACGTGGTCGCGACGTATCAGCCGAAGGTGGTCGGGCACGTGCCGGTCTCGCCGGCCGCGCGCTCGTTCCTGGTGAACGCCTTCGAGGGCGTAGCGCAGGAAGGCACCGCGTCGGGCGTGTTCGGCGGCTGGCCGCTGGACAAGATCGCGGTCGGCGCGAAGACCGGGACCGCGGACGTCTACGGCAAGCAGGCCACCTCCGTGTTCGCCTCGTTCCTCCCGGCGAACCACCCGCAGTACGCGGTCGCGATGATGGTCTCGCAGGGTGGGCAGGGCGCGATGACCTCGGGCCCGGCGGTGGAGAAGATCGAGGAGGCGCTGTACGGCGTCCAGAAGGGCGCGATCGACCCGCAGGCCGCCATGCTGCCGCAGCCCCCCGCGTCGCTTCCGCAGATCCGCTCGGACGGCACGCTGGTCACTCCCGCGGACCAGATCCTCCCGCCGCCATACCTCCCGCCGCCGGCATACGGAGTCTCCGCGGTCCTGCCCTCGCTGCACGGCGCCCCCTCAATTCACACGGCGCCACCGGTCCTCCCCGCCGCCGCGTACTTCCTCCCGGAACGACGCTTCGCAGAGCTCTACCGCGCGAACTGGTCCAGAGGGATCCCGTACCGAGTGGGAACAGCCACATGATCATCGGTGAGAAGGCCGGCGTCCCCGCAGTCGCCGTCGCGCCGGCCGAATCCCCGACCGAACGCGTGCGGGCCGCCGCCCGCCGCGGCGGAGCGCTGCGCCGGTTCGACTGGCCGCTGGCCGGATCCGCGGTCGCGCTCGCCCTGATCGGTGCGGTCCTGGTCTGGTCCGCCACGCGGGAACGCAGCGCGCTGACCGGCGGCGATCCGCAGTACTTCCTCAAGCGCCACCTGCTGAACCTCGGCGTCGGCCTCGTCCTGGCCGTCGCGGTCAGCGCCCTCGACCACAAGCGGATGCGCGCGCTGACCCCGGCGGTGTACCTGTTCGCCGTCCTCGGCCTGTTCGCGGTGCTCTCCCCGCTCGGCTCGACCGTCAACGGCGCCCGCTCCTGGATCGAACTCGGCGCCGGTTTCTCCATCCAGCCCGCCGAATTCGCCAAGGTGGGCGTCGTGATGGCGGTGGCGATGACGCTGGCGGCCCGGCCCACCGTCCGGCGCGCCCCCGACCTGCTCGCCCCGGTCTTCGACGCGCGCCGACCCGGGGACGTGCCCTCCGCCCGGCTGCTGTGCCTCGCGCTGCTGGCCGCCGCCGCGCCGATGGGCCTGATCGCGCTGCTGCCCGACCTGGGCACCACCATGGTCATCGTGGCGACCGTGGTCGGCATGATCGTGGTCTCCGGCGTCCGGCTGCGGGTGCTCGCGCTGCTCACGATCGCCGCGTCCGGCGGCGTGGTCGCGATCGTCAAGCTGCACCTGCTGGCCGCGCACCAGGTCAACCGGTTCGCCGCGTTCGCCGACCCCAACCTCGATCCGCAGGGCGTCGGCTACAACACGCACCAGGCGCGGCTGGCGATCGGCTCCGGCGGCATCTTCGGCCAGGGCCTCTTCCACGGCGCGCAGACCAACGGCCAGTTCGTGCCCGAGCAGCAGACCGACTTCGTGTTCACGGTCGCCGGGGAGGAGCTCGGCCTGGTCGGCGGCCTGCTGATCATCGCGCTGTTCGCGGTGCTGCTCTGGCGCGCCTGCGCGATCGCCCGCCTGGCCACCGAGCCCTTCCCGCTGCTGCTGGCGGCCGGCGTGCTGTGCTGGTTCACCTTCCAGACCTTCGAGAACATCGGGATGACGCTCGGGATCATGCCGGTGGCCGGGATCCCGCTGCCGTTCGTCTCCTACGGCGGCTCCTCGATGTTCGCCAACTTCATCGCCGTCGGCCTGCTGGAGAACGTCAGGCTGCGCTCGACCAGATAGGCTCCGCCGGACCAGGTAGCCTGGGACGGTGGTGAACTCCGTCTGGCCCCGTCTAGAAGCCCTGCTGCCCTCCGTGCGCAAGCCGATCCAGTACGTCGGCGGCGAACTGAACTCCACGGTGAAGGACTGGGACGCCTGCGACGTGCGCTGGGCGCTGATGTACCCCGACGCCTACGAGGTCGGCCTGCCCAACCAGGGCACCATGATCCTCTACGAGGTGCTCAACGAGCGCGAGGGCGTGCTGGCCGAGCGCACCTACTCGGTCTGGCCGGACCTCGAAGCGCTGATGCGCGAGCACGACGTACCCCAGTTCACCGTGGACGGGCACCGGCCGGTCGGCGCGTTCGACCTGTTCGGCGTCTCCTTCTCCACTGAACTCGGCTACACCAACCTGCTCACCGCGCTGGACCTGGCCGGCATCCCGCTGGAGGCCAAGGACCGCGACGAGTCGCACCCGGTGGTCATCGCCGGCGGCCACGCCGCCTTCAACCCCGAGCCGATCGCGGACTTCATCGACGCGGCCGTGCTCGGCGACGGCGAGCAGGCGGTGCTCACGATCACCGACATCGTGCGCGCCTGGAAGGCCGAGGGCAGGCCGGGCGGCCGCGACGAGCTGCTGATGCGCCTCGCGCAGAGTATTAACGATGGACACAGTGGCGGCGTGTACATCCCGCGCTTCTACGACGTCGAATACCTGCCGGACGGCCGGATCAAGCGCGTGGTGCCGAACCGGCCGGGCGTGCCGTGGCGCGTGTCGAAGCACACGGTCATGGACCTGGACGAGTGGGCGTACCCGAAGCAGCCGCTGGTCCCGCTGGCGGAAACCGTGCACGAGCGCATGTCGGTCGAGATCTTCCGCGGCTGCACCCGCGGCTGCCGGTTCTGCCAGGCCGGCATGATCACCCGGCCGGTGCGCGAGCGCTCGATCACCGGCATCGGCGAGATGGTCGAGCGCGGCCTGTCCGCCACCGGATACGAAGAGGTCGGCCTGCTCTCGCTCTCCTCCGCCGACCACAGCGAGATCGCGGACATCGCCAAGGGCCTGGCCGACCGGTACGAGGGCACGAACACCTCGCTCTCGCTGCCCTCCACCCGGGTCGACGCGTTCAACATCGACCTGGCCAACGAGCTGTCCCGCAACGGCCGTCGCAGCGGCCTGACGTTCGCGCCCGAGGGCGGCAGCGAGCGGATCCGCAAGGTCATCAACAAGATGGTCAGCGAGGAAGACCTGATTCGCACGGTCAGCGCCGCCTACTCGGCGGGTTGGCGCCAGGTCAAGCTGTACTTCATGTGCGGCCTGCCCACCGAGACCGACGAGGACGTGCTGCAGATCGCCGAGATGGCCCGCAACGTCATCAAGGCCGGCCGCGAAGCCTCGGGCAGCCGCGACATCCGCTGCACCGTCAGCATCGGCGGCTTCGTGCCCAAGCCGCACACCCCCTTCCAGTGGGCCGGACAGCTCGGCGCCGAGGAGACGGACGCACGCCTGGCCAGGCTGCGCGACGCGATCCGCGCCGACCGCGACTACGGCCGCGCCATCGGCTTCCGCTACCACGACGGCAAGCCCGGCATCGTCGAGGGCCTGCTCTCCCGCGGCGACCGGCGGATCGGCAAGGTCATCCGCGCCGTCTACGAGGACGGCGGCCGCTTCGACGGCTGGAGCGAGTTCTTCTCCTACGAGCGCTGGATGCAGGCCGCCGAGCGCGCGCTCAAGGACGAGCCGGTCGACGTGGCCTGGTACACCACCCGCGAGCGCGACCAGGTCGAGGTGCTGCCCTGGGACCACCTGGACTCCGGCCTCGACCGCGAATGGCTGTGGGAGGACTGGCAGGACGCGCTGCGCGAGGTCGAGGTGGACGACTGCCGGTGGACCCCGTGCTTCGACTGCGGCGTCTGCCCCCAGATGCAGACCGAGATCCAGATCGGCCCGACCGGGAAGAAGCTGCTCCCGCTCACCGTGGTCTGATCGTCGATTACCTGCCGGTAACCTGGTCTGGATTCAGCGAGGTGGCCGCTCTAGTCTGTGCGCTATGACGACGAGCGGTGTGACTCCCCAGGCGGCGCAGAGCCAAGCGGCGGGAGGGGGGCCGGGCGCTGGCGCCGGAACGGGCGCGAACGGCGGCCCGGCGGCGAGACTCGACTCCATACGCCCGCACCTGCCCCGCGAGTTCGTCGCCCGGCTGGTCGAGGACGTCGTGGTCGGCTCCAAAGCCGCATCGACCCCGATCCACGCCCCGCTGACCGGCGAGGTCATCGTCGACCTGCCGCAGTCCGCGCCCGGCGACGTGCGGCTGGCCTTCCAGAAGGCCCGCGCCGCGCAGCCGGCCTGGGCCGCGCGGCCGGTGCGGGAACGCGCCGCGGTGCTGCGCCGCATGCACGACCTGCTGTTCGACAACGAACCGCACCTGCTCAACCTCGTCCAGATCGAGACCGGCAAGGCCCGGCTGCACGCCTACGAAGAGCTGGCCGGCTCGGCCGCCGCGCTGCGCCACTACGCCGCCGCGGCCGCCGGCTACCTCAAGGACCGGCACCGCCCCGGCATCCTGCCCGGCCTCACCAAGGTCTCCGAGGTGCGCCACCCCAAGGGCGTCGTCGGGCTGATCACGCCGTGGAACTACCCGCTCGCCCTGGTCGTCATGGACATCGCCCCGGCCCTGGTCGCGGGCAACGCGGTCGTGCACAAGCCGGACAACGCCACCACGCTGACCGCGCTCTACGTCCGCCAGTTCGCGGTCCGCGCCGGATTGCCTGAGGACGTGTGGCAGATCGTCACCGGCGAAGGCCCGGTGACCGGACCGGCCGTGGTCGACCACGCCGACTACGTCGCCTTCACCGGCTCGACGCGCACCGGCCGCCAGGTCGCCCAGCAGGCCGCCGGCCGGCTGATCGGCTGCTCGCTCGAGCTCGGCGGCAAGAACTCGATGGTCGTGTTCGACGACGCCGACGTGGAGAAAGCGGTCCAGGGCGCGCTGCGCGGCTGCTTCTCGTCCGCCGGCCAGCTGTGCGTGTCCTTCGAGCGCATCTACGTGCACTACTCGCTGTACGACCAGTTCGTCGAGCGCTTCGTGACCGAGACGAAGGCGATGCGGCTCGGCGGCGCCCTCGACTACTCGGCGGAGATCGGCTCGCTCGCCTCGACCAAGCAGCTCGAAGCGGTCACGCTGCACGTGGAGGACGCGCGGGCCAAGGGCGCCAAGGTGCTGGCCGGCGGCCGGCGCCGGCCGGACATCGGCTCGCTGTTCTACGAGCCCACCATCCTGTCCGGGGTGACTCCGGCCATGTCCGTGTACGGCGAGGAGACCTTCGGGCCGGTCGTGTCAGTGTACGGATTCAAGAACGAGGCCGAGGTCCTGGAGCTGGCCAACGACACCCCGTACGGCCTCAACGCGGCCGTGTGGACCCGGGACACGAAGCGCGCGCGAGAGGCCGCGCTGCGCCTGCACTCCGGAATGGTCAACGTGAACGAGGCGTACGCCGCGGCGTTCGGCTCCGTCGGCGCGGCCATCGGCGGAATGGGCGACTCCGGGCTCGGCCGCCGCAACGGGGTCGAAGGCATCCACCGCTACACCGAGGTGCAGACGATCGCCCGGCAGACGGTGCTTCCGCTCGCCCCCTGGTTCGGATTCTCCGCCGAGCGTTACACCAAGCAGTTGAGCTTCTCGCTGCGGTTGCTCAAGCGGCTCGGGATGAAGTAGCCGACCGGGTCGGCGCGCACGCCCACAAGGCGCTGACCTGATCCAGAGCGCTGACAGCGGGCCGCGGCAGACGGCTGCGTCCCGCCGATCACGACGCGCCGGAAGGGGGTAAAGACTTGGTAATGTCTGTTACCCCGCTTTCTGCCGCCGCGCTCGTGCCAGTAGCGTGTAGGGGCAGATGGCACCGAACCGTCACCTCTGCGAGGGCCTTGGAGCTTGGGGGAGCGCGGGAATGGTGGATCTGACAACCTCACAGTTGTCCTATACGCAGATTTCCTGATTTGACGGGGATGGTGAACGATGGCCGGAGCTTTCACAACCGACGCTGCGACGATGCAGAAGGCGGCGCAGCAGGTTCAGCAGGTCAGCGAGGAGATCCAGTCGGAGCTCAACTCGCTGATGAACAACCTCTCGCCGGTCGCCGCTTCCTGGAAGGGCAACGCGGCCAGCGCGTTCCAGCAGCTGATGGAGCGCTGGCAGAGCGACGCCACCAAGCTGCAGCAGGCGCTGGCGGACATCGCCCAGATGCTCGACCAGACCACCAAGACCTACTCGTCCACGGAAGAGCAGAACTCGTCGCAGATCGGCGCGATTCTCAGGGGTCTCCAGTAAGAGACGGCGGCAGGGTTCTCATATCCGCCGCAGGGCGGGTCTCCAATTCACGAGGGGAGTAGGAAATGTCTTACGAAGCGGGTCAGGTTGCGGTCACCTTCGCGACCATCGCGGAGGCCGCGCAGAACACTCAGCGCACGTACCAGAACCTGGAGCAGAAGCTCAACGACCTGCACAGCTTCCTGCAGCCGATGGTCCAGAGCTGGACCGGCCAGGCGGCGGAGCAGTACCAGCAGAAGCAGGCGGCCTGGACCTCGGCGCAGAACGACCTCGGCAACGTGCTGCAGACGATCGGCCGGGTGCTCGACGAGACCGAGCAGGCCTACCGGAGCACCGAGTCGTCCAACGCCCAGAGCTGGGGCTGAGCCTTCGCTCAAGCGCGGATGAGTCCGGCTCGTGGACGCGGGCCGGACTCTTCGCGTGTTCTGCTAGGGTGACGAACGTGCTTCAGTCCCGGCGATTTAGCTATGGCTTTCCGGCAGGTCCGGCAAGCCAGGCGGTCGCGCGCTGACGAACACGGCGAGACCACTTACGGCGCCCCGGACCCCGCAGGGTCCGGGGCGCCGTCGCGTTCGCCTCGGGTCGTGCGGGCCCGCCGGCGCCTTCCCACACCGCCCGCAAGGACCACCCGGAAGGACCGACCGACCATGACCGCCACCGAGCTTTCGCCCCAGTCCCCGGCGTCGCCCGCCTCGCACGCCGAGCCCGCGGCGCAGCATTCCGCAGTGCCGGGCAGCGCCCCGTCACCCGCCGAAGCGGTGGCCTCCGAAGCCGCCGCCGGCCCTGACGGCCTCGGTGGCGCCGACGGCCCCGAGGGCGTGCTGTCCGGCCGTGAACGCATTGACGCGCTGGACGCCCAGATCGCCGCGTTGGTACAACGCCGGATCGACGTCTCCCGGCAGATCCAGGCCGCCCGGATCGCCGACGGCGGCCGCCGGGTGGACCTGCGCCGGGAGACCGAGATCATCGCCCGCTACTCCGCCACCCTCGGCCGCCCCGGCACGGCGATCGCCATGGCCCTGCTCGAACTCGGCCGCGGACGCGCGTAACCGGACGTCCGATCAGTCGTTGTCCACGGCGGATGGGCCGGGGCGAACGGCCGGGGCCGGGCCGAGCGACAACCGACCCGCGGCTGTGGGACCTCGCCTCGGTGCGTGTCCGCCGGCAGGGGACAGCCGGCAGCGTCCGCGTACCATTCCCGTCCCCGTGCCAGACCGCCGGGATCACTCCTGACCGGCCAGGCACGGGGACTCCTCGTTCGCTCTTCGCGACGGAACGGCCGCTTTCCGCCGGTCCCCTAAACTGGTCGCACTATGGACTCCACTTCCCCCCTGGTCCTCGTCATCGACTTCGGCGCCCAGTACGCCCAGCTCATCGCGCGCCGGGTCCGCGAAGCGCGGGTCTACAGCGAGATCGTGCCGCACGACACGTCCGTCGCCGAGCTGCTGGCCAAGCGCCCGGCCGCGATCATCCTGTCCGGCGGCCCCTCCTCGGTCTACGCCGACGGCGCGCCGAACGTGGCCGCGGAGCTGTTCCGCGCCGGAGTGCCCACGTTCGGCATCTGCTACGGCTTCCAGGCCATGGCGCGGGCGCTCGGCGGCGTGGTCGACAAGACCGGGACGCGCGAGTACGGCGGCACCGACCTGGCCGTGCGCGAATCCTCCTCGACGCTGTTCGCCGGGACCCCGGCCGCGCAGTCGGTGTGGATGTCGCACGGCGACTCGGTCGTCGCCGCGCCCGAGGGCTTCCTGGTCAGCGCGAGCACGTACGGAACGCCGGTCGCAGCCTTCGAAGACGACGAGCGGCGGCTGTACGGCGTGCAGTACCACCCCGAGGTGCTGCACTCGGCGCACGGCCAGAAGGTGCTGGAGAACTTCCTGTACCACGGCGCCGGGATCACCCCGAGCTGGACGATGGTCAACATCGTCGATGAGGCCGTGGAGTCGGTGCGCGCCCAGGTCGGCGACCGCCGCGCGATCTGCGGCCTGTCCGGCGGGGTGGACTCCGCGGTCGCGGCCGCGCTCGTGCAGCGGGCTATCGGCCACCGGCTGACCTGCGTGTTCGTAGACCACGGGCTGCTGCGCAAGGGCGAGGCCGAGCAGGTGGAGAAGGACTTCGTCGCGGCCACCGGAGTGGAGCTCAAGGTCGTCGACGCCAGGCAGCGCTTCCTCGACGCGCTGTCCGGGGTGACCGATCCGGAGGAGAAGCGCAAGATCATCGGCCGGGAGTTCATCCGGGTCTTCGAGCAGGCGCAGGCCGAGATCGTCGCCGGTGACTCAGAGTCCGCACACAGCGCCTCGCCCTCCGACTGGTGCCTCGTGCAGGGCACCCTGTACCCGGACGTGGTCGAGTCCGGCGGCGGCGCCGGCACCGCGAACATCAAGTCGCACCACAACGTCGGCGGCCTGCCCGACGACCTCGAATTCGAGCTCGTGGAACCGCTGCGCAAGCTGTTCAAGGACGAGGTGCGCCGGGTCGGCGAGGAACTCGGCCTGCCTGCCGAGATCGTCTGGCGCCAGCCCTTCCCCGGCCCCGGCCTCGGCATCCGCATCGTCGGCGAGGTCACCGAGGAGCGGCTGGAGTTGCTGCGCGAGGCCGACGCGATCGCCCGCGAGGAACTGACGAAGGCCGGGCTCGACCGGGCGATTTGGCAGTGCCCGGTGGTGCTGCTGGCGGATGTGCGCTCGGTTGGCGTCCAGGGCGACGGCCGTACGTACGGGCACCCGATCGTGCTGCGCCCGGTCTCGTCCGAGGACGCGATGACCGCCGACTGGACCAGGCTGCCGTATGACGTGCTGGCCCGGATCT
>NZ_DASRGV010000167.1:0-40870 GCF_035650855.1 Actinocrinis sp. | reverse complement strand
CAGCTCCACGTGGGCGTGCGGCAACCCGCCGGGCACGGCGCCGCCTCCCTGCGGATCGTGGTGAGCCAGGCGGGAGCGACGGTCGCGACCTGGAACGACATCCGCCTCGCGCCGGGCCAGTCCTGGCAGGCGCCGGCGCTTACCGTTCCCGGACCCGGCTCCGCCCAGGTCGTCGCCTTCGACGGCACGACCGTCGTCGCGAGCCTTTCGAGCCGGTGACGGCAGCCATGAAACGCGACAGCCGCCGCAAACTCTGGCTGCGAACCGGGCTGATCATCGCCTCAGTCGCCGTGGTCACGTCGGTGGCGGCGCCGTCCGCCCCTTCGGCCGCGTCCGCCAACGGGCATACCGAGAATCGCCCCCCGTCCCCGCTGAGCCAGTACCTGCGCACCCTTCGTCTCATCAACTATTTTCCGGCCGACGGCGGCTGGCAGTACATGTGGACCCGTTGGGAGCCGCACCAGATCGAGCACGATTTCGCGGTCATGGCGAGCATGGGTGCGAACGCGGTGCGCGTCACCGTGTTCCCGGACGTGATGGGCTTTCCAACCCCGAGTCCGGTCATGCAGTCCCGTCTCTCGCAGATCATCGACCTGGCCGACGCCCACGGGCTCAAGGTGCAGCTCTCCCTCTTCGACCAGTTCACCGACTTCGCCGACATCCCGGCCAGCCTCACCTGGGCGCGCGAGATCCTCGCTCCCCTGAGCGGAAGCTCGCGCGTGGCGTTCATCGACGTGCGCAACGAACTCGACGCGCCTTCGACGATGGGTGACGCCCAGGTCTACCGGTGGCTGAACGCGCTGCTTCCCGCCGTGAAGGACGACGCGCACGGAGTCCCGGCCAGCCTCTCGGTGACCGCGCCCGCGCATATCAGCGCTCTGCGAGCCGCGCTTCGCGTCCAGCCGGACTTCTGGGACCTGCACTACTACGCCTCTGACGGTCTGGCCTACGCGTCCATGGCCGAAGCCGTGCAGGCCGCAGCCCCGCTGCCGGTGTTCGTCGGGGAAACGGGCTTCGCGACGGCCGGCTCGGGCTCCCCTCCTGGCCTGCCCGGTGGCGAGCCTTCGCTTGAGGCGTATCAGGCTCACTACTACCAAGCCGTCGAGCAGGCCGCGCTCTCGCTCGGTCTCGGCGCCGCCGCTCCCTGGACCCTGTACGACTTCACCCCGGCCGCGATACCGAGCCGGCAGCAGCCTGACCAGTACGCCTTCGGGCTCCTGCACAGCGACGGGACGCCCAAGCCGGCAGCGGACGTCGTGCGTCACGTCTTTCGCGGCGCAGGCGTCAGCGCGGACTTCAACAGCGACTTCTCACAGGCGGTGGCCACGCCGCAGGGCGAGCTGCCCGCGATCTGGCGGCTGTGGGAGCCCGACCACGCCCGCTTCGCGCTGGATCCGGCCGTCGGTCACGACACGCCGGAAGGATCGGCCCGCATCTGCGGCAGCGGCGGCGGCGACGCGAGCATGCCGGCCTTCTACACCGTCCCGGTGCGACCGCAGATCGTGCCCGGCAGCCAGTACCGCGTCACGGCCTGGGTCCGCGGACACCAGGCGACCGGCGCGACCGTGGTCAACGTCAGCTGGTTCGACGCCACGGGCGTCTTCATCAGCGGCACCGACTCTCCCAGCCTCGGCTCGGGCGACACGGACTGGACCGAGCTGGAGGCAACCGGGGTCGCCCCGCCCGGCGCCGCCTTCGCGGAGATCTGGCTCAAGAGCGCCCGCAACTCAGGCACCGTATGGTTCGATGATGTGACCTGGGCACGGTCGACGGCCTGAGCGCGAACGACGGTTAGACGATAACGGTAAGGGTGCGGTCGTGAAGATGATCCGGCGACTGTCGCTCTGCCGCTGCGGTCACGAGCGAAGCGCGCATCAGCACTACCGCCGGGGTAGCGACTGCGCACGCTGCGATTGCCGCCGATGGTCCCCGCGCTGGCGGCTGCCGGGCCGCAGCCGGGCGCGCGGGTGACCGGAACGCACCGCCGCCGTGGTCGCCGGCGGCGGCCAGCCGGGCTACCGGGACGAAGTCTCAGACTCAGTCATCGGGGAGCCGAGATGCGCCAGCGCGTCCTGGACGCTCGGGCAGATCGCCAAAACGTCCTGCATGCCCGCCACTTCGACCAAGCGCATGACGATCCTTGAGGGCACGAGGACGAACCGCTGGTTCAGCCGCCGGAACTCGTTGCTGGTGCGCAGAACGATGTACAGGCCGGACGAGTCCATGAACCGCAGGCCGGTCAGATCCAGCACCAGCGGCATCTCGCTCGTGGTGTGCCGTATCAGCGCGACCTCGAGCGCACGGGCGCGCACCATGTCCAGTTCCCCGACCGCCGTCAGCACACAGCAGCCCGCACGTTCGACGCTGGTGATCTCCAGCCCCGCGACCATGGTCCTTTCCTCCATATGTGGGCGACAACCGACAAACCCGGCAGCGCCAGGCGCTAGCGTCCACGCCTATTAACCGGAGATCCGGTGAAACTAACGCGGACAGCGGAATCATCCGGTGATGAGCCAGGTCAGGGGTCACTGTCCTAGGGAGCTATTACCATCGTCACCGTGGACAGGACGAGCGGTGACACGGCGGGCGCGGCGCCGCTGGACAGTCCAGGGCTAAGCGGTACAGGCCTGGACAAAGCGGGGCTCAGCAGTGCAGGGCCGAACAGTGCAGGGCCGAACAGTGCGCTGCTGAGCAAGACGAGCGTCGGTGTGCTGCTCGGCGTGACCTCATCGGTCTCGTTCGGCGCGTCGGGCCCCTTCGCCAAGGCACTGATCGATGCCGGATTCAGTCCGCTGCAGGCGGTCTGGCTGCGGATCGTCGGCGCCGTGCTCATCCTGATCGCGTGCAGCGCGGCGCTGCGCAGGCGCGGCCTGATCGCGATGCTGCGGCGCAACAGCGCACTCGTGACCGTGTACGGCCTGGTCGCCGTCGCCGGCTGCCAGGCGGCCTACTTCGTGGCCGCCAGCCGCCTGCCGGTCGGCGTGGCGATACTGCTGGAGTTCACCGGGCCGGTGCTCGTCGTCGGCTGGGTGCGCCTGGTGCGCCGGTGGCCGGTGCCCCGCGTCTCGCTCGTCGGGGTCGCGGTGGCGATGGCGGGGCTGGTGTGCGTGGTGCAGATCTGGTCCGGCGTCCACCTGGATCCGGTGGGCCTCGCGGCCGGACTCGGGGCGGGTACCGGCAATGCCACGTTCTTCCTGCTGATCGACCGCCTCACCGGCAGCGTCGACCCGCTGGCCCTCAACCTCGGCGGAATGATCGTGGCCGCTGTCGCGCTGGCACCGCTGGCCACCCCGTGGTCGACGCCGTGGGGCGTGCTCACCCGCGATGTGCCACTCGGCCACAGCTCGGCCGCGCCCGGCTGGCTGCTGGCCGCGTCCGTGGTTCTCGTCAGCACTTCGGTCGCCTACCTGACCGGAACGGCGGCGGTACAGCGCCTGTCCGCACCGGTAGCCGCAGGCCTCGCGTACATCGAGCCGACCTCGGCCGCCGTGATCGCCTGGGTGGCGCTGGGCGAGCGGCTGAATCCGGTGCAGATCCTCGGCGGTTCGGTCGTCCTGTTCGGCGCGTTCCTCGCCCAACGCGGCATTGCCGCCGGACGCGCGACGGACGGCGCGGCCGCGGCCGCAGCCGAGGCGCCCGGCGACGCAGTGGCCTCGACAGTATTCGAGCCTGCGCTCACGCCCTGACGCGTAGGGCAGCGCTCGGGTGCTGCCGGTCGCCGGAAGGCGCGGGCGGCACCCGAGCCGCTGCAAGACGGTTTGCGGGCCGTCAACTGATCGAGATCGGCAGCGAGGCCAGTGGTGCGGGGCCGACCGGCTGGTTGTTCGCCGCGTCGGTCAGCGTCACGTTGGCGGTTGAGGTGCCGCTGCTCACGCTCGCGGACTGCGCCGAGCTCAGCCGCACGTGAAAGACGAAGATGTCGGTCTGCCCGGCGGGAATCGCGATGGCGGGGACCGCGGTCTTGTTCAGGAAGTCGGTTCCGAAGCCCTCGACGTCGTAGGGCGCCGACTGCACGCCGCTGAAGCGCGGATCGACCACGTTCAGCGTCCCGGACGGGAACAGCGTGCGCGCCGTGCAGGAGCAATGCCCGAACGAGACGACGAGACCCACTTGCGCGTAGTCGGTGCTCGTCGGGTTGTGCAGCAAGACCTTGAACTCGACCGCCGGTCCGCCCGGGGCGAGCGCGATGCCGCCCTCTGGGGTGATGTCGATCTGGAGTCCCGTGGAGTCCCGCGGACCGCCCGCGCTGTTTGAGGCGCTGCTGATCGGGTGCACCTGGAAGTCGGCGCATGCGGTGAGCAGCGACGGCAGGTTCGTGTCGGAGGTCTGGTCCGGCGCGGTCACCAGCAGTGCCGTGGCGCCTGCGCCGGTGCATGCCTGCGAGCCGTTCGGCGCGGCGTCGAGCGCTTCGAGGAGGGCTGAGGCGCTGTGCCCGGGTTCCAGGACGACCGTCGGGATGCTTTGCCCGGACGGCAGACCGCCGAGGTACCCGCTTCGGGTGCGTGCCGCGTTTTGCAGCGTCTGCGAGCCGTGAAGCTGGGCGACGCCCGGGTAACCGCGCATGAAGCAGACGTGGCCGCCGGTGTTGGAGAAACGCAGCAGCTCGCTCTGGTGCCCGTCGCCCGAAGGTCCGGTTGCCGCGCTGATGGTCAGGACTAAGGCCGTGCACTCGGGCATCCCCGCGGGGTCGGAGGTTGAGCCGACGCCGATTGCACCGCCAGCCGAGCCGCCGCCGCTTGCGCTCCCCGCACTGTTTCCGGCGCCCGACACCGGCGCACCCGACGTCGCGGCCGGGCCGGGAGCTCCGATCGCCGTCGCGGAGCAGCCGGTAGCCACCATCATGATCGCCGCCATTGTCACGCTTGCTGCCGCCAACGCGAGGCCACGCCTGGCCCGATGTCCGACTGCATCGCTGCGGCTCCAGCTGCCGTTGCCGTTGCCGCGCGAACCCGCCATGCCCTTCGGGTCTCCAACCGCGTGCTGGCGCATCTGTCGCCTCCTGAATCTCAGGCCGTCTCGCGCGGCCTCTCATGAGTAGGAGGAGCGGACCCCCGGAACGCCAACAGAAAAATCCCAAGATTCTTTCGGAGTGCCGCCCCGAAGATCCCCGGCTCGCTCATGCGCCGTCCGGCACCGTTCGCGCTACGATTTCCCGCATGTCACGCGCACGGCTCGCGGCTACCGCGATCGGCGCCGCGACGGCTCTGCTCCTTGCGGTCATCGGCCTCGTCCTGCTGGTCAGCGGGCACGCCTCGGTGCCGAGCTCCCCTTCGATAGCCGGCGCGCTGGTGACCGGCGCGCCGACGGCCACAGCCGTGAACGCGACGACTGGCGCCCCGGAGCTCTCGGACGCGGCTGTGACCGGTACTGCGCCGACAGACTTCAGTACTGCACCGACAGTCGTCAGCTCCACGCCGAAGCACGTTCTCGCGGGCTACTGGCAGGACTTCGTCAACCACGCCATCCCGATGCCCCTCGCCGCAGTGCCCAGGGGCTACGACCTCGTGGACGTCGCGTTCGCCGCCGCAGACCCGCAGCACGACGGCGGCGTCGCCTTCACGCTGAGCCCCGCGCTCGCGCAGGCACTCGGCGGGTACACGACGCAACAGTTCACGCAGGACATCGCGACACTGCACGGGCGCGGACAACGCGTGCTGCTCTCGGTCAACAACGCCGGCGGCGCCGTTTCGATCAACTCGCCGGCCGGGGCGGCCAACTTCGCCAAGAGCATCAGCGACCTGATGCGCACCTACGGGTTCGACGGCGTCGACATCGACTTCGAGAACGGCTTCGACGTCGCCTCCACGGCCCAGGCCCTGCGCAGTCTCGCGACCCTGCATCCCGGCGCGCTCATCACGCTCGCGCCGCAGACCGGCGACATGGAATCCACCAGCGGCGCCTACTTCCAGCTGGCGCTGAGCATCAGATCGATCCTGACCATCTCGTTCACGCAGTACTACAACGCGGGCTCCATGGTCGGCTGCGACGGCGCCGTCCATGCCCAGGGCACCGAGGACTTCCTGACCGCCCTGGCCTGCACCCAGCTGCGCGGCGGCCTGAGCCCGTCCCAGATCGGGATCGGCCTGCCCGCCTCCAAGTTGGCGGCGAGGCGCGGCTACCTCGCCCCGGACCTGCTCAACAGCGCCCTGGACTGCCTCGCCACGGGCAGCGGATGCTCCGGTTTCACACCGCCCACGATCTGGCCGGCCATCGGCGGCGCGATGACCTGGTCGATCAACTGGGACGCGGCCAACGGCTACGAGTTCCTGCGCACGGTGAGCCCCCACCTGCAGTCGATGCCTTAGTCGATCAGTCGAGGCTGCTCAAGAAGTCCGTGAGTGCCAACGAGACCTGCTGTGGCCGTTCGAGGGGAGCCATGCGGGAGGTGTCCGCGAGTTCCAGGAGGCGCGCGCCCGCGATCTGTTCGGCGAGCCGATCGGAGATCGCCGCGAGCGTGGGCTCGTCGGTCAGGGCCTTGATCACCAGGGTCGGTACCTTGATCTCGGCCAGCCGCGTGCTGGCCGCAGGTTCGAGGAAGCGCTCTTCACTCGGTGCTCGACGCCACTGCCGTTCAAGCATGGCCGTGCACATGTCCATGGCCAGTCGCCAGGTCTCCGGTTCGAGCAGGTCGGCGCAGCGGCCGGGCCCGAGCAGGGAGAGCTGCAGGTTGATCTCGGCGACACCCCGCGCGTGTACCGGATCGATCCGGTCGGCGCGCCCGTCGCGGTAGGCCGCCATCACCTCCGGCGGGATGACCTCGACGATCTTCGCGGCCATGGCTGCGGTCAGCTCGGGCGGCCACTCGTAGTCGGAGAGCCCGCAGCAGATCAGCGCCAGGGCACGCACCCGGCCGGGCGCGGCCAGGGCCGCCTCTAAGCACTGAGCCCCGCCCATCGCGCACCCGACCAGGACCGCGCGCTCGATGCGCAGCGCGTCCATGACAGCGAGCACGTCCTCGTACCGGGCGAACTGCCCGACCGCGTCGTCCGAATCGCCGTACCCCCGCCAGTCGAACCGCACCACCCGGTGCGTGCTCGCCAGCGCGCGGAACTGGTGCTCCCACATGCGCCGGTCGGCGACCGTGGCATGCACGAGCACCACCGGCGGGCCGTCGCCCGCCTCGTCGTATCCGAACCGTGCACCGTTGACTTCGATAACTGCCATGGCGGCACATTAGTGCGATGCGCTTGCTCGCTTTGACGGATTATCAGGCACACGGGTCCGGCGCGGGCGGGGGTGTGAACGGCGGCGTCGGCGCGAGCCCGGGCGCGCGGGTATCGGCCGCGCATCCTCGTCGAGGGCGCGCTTCGCTTATTGAAAACGGGTTTCGGGTACGAGCGGCAGTAGTCATGCCGGTCTGTGGGAGGCGTTCATGTCGCTGACCGTTTCGCCCGAGCTGCTGGAGAAGGCGCAGCAGGGCCCTGTCGACAACGAGGATTTCATCGCCTGCGTCCGGCAGTCGCTGCCGTACGCGTGGTCGGTGGTGGCGAGGGTGGCCGAGGAGCTGGCGGCCAGCGGCGCGGCGTTCGCCGACAACCAGACGGAGCCGCCGGACGAGGCCGCGCGAGGTCAGTTGCTGCGCCTGGTGGGCAGCGACGCGATGCGCGCGGCGGTGGAGCGGCACTTCGGGGTGCGGCTGGCGTTCCAGAACTGCCACCGGCTCGCGCTGTTCAATCCGGCGGCGGTCGCCGAGCACGAGGAGTTCGTCACGCCGCGCTCGCAGATCCTCAACCAGCGGCCCGAGCTGGTCAACTGCTGATCGGCGAGCAACCAGCGGCGGCGGGGAACGCGCGGGCATGCATGCTCGTTGAGCTGGCGTGATTCTGTGGCTGCTGTCTCTTCCCGCCCTCGTGGTGCTGCTGACCGTGCTCGCAGTGGTCGAGACGCTGCTGCTGCGGCTGGGAAAGGCCGGGATCATCCCGGGGCGGCGAAAGTCGGGCACTCGGCGGGTCGCGTCGACCGGCTTCGAAGTGCTGCAGGGGCATCTGTCCGCCGGCAAGGCCCAGGAACTCAAGCAGCGCCACACCTCGCTCGTGTTGCGTGAGGACGAGGAGGCCGGAGCGCGTCCGAACTCTTATATCGACCTCGACGAGGGCACGGCGACCATCCGGCTGCGCAAGGACGGCATGAATCACAGGACGGTGTAGGTCACTGGGCGGGGCGGGTCAGATCGCGCAGGGCTGCCATGACGAACGCGGTCACGTGCGGGTCGGCGCAGCGCCCGTCCAGGTCATCGAGCGCCCAGGCCAGTTCCATGGTGCCCATCGCGAACACGCGGCCTCCGCTCGGCGCGGTTGCCCGCACCAGGTCCGCGCTGTGCGTGACACCGTCGGACCCCGGAATGCTCGTGGTCATCAACCGCACCACCTGACCTGTGAAGCAACCGGGGATGTAGGAGTCCCACTCGTAGCCGACGACACCCGGGATCACAACACCGGGCGCCAAACCGGCAGCCGCCAGCCACGGATCGCTGCGCGGCCCGACGACCGTGTAGGAGGTCGGCGGCGAGGCCAGATCGCGCTGCGCCGCCCACAAATGCTCCACTCCCATCAGCCTGCACTCGGGCTCGCCGAAAGTGCTGAAGAACCCGCTTTCCAGGCGCGGGTCGCGGACCGGATCGAGTGAGGTATCGCGCCATTGCACGATCGTTCGCCGGTCAGCGTCGTACCGCATCCGCCACTCGCCGCTGTTGGAGCCGAACATCAGGTTCGTCGCGTGCGCCAGCGCCTGGTCGAATGCGTCGCGCATCTGCTGCGTCCAGTACTCGTCGTGGCCGATCGAGAACACCAAGCGGTGGTGCAGCAGCGATCCGGGAGCCGCGTCCGTGTCGATGTCGGTCTGGTAGGAGACGTCGATGCCGTTCCGTTCCAGGAAGCGAACCCAGGGCAGCTCGAGCCGCGTGACCATGTCGTGGAACTCGGACTGGTCGAAGGGCCTATCGAACGACACCTCGAGCGCGTGCCTGCCGGTGTTGAACTGGTAGAGGCTCTTTCCGCCCCAGGGGTTATAGGCCTCCCACGTGTTCACCGGCACCTGAACCAGCACCGCCGACGCGGGAGCCGCCGGGTTCTGACGCACGATCAGCGGGACACTGCCCACGGCGCCGGCGTGCGCTCCGCTCACGATCTCGAGCTTGGCCTCGTAATAGCCGGAGGCAGCGTCGGACGGAATCGCGACGCTGTCGGTCACCCGCCACGGGGCCCTGAACAGCCCGGTGACCGATTCGGGCGTGGTCGGCGGGGGCTGTGCGATCGCTACGTGGCTTGAGCGGCAGCCCGGCACGCACGCGATTAGGCGCCCTCCGATCCCTTGGTACCACCCGAGCCGATACACGAGCACGCGGTAGCGCGAGCCTGGCGGCGCGGCTACGTGCAGCTGGAAGCTTTGCCCTGGAGCGACGCTGATTTCCGAGGCGTAGCCAGTGATCGCCGTCCCGGCGTTGGCTGGGATCTCCCAGCCGGGGGTACCCGAGCGCGAATTCTCCCGCTGCACCGGATTCGCGGCAGCGACGGAGGTCGCCCGTCGCGTGAAGGAGGTGCCGCCGCGGCTGAAGCCACTGCATCCGCTGAGGAGGAGCGCCGCGATCGTGCCACTGACGGTGAGAAGCGTCGTGCGTGACATCGCGTCAGTCGCTGCGATCGATCCCGGCCGCTTCAGCGAGCACTGCCGCTCCCCCGCGCTCGGCCGCGGACGGTCGCGGACCGCGGGAGCCGGCCGCGAGGAACGCGGTCCCGAAGAACAGCTCGGTCCAGCAGAGATCGGCCAGTTCTTCCTGCATCGCCGCGTGAATCGCGTCCCACGGGCTGCGCATGATCCACTCGTCGATGGAGGCGAAGTGGCGCACGATCGCGGTGCCGAGCTGCGCCAGCCACTCGGGCGTGTTGCCGGGGACCTTGAGATCCAGCACGACCCAGCGCCCGCCTCCGGCGAGAGCCGCGGCGCCGTGCGCGATGACCTGCGCGCACTCAGGCACCTGCGACAGGGCGTACGTGGACAGGATCGCGTCGACCCGAGCCGGGAACTCGAAGTCCGCGGCGTCGGCTTGCACGAGGCAGACGTTGCGCCAGCCGTTCGTCTCAATCCGATCCTGGGCGCGGGCGAGCATCGCGTCGGTCAGATCGACGCCGACGATCCGGCCGCCGGGGCCGATCGCCGCCTCGATCAGCGGAAAATTCAGGCCCGTCCCGCAGGCGATGTCGACCACGCTGTCTCCCGCGTGAAGGCCGAGCGCTTGTACGGCCCGCAGGCGTTGTGCCTGCTGGGGGTAGCCGGGCGCGGGGTAGAGCCGGGAGGTGACGTCGTAGTGCTTCGCCTTCTTGCGGTACGTCTCGATCAGGTGCTCTCGCGTATGGTCGGTCTGGCTCACGGTGTGCTCCTCGATCTCGCTGCCGCCGCGGTGGAACCGCGCGCCAACCTCGCTAGGACTGCGCGCCTTCCCGCGTGGCGGAGTCGACAGCGGCCTTGATCGCGACCATCTCGCGATCGCTTACCCGCTGAATGCGGCCTTTGAGAAAGCCGCTGGGGATCGCGCGCATGATGCCCGCGAGGTCAACCTCGATCCACATGGTGGCGTCTGTCTGCTTGTCATCCCGCGGCTCGAACTCCATCCCCCAGCGGGCCGCGGAGGTGCCCATAGGCCCCGCGAACGCCACTCTGTGAGGCGCCTCGACGAGGGTCACCTGCTGGCTGCGGCCGCGCGAGAGCCCGAACATCAGCTTCGCTCGCTGATCCAGCCGCGCGCCGGGCTCAAGTGCGCCGCCGTCCCGGACCCGGCATTCAAGGACGGTCGGCGCCCACTCGTGCCAGCGCCCGACGTCGCAGAGATACGCCCACACCCCGTGGACGTTGTTGTCGATGGTTAGGCGGCTCTCGGTTCGGATGGTCATCGGCGCTGTGCTCCTTCCTCCTGAAATGCGGCACGGGCGGTCAGCGCGGTCGCTATCTCGTGTGTGGTCTGGTCCCAGCCGTGCAGGGTCGAGCGCCGCTGGTGAGCAGCAGCCCGCAACTGGAGCCGGTGGCTCTCGTCACCCAGCCACTCTCCGAGCGCGGCGGCGAGGGCGGCCGGATCGCCGGGAGGGACCAGTCGGCCGGGACGGGAGCCGTCTGGCGCGAAGCCGAGGCCTTCGGGCAGACCGCCGACGGCGGCGGCCATGACGGGCAGGCCGTGGGCGAGCGCTTCGGTGACGGTCATGCCGTAGGTCTCCGACCGGGACGGCGCCACGAGCAGGTCGGCGGTACTGTATGCGTCGCTGAGCTCTGCGCTGCTCAGCACGCCGGTGAGCCGGATGCGGTGGCCGTAGCCGAGGCGCGAGATCCGGGACCGCAGTTGTTCGACGAACTCCGGGTCTCGGTCGAGCGGCCCGACCAGCAGGCAGCGCCAGTCGCGTTCAGCCAGTTTCGCGAGCGCGTCGACGAGGAGGTCCTGGCCCTTGTGGTGGGCGAGGACTCCGACGCAGAGCAGCCGGCCGCGCACGGGCCGGGCCGGTTCGGCGACGTGATCGACGCCGGGCCGGGCGACGTGCACCCGGTGGGCCGGGATCCTGTATCGCGCGAGCACCTGCTGGCGGGTCCATTCGCTGGTGACGACCACGCTGGTGGCCGCGTGGAGCACGGCGTGCTCTGAGCGTTCCGCGTCGGCGTCGTGGTGCGTGTCGAGGACGGTGGCCAGCGGCATGTGGAGCAGCACCGTCATGCCGATCCGCCCGGCGTGCGGCAGCAGCTGCGCGGCGGCGGCTGAGGCGATGAGCCCGTCGATCAGGAGGGTCTCGCCGTCCGGGATGGCGGAGAGGATGCGGGCCAAATCGGCGCGAGGGCCCGCTCCGGGTTCCGGCCACGCCCCGGCGACAGCCGCGACCAGCACGTCCCATCCGGCCTCGGCCAGTCCGGCGCAGACCCGCCGGTCGTAAATATTGCCGCCGGTGGGCCGATCGGGGCTGTCGAACCCCGCGGGGGCTACTACGTGGACCCGCATTCCGTTCCCGGCCCTCCAGAGCGTCTGCCGCACCAAGCCGGCCCCACCTGCGGCCGAGCTGAACCGCACTCGCCGCCGAACCGTCATACCTACATACAGTGGTACGTAAGAAAAGACAGTCGTGGTTCAACCCGGGACGATCGGCGGTGCGGCTGCGCCGGGCCGGACACCGCGCGGGTTCTGACAGTGAGACGGGATCGGCGAGCACATTGTCGACGGCGCTGGAGCGGGCCCGGGCGGCCGCATTTCCTGCGGCCCAGTATGTGGGCCAGGAGAGCTTCATGCAGGCGGGTGAGATCCGGGAGCTGGCTCGCCAAGCCCGGGTCGCTTCCGGGGTTTCGGTGCTGGACCTGTGCTGCGGCGTGGCCGGTCCGGGCCGGATGATCGCGGCGGAGTCGGCGTGCCGCTATTTGGGTGTCGACCGTTCGGCCGGCTCGCTGGCCACCGCCCGGGAGCGGGCCGGGCAGCTGCCCTGCCGCTTCGAGCAGGCTCACCTCCCGCCGCTGCCGCAGGGCCGTTTCGAGGTGGTCTTCCTGCTGGAGACGATGCTGGCCTTCCCGGACAAGGACGCCTTGCTGCGTGAGGTGGCGCGCGTGCTGGAGCCGGGCGGGCGTTTCGCGTTCACGATCGAGGAAGGCCGCCCGCTCACGCAGCAGGAGCGGGCCCGGATGCCCGCAGCAGACACCGTTTGGCCCATCGAGTCGGTGGAGCTGACGGCCGCGCTGCACGACGCGGGGCTGACCGTGACCTGGCAGCAGGAGCACAGCTCCTCCCATCACGCGATGGCGACGGCGCTGCTCGCCTCCTACACAGCTGATGCTCGCCAGATCGCCGACGAGATCGGGTCGCGGGCCACCGCCGCGCTGATCGCGGCCCATCGGCTGTGGCGTGACTGGCTCGGCAGCGGGCGGGTGCGCAAGTTCGCGATGGTGGCGGAGAAGAAGTGACCGACCTCGATGAGTCTTCGATGACCTCGGACTTTTCCCGCTACCTGACCGCGAAGACGACCGTGGACGATCGGGCGCTCAACCGGCAGGTGCTGGCGCAGCTGCGCCGGCTGATGCCCGCGGGCGCGCCGCGGGTGCTGGAGGTCGGCGCGGGCCTGGGGACGATGGTGGCCCGCCTGATGGACTGGGGCGTGCTCAGCGGCGGCGAGTACATCCTGCTGGACGCGGACCGGCGGCTGCTGGCTGACTCTCGCCGGTGGCTGTGCGATTGGGCGGACGCGCGCGGCTTGCGCAGCGACCTGCTGCCGGATGGGCTGCAGGTGGGCGATCTGCGGGTGCGCCTGGTGCACGCCGAGCTGGCAAGCCATCTTGAGGCGGCTCGCGGCGCGCGGGCCGATGTGCTGATCGCCAACGCCGTCCTGGACCTGGTGGACGTGCCGGCGGTGCTGCCCGGGCTGCTGCAGCTGCTCGTTCCCGGCGGCGTCTACTGGTTCACGATCAACTACGACGGCGAGAGCGTCTTCACACCCGACCACCCGCACGACGACCAGGTCATGCAGGCGTACCACCGCGACATGGACGAGCGCGTTCGCTACGGCCGGCCGGCGGGGGAAAGCCGAACCGGCCGCCATCTGTTTCAGCACCTGCGGACCGCGGGGGCGCCCGCCCTGGCGGCGGGGTCCTCGGACTGGGTCGTGAGCGCCGATCCGAACGGCGACTACCCGGGCGACGAGGCGTACTTCGTGCGCTGCATCCTCGACACGATCCGGGACGCGTTACGCGGCCGCCAGGACCGGGTGGAGCCGGGCGCCCTGGCCGACTGGCTGGCTGAGCGCAACCGGCAGCTTGCGTCGGGCGAGCTGGTCTACATCGCCCACCAGCTTGATTTCGTGGGCCGCTCGCCACGCTAGTCATCGCAGATGGCCGTCGAGCCCCTGCGCGATGAGATCGTGCCCGCCGCGCCGGGCCTTCGTGGCCAGGTAGGCGGCGTTGGCATCGGTGAGGTGCAGCGCGGTCGGAACCTGCTTGGCGATGGTGATGCCCAGGCGGGCGAGCTGAGCGCCCTTGTCCGGGTTGTTGCTCAGCAGCGCGATGCGGGTGGCACCGAGCGCGTGCAGCATTTGGGCGGCGCTGGTGTAGTCGCGCTCGTCGGCCTGGTGCCCGAGCGCGAGATTCGCGTCGTAGGTATCCAGGCCGCCGTCTTGCAGCGCGTACGCGTCGAGCTTGTCATACAGTCCGATGCCGCGGCCTTCCTGGCGCAGGTACAGCAGATAGCCGCCGTGCTCGGCGATCCGCTCGATCGCTTCGCGCAGTTGCGGCCCGCAATCGCAGCGCTGGCTGCCGAACACGTCACCGGTGAGGCATTCGCTGTGTACGCGCACCAGCGGTGGTTCGGCCGCCGCTGGCTGGCCCAGTTCGAGGGCTATGTGCTGCCGCGCATCGACCAGTCCGGTGAAGCTGACGATCGTCGCAGTGGTCGAATAGTCGTCGGCTAGACGTAGCGGGAGGCGAATACGCCGGCGGATCGCTGCCGGTGTGGCGGTCTGCGCCTGCGGCGGAGCTGGCTGGTCAGTCACGAACGGCCTCCAACTCCCGCGGCGCCGGATCGGCTCGTCTCGACTCGGCCGGTTGTCCCCGGTCGCGGCGGTGGCGCACGGCGTCGCCGAGCAGCAGGCCGGCGCCGGGCACGACCGCGACCAGCATGAGCACCGCGTAGAGCGTGGAGACCGTGACCCCGGCGGCCGCCCCGAGCCCGGCTGCGGCGAAGACCCAGGCGGCGGCTCCCTCCCGCAGGCCCCAGCCGCCGACGCTCAAAGGGATCACCGCCGCGGTCTGGATGATCATCAGCAGCGCGATCAGCTCACCCAGGGGCGCGGTGCAGCCGGCGACACGGGCCGCGACGACGAAGGTGACCGTGTGCCCGACGACGACCAGCACCGAGGCCAGGGTGAGCTGGGGCCACACATCCGGGGCCAGCAGGCCGTGGCGAAGGTCGTCGGACACGGCTCGGGCGGCTCGTGCCAGCCGTGGCCTGCCGCGGCGTGCGGCGCGTCTCACCAGCAGCGCGGCACATCCGGCTGCGCCCGCCGTACCCGCCAGGACGTAGGGCAGAGCAGGCCGGATCGGCGATGGCAGGGTCAGCAGCACGCCTGCGGTCAACACGGCCTGGATGACCTGGCCCCACAGTCGTTCCCAGGCCACCGCGCGCAGCCCCCGCACCACGTCGCCAGCGCGCCGACCGTGCGTGACCGCGCGGTTTACGTCGCCGAGGACTCCGCCGGGCAGCACGGAGTTGAGGAACAGCGAACGGTAGTAGGCGCCGACCGCGGCCGGGAGGCCGATGTCGACGCCGAGTGCCCGGGCGACGACCCGCCACCGCCAGGCGCAACACACCGAGGTGGCGAAAGTGAGCGTGACAGCGACCACGACGGCCTGCCAGGTGACCGCGCGCAGCCCGTTCTCGAACGGCGCCGCGCCGACCTGCCGCCCGAGGAACCACAGCACGACGGCGCCGCCCGCCAGGCGCAGCAGGGGTGAGCCGAAGCGGCGGACGCCCGGGCCGATTCTGGCCGCAACCGTGTACAAATCAGCCACACCCGTTTACACGCACTGGCCAGACCCACAGTTCAACGAGACGCACAGTTCAACCGGCCCTCCTGGGGTAGCGTTGCGGGCGCCCGCGCCCGGTCGCGGTGAACCAGCGTGACGGCAGGCCCGTTCTCCGCACGAGGAACGGCGGCACATGGCTACGGAGGCGCGGTGCGTACGATTCAGGCTGCGGACGAAGGCGCACCGCCTACGACTGCGCTCGCGGGCAGGGACGCGCCGGCGACGATTCGGCTCGCGGCGATCCTGGGGCTGCTCGCCACCGCCGCCCTGCTCGGCATCGTGTCCGCCACGGCCGGTCTCGGCCTCGCCGGCTGGATCGTCGGTCTGGCCGCCGGTTCGGCGGCGAGCGCGCTGCTGGTCACGGCCCGCATGCGCGGCGAGCCGGCGGCGATCTTCCCGGCGGACTGGGTCACCCTGAGCCGCAGCCTGCTGATCGCCGGGGTCGCGGGCCTGGTCGCCGACTCCTTCGGCCGGCCGGTGTCGGTCGCCGCGCTGGTCACGCTGGCCACCGTCGCGCTGGTGCTCGACGCCGTGGACGGGCAGGTGGCGCGCCGGACCGGCACCACCACAGCGCTGGGCGCGCGCATCGACGGCGAGGCCGACGCGTTCCTCATCCTGCTGCTGAGCATCGCCGTCTCCCAGGACTACGGCAACTGGGTGCTGGTCATCGGCGCCGCCCGCTATGTGTTCCTGATCGCGGGCTGGGCGGTTCCATGGCTGTCCGCGCAGCTGCCGCCCCGGTATTGGCGCAAGGTCGTGGCGGCGGTGCAGGGCATCGTGCTGACCGTCGCCGCGTCCGGGCTGCTGGCCCAGCTCACCGGGATGCTCGCGGTCGCCGCCGCGGCGCTGCTGCTGGCCGAGTCGTTCGGCCGCGACGTGATCTGGCTGTGCCGCGCCGGCGCCAGTGCGCGCACCCGCCGCGTCCTGCGGGTGGCCGTCACGGTGCTTTCGGCCGCGATCGTGTGGGGCGTTCTGGTCGCTCCCGAACATCCCGAGCAATACTCGTTCACCGCCTTCGTCCGCGTCCCGCTCGAGGCGCTGGTGCTGGTCGCCGTCGCGCTGGTGCTGCCGGCCCGGCCGCGGCGGATCCTGGCCGCCGTCGCCGGAATCCTGTTCGGCCTGCTCACGCTGGTCAAGATCCTCGACGTGGGGTTCTACACGGAGATCGACCGGGCGTTCAACCCGGTGCTGGACTGGGGCGACATCGGCCCAGCGCTCGGCGTGGTGCGCGACGCGATCGGCCCCGCGCGCACGAATGTCGCGCTCGTCGCGCTGTGGGTCGGCGTCGTGCTGATCGTCGGCGGGATCACCGCCTCGGCGATACGGATCACCACCGTGGCCGCCCGACATCGCCGCGGGACCGTTCGCGGACTCGCCGGCCTCACCGCGGTCTGGGCGCTGTGCGCGGCCCTGTCCGTGCAGCTTGTCCCGGGATCCCCGGTCGCCTCCACCAACACCGCCGGGCTGGCCGTCGCCCAGGTGCGCGACACCCGGGCGGCGCTGCGCGACAACCGCGCCTTCCAGCAGTCCCTGACCGGCTACGACCCCGCGGCGAGCGTCCCCGCTTCGGACCTGCTGACCGGGTTGCGCGGCAAGGACGTCATCATCGCCTTCGTCGAGAGCTACGGGCAGGTCGCCGTCCAGGGCACGACCTTCTCCCCCGGCGTCGACTCCGTCCTGCGCCAGAGCACCGCCTCGCTGGCCGGCGCCGGCTGGTCCACCCGCAGCGCCTGGCTCACCTCCCCCACCTTCGGCGGTATCAGCTGGCTCGCGCACTCCACCCTGCAGTCGGGCACGTGGGTCAGCACCGAGCAGCGGTACGCCGAGCTCACCGCCAGCCACCGGTTCAACCTGACCGATGCGTTCCACGAGGCCGGCTGGCGCACTGTCAGCGACATTCCGTCCGATGAGTTCACCTGGCCCGCCGGTTCGTCCTTCTACCACTTCGACAAGCTCTACGACCGGCGCAACGTCGGCTACCACGGACCGACCTTCAGCTACGCCTCCATGCCCGACCAGTACACCCTGGCCGCGTTCCAGCGCCTCGAACTCGCCCCCGGCCACAAGCCCGTGATGGCCGAGATCGACCTGGTCTCCTCGCACACCCCGTGGGCCCCGCTGCCGAGCATGGTGCCCTGGGACGAGGTCGGCGACGGCTCGATCTTCGACCCCATGCCCGGCCGCAGCCAATCCGCGATCGCGGTCTGGCGCAGCGCCGCCACCGTGCGCCAGTTCTACGGCCAGTCCATCCAGTACTCGATGTCGGCCCTCACCTCGTGGGTCACCGAGGCCGACGACCCGAACCTCGTGCTCATCCTGCTCGGCGACCACCAGCCCAACACCACCGTCAGCGGCGCCGGCGCCAACCACGAGGTGCCGATCTCGATCGTCGCCCGCGACCCCTCCGTGCTGCAGCGGATCACCCCCTGGCACTGGCAGGACGGGCTGCTGCCCGGCCCCTCCGCCCCGCTCGAGCCGATGGACGCCTTCCGCAACCAGTTCCTCGACACCTTCAACGCCCGGCCGGCCGGATGAGCCGGGCGGGTCGATGAGTCTGGCTGGCGGGTGAGTGCGGGGCGGCGGCTGAGTCCGGGTGGCGTCAGGGCAGGTGGCTGGTGTCGTTGACGCGGTGGACGGTGGCGAATCCACGGCCGTGCCACCGGATCTCGTTGATGCACGCGGAGCCGAGATAGAGCCGGTAGACGGTGTCGATCGGGACTCCGAGAGCCCGGCACAGCAGGATCTTCATCGGGGTGATGTGGCTGACCACGAGGACGGTCTTGCCTGCGTGGTCGCGCAGCAGCCGGTCGCAGGCCCGGTTCACCCGGCGCGCGGTGTCGCAGAAGCTCTCTCCGCCCGGGGGGGCCGGTTCGGGATCGCGCCGCCAGGCCGCCGCGACCGCGGGCCAGCGCTGCTGGATCTCCGCCAGGGTGAGGCCCTCCCAGGCGCCGAAGTCGGTCTCGCGCAGGTCCTCGTCGACGACCGCGGTCAGGCCCAGCTCGCCGGCCGCGATGGCCGCGGTGTCGACGGCGCGCTGCAGCGGCGAGCTGACCACGACGTCGATCGGGGTACCGGAGGCCAGGCGGCAGGCGGCGGCCCGCGCCTGCCGGGTTCCGCTCGCGCTGAGCGGGAGGTCGCACAGCCCGCTGAAGCGGTGTTCGGGGGACAGCCGGGTATCGCCGTGCCGCAGCAGGATCGTGGTCGTGGGATTGCCCGTCGGGTCATCCCAGCCCAATGTCATACGGCCGTCCCGCGGCGGTGACGAGAATGCCGGTGACGAGAATGTTGTGCCGCCTGCTCCCATGACAGAGAGACGAACACGTCAGCGGAACGGTTCAGCCGCCCGACCTCGGCCTCGCGACGCTGCCCGGGGTGGGAAGCCGGAGTGTCAGCATCGTGCACGGTACCCGCCAAACGCGACGGGGCTCTCCCACACCCGCACCGCCAGCACCTCGCCGCCTTCGGCAGCGACCGTGGGCGAGAGGCTGTCGTGCACCCAGCGGGCGAACACCTCGACCGTGACGGCCTCGGCCCCGGCCGGGCGGATCTCCTCCAGGTCGCGGCCCTCGACCCGGCTGGTCAGCTTAGTCAGCGCCGCTTCCAGCACGTCCAGGTCGCAGACCATGCCCCGCTCGTCGAGCTGTTCGCGCTCCACGACGATCTCGATCCGGTAGTCGTGGTCATGCAGCTGCCCCTCGGGTCCGGGCAGTCCCGGCATGATGTGGAAAGCGCGCACGTTCCGGCTCAACCCGACTTCACAGGTCACCGACCGCACTCCTGTCATAGTCAAGAACGGCGTGCATCAAGCCGGGTAGCCCCTGGTCCACCGCTTCAAACGCCTCGGCTGCGCGGCCGAAGGCGAAGACGTGGGTGCACAGCCGTGCCAAGGGCAGCTCGGTCAGCAACTCTACGGCCTCCCGGCGGCGCCGAGCCCGGGTCCAGGTCCCGGACAGGCGGGCCGGGATCGTGGAAACCTGCGTGCTGCGGATGGTCAGGCGCCGCCGGTGAAAGGCGCCGCCGAGCGGCAGCACCACCGGTTTGGTGCCGAACCAGGACGCGATCAGCAGGGTTCCCTCGTGGGCCAGCAGGTCCAGCGCCGCGGCCGGCGCATCCGGGTTGCCGCTGACGTCGATGACCAGCGGGACCTGCTCCTGCCCCAGCTCCTCCGGCGCGGCGGTGGCGAGCCCGAGGCTGTCGGCCAGGGTACGGCGCCATGCCTGCGGTTCGGCAATAAGCGGCCGCCATCCGGCCCGCCGCAGCAGCAGGCCGGTCAGCAGCCCGAGCGCACCGGCCCCGAGGACGACGACTCGGTCGCGATATCCGGACCCTGCGTCGAGCGTCACCTGCAACGCCGTCTCGACCAGCGGGAACAAGGTCGCGCACGCCGGATCGACGGCAGGCAGCGCAATCAGATCATCAGCCCGTGCGGCGAAGACGTCCTGGTGCGGATGGAACGCGAACACCGTCTGGTCGGACTCGGCTACTTCGCACACGCATGCGTATCCGTAGGCGAATGGATACGAGAAGGTGCCGGCGAGCGCGTCGATCGTGTCGTCCAGCGCCGACTCGGCGGGAACCTCGCCGCGGTACACCAGCCGTTCGGTGCCTCCGCTGATGCCGGAGCAGACGGTGCGGACGAGGACCTCGCCGGCCGCGGGCCGTGGCGTGGGCACCTCCCTGATCTCGACACAGCGCGGCGCGGTGTGGAAGAGCGCGCGTGCAGACACGCAGCCCACCTACCCGTCTTGCGCCAGCACGAAAACCGTTGATTCGCCTACTTGGTCTAGAAGTCTTGCCGAAACGCCCCACCCCGAGCCACGTCCCTGCTCTTGACGCCACCAACGGATATAGCCAATACTTTTTAGCTAAAAGGAGTCTGACTCATGGCGGTATCCGCACCTTTCGTGATCATTGGGGCGAGCTTGGCGGGCGTGAAAGCGGCCGAGACCCTGCGCGAGGCCGGCTACACCGGGGCGATCACGCTGATCGGCGACGAGGCCGAGCCTCCGTATGAGCGGCCCCCGCTGTCCAAGCAATACCTGATGGGCACTCAGGAACGCGAGAAGATGTTCGTGCACGCACCCGAGTGGTACCCGGAGCAGAACATCGACCTGCTGCTCGGGGCGGCCGTCACCGCGATCGACCGCGAACGTCGCAGCCTCACCCTCGCCGACGGCTGCGGCCTCGGTTACGACAAGCTGCTCATGGCCACCGGCGCCAGGCCGCGACGTCTGACTGTGCCCGGTGCGGACCTGCCAGGGGTGCACTATCTGCGCCGCGTCGAGGACTGCGAGCGTCTCAAGGACCTGTTTCAGACCGCTTCACGGATCGCGTTCGTCGGCGGCGGCTGGATCGGCCTTGAGGTCGCCGCCGCGGCCCGCGAGGCCGGCGTCGACGCCACCGTCGTGGAGATGGACGCGCTGCCGCTCGCGCGCGTGCTCGGCCCCGAGATCGCCCGCGTCTTCGCGGACCTGCACCGCGAGCACGGCGCGGACCTGCGCACCGGCGTGCAGGTCGCCGAGATCCTCGAGTCGGGCGGGCGCGCGGGCGGCGTCAAGCTCGCGGACGGCACGGTCATCGAGGCCGACGCGGTAGTCGTCGGTGTCGGGGCGGCCCCCAACACCGAACTGGCCACCGCATCCGGCCTCACGGTGCAAAACGGCGTCCTCGTCGACGCGTCCCTGCGCAGCTCCGATCCGCACATCTACGCAGCCGGCGACGTGGCCAACGCGTTCCACCCCCTGCTCGGCAAGCACATCCGGGTCGAGCACTGGGACAACGCCTGCCACCAGCCGAAGACCGCCGCCCGCGCCATGCTCGGGGAGAACGCCGTCTACGACCGCATCCCGTACTTCTTCACCGATCAGTACGACCTCGGCATGGAGTACTGCGGCCACGTCGAGCCCGGCGGATACGACGAGGTGGTGGTGCGCGGAGACCTCGCGGGCCGCAAGTTCCTCGCGTTCTGGCTCGCCGACGGGCGGGTGAAGGCGGGCATGAACGTCAACGTCTGGGACGTGAACGAGCAGATCCAGCAGTTGGTGCGCTCGGGCGGGGCGGTCGACAAGACGAAGCTCGCCGATCCCGATACGCCCCTGGACTCCCTCGCCGCACTCTGACGCGGCCGCGCCGCCTGGCGAGTGTGGCCGCGGGTCGATCGCTAAAGATCGATCTGGTAGCGGATGAAGCCGCGGTTCTCGGCCACCTTGTCGTAGAGGCGCCGCGCCGTTTCGTCTCCGCAGGCTCATCCCGCTGGTAGAAGTCGTGCCTAGCTGCACGTGGGTCGACCGACGCTAACATATTGGCGCTGGGGCTATATGGCTTGCTGAGAGGGACGGGGATCGAGGATGGCCACGCCTGCGCCCAGGTGGATACCGAATCAGCACCTTACGACTAGCAGGCTCGCATGGCTGGCCGCGCGTCCGGTGCTGCTTAAGCGTTCGCGCCCCTGGTGGACCACGCTGCTGCGGATCCTCGGCTCGTCCGGTCGCGGGCGATCCGGGGTGGGGTCGGCGATGGCGCGCGACCTGTCCTCAGAGGTCGTCGATGACCGCTTGGCGACCTACTCCGTGCCCGTAGACCGGGTCTCCGAACGCCTGAGCCCGACCGAGGTGGCGACGCTGCGAGAGCATGGCACGCTCCCCGACTGGTTCTTGGACGCAGTCGAGGAAGAACGCAAGAAGTTCCTGCGTAGCCTGAGATAGCAGCATTAGATAGCCGGCGGCCTCGCCGCCGCGGCGAGGAACGCTTAGCGGCGTACCACGCTCGCGCCCACCAGGTCGGCCATGGCCTGCACCCGAGCGGACTCCGCCGGGGTGAACGGGATGCCCGGGCGCGAGACGAGCACGACTCCGGCGTGCGGATCGCGTACCCGTATCACGGTGTTCTCGGCCTCGTCGCGCTCCCGGTCGTCGTCTTCCTCCGCGCGCCACTCGACCTGCGCCGAGCTGAGCAATTCGGCCAGCACGAAGCGCAGCGCACCCGGTTCACGGATCAAGCGGTGTGCGAGCGTGAGCGCTCGGGTGGGCAGATCCGTCAGGGCCGTGACGTCGGCGGGCGCGACATGCACCTGACCGCCGCCGGCCGACGCCACGGCGGCGCCCAACTGCTCCGCGGTCACCTCGACGCCGGCCTCGACCAGGAACTCGTCGACCACCCCGTCGGCGACCGGTTGGACTTGCAGAGCCAGGATGTTGGCACCGACGGCGGCGAAGGCGCCGGCGAGCACTGCGAGGCGCCCGGGAGTGTCCTGCACAGCGGTACGCACGCGCCACAGCTCTCCAGCCACGGCGGCGTAATCGGCTGCGGCACGCTCATACGCGGCCCCGGACGCGCCTCGCGCTCGCGTCCTGCGCCCGTCGCGCCGGAGGTTCACGAGCGTGGCGACGGCGACCACGATGCCGAGCGCGATCAGGACCGTGGGTCCCTCGATGCGGTGGCCGAGCAGATTCGTGAACAGGTCGGCGATCCCCGCGGCCGCGAAGAGCGCGGCCAGTTCGATCAGTTCGCGATGGTGGTTCCGCAGCGGCTTGCTCATGACAACAGCCTGCCCCGGCGATATTGCGTGATCGAATACCCGCCGTGACAGCGGCGTAAAGGCAGAGGTGGCGCCGACGCGTCCCCCGCTCCCGCACGCGGTCCGGATTACCCGGCCGCGACCGACTGATCGGCCATCAGGTGGTCGACGAGGGCGAGCAGCAGGTCCCGGCTGTCGGAGCGCTTGCGCAGATCGCCCATCAGGATCGGCACCCGCGCGTCGAGGTCCAGCGCCTCGCGCACCTCGGGGACGGTGCGGTCCTGATAGCCGTCGAAGCAGTTGACGCCGACCACGAACGGGATGCCGCGGCTCTCGAAGAAGTCGATCGAGCCGAAGCTGCCCTCCAGCCGCCGGGTGTCCGCCAGCACCACCGCCCCCAGCGCGCCGTGCACCAGGTCGTTCCACATGAACCAGAAGCGCTCCTGGCCCGGCGTGCCGAACAGGTAGACCACGAGGCCTGAGCTGACGGTGATGCGCCCGAAGTCCATGGCGACCGTGGTGGTGGCCTTGTCGGCGACCCCGCGCACGTCGTCGACGCCGACTCCGGCCACGGTCAGGTACTCCTCGGTGCGCAGCGGCGCGACCTCGCTGACCGCGCCGACCATCGTGGTCTTGCCGACGCCGAAGCCGCCCGCGATCAGGATCTTGACGGCGGCGGGCGCCGGCGCGGCGGCGGCCGGCCGCCGGTCAGAGTCGTCGTAGTCCATCGCGCACCGCCTGGAGAAGGGAGATGTCCGGTCGCTGCCCGACGGCCACCGCCAGCGGTGGCCGCGCGGACACCCTGCCGGCGTCGATCAGGTCGCCGATGAGGATCTTGGCGACCGCGACCGGCAGGTTGAGCCTTGCGGCGACCTCGGCCAGCACGCAGGGCGTGCGGCACTGGTCGAGGATGAAGCGGTGCTCGGGCTCAAGGCCCCGGCCGTCCACGAGGCCGTCCGGCGCCGTCAGCGTGCTGATGACGGTGATGAGCGTCAGGTCGTCCCGGGCGGAAACCGTGCGGCCGTGCGTGATGGTGTAGGGCCGCACGAAGGAGTCGTCCGGGTCTTCCTCAAGGAACTCGTCGGCCCAATGGTTCACCCGCATCAGCCCCTTCCTGCTTCGCCGGTGCACGCGTCTCGGTGCCCAGGTGCCGGCCGACCTGCAAGACGAGGGTGTGCATCGCGACCGCCATCACCTCGGCGTCGACCTCCTGCTCCGCGAGCACCGCCAGGTGGGTGCCGTGCCCGGCCGCGCTGATGAACAGCCACAGCCGGGCCAGCTCCACGATGACCTGATGCGTGCCGCCGCCGTCGAAGATCTCCGCGACGCCGCGCGCGAGGCTCTGCTGGCCGGTCGCGATGGCGGCCAGCCGCTCGGCGTCGGCGCGCTCGATGCCGCGCGACTGGCTGATGACCAGGCCGTCGTCGGACAGCACGACCGCGTGCCGGGCGCCGGGGACCTGGTCGATCAGCCGGTCGAGCAGCCAGTCCAGGTCGTGGTCGGTGGCCGTGGTGCGCTGGGTCGCGAAGGTGGGGTGCGTCATCGTTCGTCTTCTTCCGGGGTCGTGCTGAGACCTGGCGCGGGTTGCGTGGCGGAGTCCTCGTCCTTCGCGGCGGCGCGGGCCAGGCGCGATTGGCGCTGGAACGCCCCGATCGTGGCGCCGGAACGCTGCGGCAGCAGCGTGGGCGCGTCCTGCTCTGCATTGGTCGTACCCGCGTCCGGATCGCCCGGGGAGCGGTATTCGCGCAGCTCGGTCGCCAGGCTGGCCAGCCGCACCCGTTTGGGCAGCGGCTTGAGGCCGGGGGCGCGGGTGCCGGAGTCTCCCGGAACGGGCGCGAGTCGGGCGCCGACGCCGGACAGGGCCCAGTCGCTTTCCTCTCCCGCGCCCTCGTGCCGGTCTTCTTCCGCGCCGTCATGCGCGGTTGAGGTGGGGGACGCGGTGTCGGCGGACGTGCTGTACACGGCGGACAGCCGGCGCGAGATGTGTTCGCCCTGCTGCGCCGCGTCGTCGGGCGCGGGCTGGTGGCTCGCCGTGTGTACCAGATCGAGGGGAAGCAGCACGACGACGCGGGTGCCGCCGAAGGAGGAGGGCCGCAGCTCCACCTTGATCCCGAGTCCGGCGGCCAGGCGGGCCACGACGTAGAGGCCGAGGCGGGCGTCATCCGCGCGCGAGACCACGTCCAGTTTCGGCGGGTCGAACATCAGCGTGTTGGCTTCGGCGTACTGTTCCGGCGCCATGCCCACGCCGCGGTCCTCGATCTCGATGGCCAGGCCGCGCGAGACCAGCGACGCGGTCACCTCCACCGGGTTCGGCGGCTTGGAGAAGGCGACCGCGTTCTCCATCAGCTCCGCGAGCATGTGCACGACGGGCCCGACCGCCCGCTCGGACAACCAGGTGGTGTTCCCGGTCTCGATGCGGATGCGCCGGTAGTCCTGCACCTCGCCTTGGGCGGAACGCAGCACGTCGAGCAGCGCCACCGGTTTGCGCCAGCGCCGCTGCGGCTGCCCGCCGCCGAGGATGACCAGGTTCTCCTCGTAGCGGCGCAGGCGTGCGGTCAGGTGGTCCAGGTCGAAGAGGCCTTCGAGCAGCTCGGCGTCCTCGTAGCGGCGCTCCAGCTCGGTCACACGCTTCATCTGCAGGCCGATCAGCAGCTGGGTGCGCCGGGCGATGCGCTGCAGCAGCCGCTCGAATCCGCGGTACTGCTCCACCTGGTGGACCGCGGTCTCCAGCGCACTGGCGCGCGCGGCGTTGAGCGCCTGGCCGAGCATGCCCAGTTCGTCGCCGCCGTAATGCAGCGCGGGCAGTTCGGCGTCGGTGTCCACTTGTTCGCCGCGGCGCAGCCGTTCGACCACGTCGGGCAGGCGCACCTGCAGGTCCAGCGCGGCGCTGCGCAGCGCGAAGATCCGGCGGCGCAGCACCCCGGTCAGGAAGAGGGTCAGCCCCACGATGAGCAGGACGCCGCCGAAGCCGACCGCCGTGTCGAGCACGAGGTCGGTCGCCAGGCCGTGCACTTCGACCGAGGTGGCCTGCGTGAGCACGGTGCCGAGCTCGATGTTCAGGCCCTGCAGCTGCGGGGTGATCGCGGCGATGCTCTGCTGCCACTGGGCGCCGAGCGCCGCCGGCAGCGCGGTGCCGTTGGCGGACGGCGCGGAGGTGATGACGGTCTGCACCACGCGGGTCTTCTGCTGCCACGCACTGCTCGCGATCAGCGCGCGGTACTGTCCGGCCTCGGCGGGCGGCAGCAGCGGCACGACCTTGTCGTCGTAGATGAACTGCTCGGCGCCGCTGAGCTGAGCCAACTGCGCGCGCTGGGAACTCGAGACGGTGCCGCCCACGATGCCCGGGGTCAGCAGGGCGTCCTCGCGCGCCAGGATCTCGATGCCCCAGACCGAGTCGATCTCCGGCCGCACCCGGAAGTTCTGGTCGGCCAGGCCGACGTCGCTCAGGGAGTTGAACAGTTGCAGGTCGGTGGCGATCAGGCCGGTGTAGTCGTCGTAGATCTGCTGCTGGGAAACGGTGCGCACATCCACGGCGAAGCGGTAGGTGCCGAGTTCCTGCAGCCCTGATTCGATTTGCGCGACGCCCGCCACGATGTCGGCGGGGGCCGGGCCGCTCAAGGCTCTCAGACCCGCGATGCCGGCATCCGTCACCCGCCGCTGCGCCGCGAGTTTCGCCTGATAGCCGGCCGGATCCGCGAGCACGGCGGCACTCAGGCGCCGCTCGGCCTGCAGGCTGTAGAAGATGCTGAACACCGGCGTCGCATAACGCACCGTCTGCGTGTTGTGGTTACTGACGCTGTGCCAGTTGTTGTACAGCCGGTTCGAGTTCACGGCCCACAGCACGGTCATCGCTACGCTGGGCACCAGCGCCAGAATGAGCAGCACGGCGCGCAGCGGCAGCTGTTGTCGCGTGTTTACGTCCAGGATGCGCTGCCGTTTCGCCGTTCGCGCGTGGAGTGCCACCCCAGCCCCCAGCAAGTCCGTGAAGGCGGTCCGCCGAAATTACGGCCCGCGCATGACGAACGGATACTACGCCGGACCGAGTATCCGCAGGCTGGTATCGCAATGATTTCTACCCCTGCGGCGGCAATCCGCCGTCGCAAAGTCGGCAAAACGCGCATTCCACGGGGTATCGTATTCACCGACAAATATAGGGCGGAGCATTAACCGCTCGACACAGTGCGTGACCGTACAGGTCGCAGGAGTAGTCGGCAATCGTTTGCCGAATTGAATTCGAGTTCACTTGCGACGGTTGTCCCCTACTTCGCCGCCGGAAGTGCCTGCGCGACGGCACGCAGGACGCGTTCGTAAGCGTCGAGGTCTGTTTCGTCGAATTCGTCCATAGCGGCGAGGATCCGCCCGATCAGCGGCCCGAAGAAACTCCAGCCCAGAGTCTTGGCCTGCTCGCTGACGATGAGCAGCACGCGTCGGCGATCGTGCGGGTCGCGCTCGCGGGCGAGCAGGCCGAGCGCTTCGAGCCGGTCGATCACGGCGGTCGTGGCCGGGGAGTTCAGGTGCAGCCGCGCGCCGAGCCGCCCCGGGGTCATCGATTCGGCGGCACGTTCGGCGTCGAGCATGGCGATCAGGGCGCGCACGTCGGTCGGATGCAGACGGTTCTCGGTGGCGAACGCGGCGGCCCGCAGGTCCAGGTCGACGGCGACTGAGCGCAGCAGATGTACCAGGTCCATGCGCGGGTGCGCGGCCGTCTCGCCGCCTGGCATCGTCGTCTGCCTGTTGCCGGGTGCGTTGCGTGGCATCCGCTGTCCTTCTATTCTCTCGATGAGTGAGTAACTCACTCGTCGATACTACTGGCAGACGGGGCCACCATGCACGCACGATCCCAAGCACAGCCCGGCGCTCAACAGCACGCCGCCACCGGCGAAGCCCTCGGTGCCCTCGGCGCTTTCGACGCGGCCTACGACACGCTGATCGCGCGCTGGGGCGTGCCGGTCGAGGCCATCGACGTGCCTTCCCGGTTCGGCACGACGCGGGTCAACGCCTGCGGAGCGCGCGACGCACCGCCGCTGGTGCTGCTGCACGGAGGTCGCGCAAACTCAGCCTCTTGGTACGCAAACGCGGCCGCGCTCGCCCGCACCCGGCGCGTCTACGCCCCGGACACCATCGGCGACCCCGGCCGCAGCCGCAACACCGGTCAGCCGGTGCGCACCCGGCAGGACCTGCTTGACTGGCTCACCCACCTGCTCAACGCCCTCGAGATCCAACGCGCCGACCTGTGCGGCCACTCCTTCGGCGCCTGGCTCGCCCTGGCACACACCCTGCGCGCACCGCGCGGCAGCATCGGCCGCCTCGCCCTGCTCGACCCCACCCAGTGCTTCGCCGGCTTCGCCCCCGCTTGCCTGTGGCACGCACTGCCCACCATGCTGCGCCCGACCCGAGGCGACGACGCCTACCTGCGCTGGGAAACGCGCGGAGCCGAAATCGACCCGGACTGGCTCGCCCTGCACAGGCTCAGCGCCACCGTCCCGACCGGCAAGATCATCGCCGGGCGCAAGCCGAAGCAGGCAGACCTTCGAGCGCTGGGCGTTCCGGTGCTCGTCCTGCTGGCCGAGCGCAGCCGGGTGCACAACATCGACACGGTCGCCAAGCGCGCGAGCAGAACCCTGCGACACGTCACCGTCGACACGCTCCCCGCCGTCTCCCACCACATGATCCCGTTCGCACAGCCGGAGACGTTGAACAAGAAGCTCGCCGGGTTCTTTACGGGCGCTGGGTGACGCGCGTCAGAACTAAGACCGACTGATAGAAGCCATGGCGTGCGGGGCGGAACCCAAATGGCTGATGTTCTGAGGCCACCTCGATGGTTCGATCGGGTCACGCAGGGCAACGTCGCAGAATTCGGCGGACACGGTTTGGCGCACTCAGGGTGCGGTCGCGTCGGTGCCCGTAGCAGTCCCAAGGCTTTGGCCGGATTGTAGGTGCGGCTGAGTTTGACGGGCCTGTTAATTTTGACTGTTATCGGTTCCCCATGCCGGGGGCGCTTGGTATGGGCGGCGGGCGAGGAATCATGGAGCCATGACAACGGATGTCCTGCCGCTCCTGCCCGCCGACAGTGATCAGGCGCTCCTGCTCGGCCGTATCTGGGATCCCCGGTTCGGCGGCCCTCGGGTCGCGGCCGTGCATGGCGACACCGTCCACGACCTGACGGGCGTGTCCGGGACTGTCTCCGAGCTGCTGGAGCGACCCGATCATGTCGACGTCGTGCGCAGGGCCGTCGCCGGCGAAGCGTCGTGGCGGACAGAGGACGTCTTTGAAGCATCGCTCGCGCAGGATCTGACCCGCCCTCACCTGCTCGCGCCGGTCGACCTTCAAGTGATCAAAGCCTGCGGTGTCACCTTCGTCGACAGCATGATCGAACGCGTCATCGAGGAACGCGTCGGCGGCGCCCCGGCGCGCGCCGCCGAGGTCCGCGCGCTGCTCGCCGACACCGTCGGCAGCAGCATCTCGGCGGTTCGGCCTGGGACGCCTGAGGCGCTGCGCGCGAAGGGCGTGCTGCAGGAGCAGGGCCTCTGGTCGCAGTACCTCGAGGTCGGCATCGGACCGGATCCCGAGGTCTTCACGAAAGCGCCCGTCCTCTCCTCGGTGGGACTGGGTGCGGGAGTCGGGATCCCGCACGCGTCGAAGTGGAACAACCCAGAACCCGAACTCGTCCTCATCGTCGACTCTCGGGGCGGCGTCGTGGGCGCGACGCTGGGCAACGACGTCAACCTCCGCGACATCGAGGGGCGGTCCGCGCTGCTGCTCGGCAAAGCGAAGGACAACAACGCCTCCAGCGCGCTGGGCCCCTTCATCCGCCTTTTCGACGGCGAATTCACCCTCGACACACTGCGCGACGAGGAAATCCTGCTGCACGTGTCCGGGCCGGACGGCTTCCACATGGAGGGCCGCAACAGCCTGTCGCGGATCAGCCGTCCTTTCGAGGAGCTCGTGCGCGCGACCATCGGAGATCACCATCAGTACCCTGACGGGTTCGCGCTCTACACCGGCACGCTGTTCGCACCGACGACTGACCGCGACGAGCCCGGCCAGGGGTTCACCCACAAGACCGGCGACCTCGTCCAGGTTCACAGCGCGCACCTCGGCACGCTGGTCAACACGGTCGCGGCCGCGGAGGAACTGCCCCGCTGGACTTTCGGTCTCGGCGAGCTGTTCCGGTATCTCGCCAAGGGCGGGGCCGGGCGAGCTTGACGGATCTCCGGCCCGCTCGCGCCCCAGGACGTGCGCTTTTGGTTACCTGCGGGCTACCTGAAGAGGGAGCCGATCAACCGTCCCGCCTGCCACACTGGTCGCGTGTACGACTTCGACGTGCTCGTTCTCGGCTCCGGTCCGGGCGGGCAGAAGGCCGCGATCGCCACCGCCAAGCTGGGAAAGCGGGCGGGGGTCGTCGAACGGCGGGACATGGTCGGCGGGGTGTGCATCAACACCGGCACGATCCCCTCCAAGACCCTGCGCGAGGCGGTGCTCTACCTCACCGGCATGAGCCAGCGTGAGATGTACGGGCAGAGCTACCGGGTCAAGGACGACATCACCGTCACCGACCTGCTCATGCGCACCCAGCACGTCATCGGCCGCGAGGTCGAGGTGATCCGCAGCCAGCTCTCGCGCAACCGCGTGGCGATGCTGCCGGGGCTCGGCTCGTTCCTCGACGCGCACACGGTCGAGGTCTCCGACGGCACCGGCCGCGAGACCCGGGTGACCGCGGAGCACATCATCATCGCCACGGGCACCACGCCGGCCCGGCCCGCGACGGTCGACTTCGACGGCAGCACCGTCATCGACTCCGACGGAATCCTGCGGCTCGAGCGAGTGCCGCAGACGATGATCGTGGTCGGCGCCGGGGTCATCGGCATCGAATACGCCTCCATGTTCGCCGCGCTCGGCTGCAAGGTCACCGTGGTCGAGTCCCGGACCCGGATGCTCGAGTTCTGCGACGTCGAGGTGGTCGAGGCGCTCAAGTACCACCTGCGGGACCTGGCCGTGACCTTCCGCTTCGGCGAGACGGTCGCCGCGGTGGAGCGGCACGCCCGCGGCGCCATCGCGGTCCTGGAGAGCGGCAAGCGGATCCCCGCCGAGGTGGTCATGTACTCCGCCGGACGCCAGGGCCAGACCGAGGCGCTGCGGCTGGAGAACGCCGGGCTGGCCGCCGACGCGCGCGGCCGGATCGCGGTCGACGAGTACTTCCGCACGCAGGTGCCGAACGTGTACGCGGTCGGCGACGTGATCGGCTTCCCGGCGCTCGCCGCGACCTCGATGGAGCAGGGCAGACTGGCCGCGCACCACGCGTGCGGCGAACCGGTCAACGTGATGTCCACCCTGCAGCCGATCGGCATTTACACGATCCCCGAGATCAGCTTCATCGGGCGCACCGAGGACGAGCTGACCAACGAGCGCATACCGTTCGAGGTCGGCATCTCCCGCTACCGCGAGCTGGCCCGCGGGCAGATCATCGGCGACTCGTATGGCGTGCTCAAGCTGCTGGTCTCCCCCGAGGACCGCTCACTGCTCGGCGTGCACGTCTTCGGCACCGGCGCGACGGAGCTGGTGCACATCGGGCAGGCCGTGATGGGTTGCGGCGGCACCGTGGACTACCTGGTCCACGCGGTGTTCAACTATCCGACGCTCGCCGAGTCCTACAAGGTCGCGGCGCTCGACGCGATGAACAAGATCCGGCAGATCGAACGCCTGGACGACTGACCGCGCTCCCCCGCCATCCCGCGCGGCGTGCGAGCCTAGTGCCCGTGCAGAGTTACGCGGCGGCGCGGTATCGCAGGCGGATGGCGGCGGCACTGTGCCTAGGCACGTTCGCCTTGCTGGCCGCGGCCGGCGCGCAGCATCGCGCGGCGTCGGGCGGCGCTCGGCCTCCGGCGGCGCGATCGGCGCCGACAGCCTCCGCCACGCCGGTCCCCACGTCGGGCGCGGCGCCCGGGCGCCTGGCCTCGGGGCCGTTCACGCCACCGGACGGGACGGTCCTGCTCGGGGTGTCGACCGACTTCTACCGTCTCGACGCGTTCGACCAGGCGGCAGGCCTCGCCGGACATCCCGCGATCTACAACAGGTGGACGACCCCGAACGGCCCGCTCGAGCCGATTCTCGACGATGCCCGCAGCCGCCCGGGTATGGCTCCCATGGCTTCCTGGAACCTCTCGCTCGCCGACGGCGCCGTCGCGGCGGGCCAGGAGGAGGGCTACCTCTGGGACCAGGCGGCGGCCGTGAAGGCGTACGGCGGGCCGGTGTTCATCCGGCTCGACTGGGAGATGAACGCGACCTGGTATCCGCAGTGGAATCCGCCGGCGGTCACGCCCCGGGCCTTCATCGCGGCGTGGCGGCACGTCTACGGGGTCTTCAAGTCGGCGGGCGCGAGCAACGCGGCGTTCGTGTGGTGCCCCACCGTCTGGAACGGCCCGGACGGCGTCGACGATTCGGCGTGGTACCCCGGGGACGACGCGGTCGACTGGGTCGGGCTCGACGCCTATCCGCAAGGCGCCTCGCCGGACTACCTGCTGCACGGCCCGGACGGCATGGACCAGATGGCCGAGTTCGCCGCCGCGCACGGCAAACCCCTGATGCTGGCCGAATGGGCGCCGCAGCTGCCGAAGCCGGACACCGCGGCCTCGGTCGACCTGGTGCTGGACTGGGCCGCACGCTACCCCAAGACGGTCAAGGCGCTGGTGTACTTCGATTTCGACAACCGGGACGAGGGCAAGGATTTCCTGCTGGCCGACCATCCGGTCGCGGCGGCGGAGCTGCGTCGGCGCACGCAGTCCAGCCCGCAGTACGTCACAAGCCTTACTTGGTGACTGTCACGCTCCGGCCCGGGCGCCGGACGTGCGCGCCGCGTCGATCCGTGGCGCTCCCGGCTCTGGCTGGAGCCTGGTGGCGCGGGCGGTGAAGCTGATGGCGTGGTACCAGCCGCACAGCATCAGCACGTCGAGGATCTGCTCGGGGCTGAACTGGGCGCTGAGCCGGGCCCACAGCGCGTCGTCGATGTCGTTGTCGTCGTGCAGCGCGTCAGCGGCGTCGAGCAGCACCCGGTCGTGCTCGTCGCTCCAACAGGGGTCGGCGCTCGATCCGTGTGTCAGGGAGCTGACCTGTTCGGCGGTCAGCGCGGCCCGGTCGGCGAAGTAGGCGATGTGCACGCCCCATTCGTACTCGCAGCCGCACCGGGCGCAGGTACGGACGATGACGAGCTCGCGCTCGCGCAGGCCGAGGCTGAGTCGGCGGCTGAGCTGATAGGAGCCCCAGCTGTGCAGTGCCTCGCCGAGCGGGAGGTTGCGGGCGTAGGTGCGGAAGAGCGCGATCGGTTCCTGTCCGCTCGGCATCAGGCGGTGCAGCAGGTCCGCGGCCTGCTCGGGATACGGCGGTGACAGCGGCGGGATCCGGGCGGCCATGACGTCGGCCTCCTTCCTCACTGCGCTTCGAATTTCGAAGCGCAGGGTGTAGCGTAGTGCTTCTGATTTCGAAGCACCACCCGCTGCGCTCGCGCGAGGACGGCATCCGGCATGACGACTCCACCCCGCCCAGGTCACCCGGTCCGCGGATCGACCACCGGCCGTCCGCTCATGGCCGCGCTCGACCTGTTCGGCCGGCGGTGGATCTTGCGCATCGTGTGGGAGCTGCGCGACGGTCCGCTCGGCTTCCGGCCGCTACAGCAGCGGTGCGACGGCATGTCGTCCAGCGTGCTGCAACAGCGCCTTGTCGAGTTGCAGGAGTCACTGCTCGTCGAGCGCGATGCGACCGGCGCATATCAGCTCACTGCGCTAGGCCGGGATGCGTGTGGCGAACTGCGCCGACTCATGCGCTGGTCCGACCGTTGGGCGGCAGAACTCGAGCGCGCGTCCCGCGATCAGCCCGTCGCGGAGGCACTCGCGGACAACCACTACGGGGCGAAAGCTTCGAAATCGTAGTCGACCCGCTGTCCTGCGCGGGCCGCCTGGGTTATCGGGTGATCCGTTCCAAACCTGAGTTCGCAGCGAGGCAAGAGCTGTTCGCGGAGGGTCGGCAGTGTGTCGGGCATGTCGTCACTGAGGCTCGAGTTCACCAGGCTCAGCCCGGACATAAGGGTCACCGGGTGAACAGGTCCGAGTAGCTCATTGAGACGTGCGTAGGTGGAGCTGTCGATCGGACGGGCCATCGCGAAGTTCCCGTCCGCGGCATATACGTTCGCGATGGCCATGTTGGCCACCACTGTGTACGGATGCTGCGCTCCCAGGAGTACAGCGAGTCTTTCTGCACACGACCGGGCGATCTCGCGTGCTTCGGACAGCTGTCCGTCCTGGAGAAGATAAACCGCGAGATTGTGCCGAGCGATCAAGGTGGCGGGATGGTCGGAACCCAGCAGCCGCGCATAGTCAGCGCACACGTCGTTCATGACGGTAAGTGCGTCGCGCGGCCGGCCGGCGGCGGCCACAGCCCCGGCCAGATTGAGCAGGCAGTCCTGGGTGGCGGGATTGTCGCGACCGAAGTTGTTCAGGTAGCGGTGACGGGTGTCCTCGCTTAGCTGGAGCGCTTCGCCGGACTGTCCGGCGCAGCGAAGCGAGACGCTGAGCGAGGTGGCGACGCGCAACGTAAGGGGGTTGTCTTCACCGATCGTGTCAGCGCATCGGTTGAACGTGGTCCGCGACAAGTCGAGGGACGAGTAATAGTCGCCGAGCGCGCGCAGATCACACGCAACGTGGAGGGCACATGCCAACGTATGAGGGTGCTCCGGTCCGAGTACGATTCTCAGCCGCTCGAACGTGTTCTGATTCAGGTCTGACGCAGAGCGATACTCTCCAAGAAGGCGAAGCGTGACAGCCAGGTTGTCCGCGGCCGCCAAGGTGTGTTCGTAATCCGTGCCGTACGTCTCCGACAACGTCGAGTACGTGCTCTCGTTCAGCGCCAGGGCCTCATTGAGTTGACCGAGCGCCGTGAGGTCCGCGGCCAGGCCGCCTGAGGTGATCAGGGTGTGCAGATCGTTCGCACGCATGACGCGTTGTTGCTCCGTCAAGGTGGCCCGATCGAGTTCGGCTGCCTGGTTCAGCAGGCCCTGAGACCGGTAGATGTTCGCCCGTTGCGACTTCAGGTACAGGAGTTGCCGCTGCAGCAGTACCCGCTCCTGCGGCGACTCGACGATTAAGGTCTCCCCGTTCAGTGCCCCCGTCCACGTCTCCTCGACTTTCAGGGCGAGGGTGACGGCTTCGTCGAAGCTCCCCCTCATCCAGAGATAGCGCACTCGGTCTATGACGAGTTCGCGAGCCGGATCTTCGGAGCACCGCACCGCATCGGAGGGGTCGAGGTGAGGCCAGATCAGGCTGTACTGGTGCCAGTTGCGCGGATCGTCGACGTCACCTCTCGACGGCCGCGCCGCCACCAGGATCCGGTGCACTTGGTGCGTGAGGTCGTCGGCCTCATCTGGCGTCATCTGGTCGCGAAGAGCGGCCTGCACGAGGCGATGGAGCTGGATACTGTTCGCCTCAACGTCTACCTTCGCCAGCGCGAATCTGCTTATCTCCTGCACGACGCGGCCCAGCATCATCGGCACGTGCAGTGAATCGTCGTACGGACGCAGCGATTCCACCGTCGCCGAGGAATAGATCAAGTCGAGGGCGATCGTGGGTGCGAAGAACACGCATAGTTGCAGCAGGTGGAACGCAGCCGGTGAACGCTCTTTGAGACGGTTGAAGGAGATCGTCCAGGTCGCTCCCAGTGTCGAGGGATAGCCGGGCGGACGGTCGCCCGAGAGCAAGTCGATGCTCTGCTCTTCAAGCGATCGTATGTAGTCGTCCACCGGCATGCCTGTGTTCTCCAGCCACGCAGCAGACATTTCCACCGCAAGCGGCAGATCACCGAGTACTTCGGCCAGGCGATACGCATCGGGCTCGGCAACGCTTGGCACTCGGTGAAGGATATGGTCAACGCTCTCGATGCGGCTGTACACGCTCACTTCGACGACTTGGGCGCTCCGAGCCCATTCCGCGTTGCGCGATGTGATCAGGACGTGGCCGTTGCTGCCGCTCGGCAGATGTTCCTGCACGCCGGCGGGGTCCGCCGCGTCATCGAAGACCAGAAGCCAGCGAGGATGCGGCCCTGCTCCATCGGAAAGCTGCTCTACGACTCTGTGCGCGATCTGTCTCGGATCGTCGTCCTCTCGCACGTCGAGCTCGCGCGCGAGATCCGCCAGCGACGCGGCGACCCTCTCTGTCTGTTCGGCGTTAATCCACCAAATCAAGTCATAGTCAGATCTGAACCGATGGGCGTACTCGATCGCCACCTGCGTCTTGCCGATGCCGCCCAAACCAACCAACACGTTGGGCACTGCCACGACGCTCTGCGAGGTAAGTCGATCGCGCAGAAGCTCAAGCACGTCATCGCGTCCAGTGAACCTGGCATTGCGCGCGGGGACGTTCCATACAGCGGGTACGGAATCGGGGAACCGCGCGCTTTCAAGCGCTCGCCGGTCTGCGGCCTCGATGGAAAGGTCCAGCGCCCCGAGCAGCGCCTGCGCCGCCCTTCGCCGGTCCATACCGGACACATCAAGTTCCGCTCGGTCAAAAAGCTGCTCGCCGAGGCGCGTACCGGCAACGACGACAGGCAACGGCTGGGGAGACCCATCGCCCGGATCCTGCGCGCGAACAGAACGTGCGAATTCCAGCGCCCTACGCGATCCTACGAAACTCGGCGAGACGACCACCACCGTGGGATCCTCAGGTGGCTCGGGCGGCGCTTCCCAGGGCGGAAGGGCGACATTCCGCAACGTCGCGTCCACCTCCACGGCGGCGAGCAGCGCACGGATCCACTCGGCCCAACTGCGGTCCCTAGGCACGTAAGCGATGACGAGGTTCGAAGTCCTCGACGGTGTCGCGCCCTCGAAGAGGGCGAGGACGCGCAGCCGCTCGCCTTCGTCGATCTCGGGAAGCTCGGTCACCTCGCCGCGGGTGATCCAGGAGGTGAGCCGCTCCATGGCCGCGAGCATCGTGCCGGTCTCACCCGGCGGGTCCGCGAAAGCGGCGAGCTTCTCGCGGCCGGAGTATGTCGAGCGGTATGGGATCCCGATGGTTCGCCAGTATTCGGCGGCCTCGGACGATCCGATCCGAATCGGGGTCCCTGCGAACGCGTCGCGGGCCAACTCCCGTCCGACGACCGTGCTGCGGGATTCTTCGTCACCGACCCACATCGGAAGCGGCAGGATCCGGCCGGCGCGCCCGGCGTATGGGCCGGCGAGGCTCCGGGCAACCGCTGCAGCGCGCTCGATGTCGAGCGGATCCAGGGTGAAGCAGTCCACGAAGACATCAGGCAGCTGAGCGACCGGGAAGGAGGCGGCGGCTCTTGAGGGGAGGATGCGCCCATCGATGAGCACGTAGTCATAGGTCGTCTGCATGACTGACCGCAGCCAGTTCACGAATCTCCTGCCGGCGCCGGTTTCAAAGGCCCCGGCCGAGTCGACCGACGCGGCGGCATACGCGCGTGCGTCCTGGCTCCCAGCGGCGAGGAGCTTAAGGCTCCCTCCTTCCGGGAACCGCCAATCAACGGCAATCGCGTGCGCCTCGACATCGGAGTAGTGCGGAAAGTACCCCTCTTCGTAACGATCCGCATCGCGGAATTCCGTGATCACGTCGGCGATTCCGGTACCGGTGGATGCGGCCTCCTCGTCAAGGAACGGCCGGAAGAACCGGTACACGCCCTGCGTCGACAGATTCCAGTCGACGATCAGCACCCGCTTCCCGTTGGCGGCGAGAATCCAGGCGACGTTCGCCACGGCCATGCTGGTGCCGCTTTCAGCAGTCTCCGAACCGAACGCGACGATCGTCCCCAGATCCTCGTCGCGCTCGGCCGCCGTCGCCGCCGTTGCCTCGTCGCTCGTCACGAGCTCGGTCGTCGCCGACGACGCGGCCGACTCCGGCGGCAGGGCGCCGAGCACCCGGAGCGTGTCGGCCGTGGCCGCGGCGAACGGCCGCAGCTCGGCGGGCAGCCGCAGCGATCCCGCGGGGTCGCGCAGGGCGGCCATCAGCGCGGCGAGCGAACCGGCGTGCGCGACGATGTAGCGGCTGATCACGTCGTACATCTGCCAGGCGTCCTCGCTGCCGAGCAGCTCTTCGAGGACCGGTTGGACTCCCGGCCGTGCCGTGAGCAACGGCGCCGCCGATGTGGACGCGTCGACGGCGAACAGGCCGCTGACGATCACCTCGGCGACTTCCTCGATCGTGGCCTCGGGCACCATCGTCTGCTGGATCAAGTGCAGCAGCGGCATGGTCAGCGTCGTGTACGGCGCGAGCATGACGGCGAGGCGCGCGGCGGGAGCCGAGGCGTCCGCCAGGAACGCCGCCACGAGCTGCTTGCCGGACAGCTGCGCCTCAGCCTCGGCTTGATCGCCTTCGAACCTCCCGCGGGCCGGAACCAGCACGGCGTCGCATCCGGCCACCTCTCCCCCGCCGATCGCGCCCGCGGACATCAGTACGCGCGCCCACCTCTCGAGGGCGTACGGGGTGAGCGTCGCGACCGGCAGCGGGGTGAGCGGGGACTGCGCGTCGTCCCCTAAGCGCAGTTGCCACGGTCTGCGGTAGTCCAGGCGGGTGTTGCGGGTGACCGCCGCGCCTTGGCTGACGACGCGGACGGCCGGCAGGTCGAGACCGGTCAGGCGCCAAAGGCGTGCGGGAAGCGGGTTGATCAGGGCCGTGGGGATGCTCTTGCCCCACGAGTGCAAGAGCCGCCATACGGGTTCTCGATACCAGCCGTCCGCGGAGCAGTCCGACAGAAGGATGATCAGGTGCCGAGGCCCGGTTTGCGGCGTGGGACGCGCGTCGTGACGAATGCGGCCATCCCGGCTGACGCCGTCTGGGCTGGCGCTGTCCGGGCCGGCACCGGCGCCGTTGCCCCGACCATTCCGGCCGCCTCCGGTGCCGGCGATGCGCAGGAGCGGTTCCCCGCTCGCGGTCATGTCCAGGTCCCACAGCTGCACCCGCTTGAACGCGCCGAGCCGGGTCAGGATGCCGGCGAACTCGCCGGCGGCGTCCCGCCAGACCGCCATGGACGAGGAGCGGTCCACCACCAGTGCCAGGTCCAGCCAGCGCTCGGGCCGGGCGCGCAGAGCGGGCAGCAGTTCTCCGCTACGCGCGTAGTCCTCCGCGGTCGCTTCGACATCCAGGGCTCGGTGGGGCCCGGGAGCCCAGGCCCGTTTGAGCGGACGCAGCGCCCGACCCACCTCCAGGGCCCTGGGCAGTGCGCTGGCCCGCGGCACGGATACGGGGCGCCCGGTCATCGTCGGGGTCTGCGACGTGCCGGCGATGCGCTCGTAGAGCTGCCGCTGGGCCGATGCGGAGCGGCGGGTGCGTGCCGCCTGCGCCCTGCTGATCACGTCGCTGGGCCCTGATGCGCGTGATGCAGCCGACGGCGGCGGAGTCGTCGTGCTCTGATCCTGTGGCGCTGCCTCGTTTCCGGCCGGCGCCAGGCGCTGTTCTGGAGGCCGTCCGTCCCTCAGCGCCGCGAGCCAGAGCACTTCCGCGATAGCCAGGTCGTCGAGTTCCGGAGCGATGGCTGAAACCGCTCGTACGACTCGATGCATGCCGTCCCGCGCACTGTCCCGGCCACCGCGCGGACCTGCTCCCGCGGCGGCGGACCGGTCCGGGTCAGGCACGCGACAATTCCCGCAACAACAGTGCGGTGAGTTCCTCGCGGGCGGCACCGGTCGGCGCGTCATCCCGGGAAAGCAGGAAGACCGCGTTGAGGAGCTGATCCACCGCCAGGTTCTCCCCGGCCTCGATCCGGTCGGCGAAACCCTGCACCAAGTCGGCGACCGGGCCGCGGTCCGGCAGGTCCGTGCCGAGGTGCGCGCCGACGAGGGTCCGCAGCGCCTCGGCCGACGGCCGGGCCATCGTGTAGCGGATACAGCGGCGCAGGAACGGAGCCGGGAAGATCTGCTCGCCGTTGCTGGTCATCACGATGAACGGGAACTGCGTGCACGCGATGCGGCCGTTGACCACCCGGTGCCTGCCATCGCTCTGGTAAAGCCGGACGTCGACCTCGTCGTGCTCGTACCGGACCAGCTCGGGGACCTCGAACTCGCCGCGCTCGAGCACGTCGAGCAGGTCGCTGGGCAGATCGAGGTCGCTCTTGTCGATCTCGTCGATCAGCAGCGCGCGGGGCCGTTCGGCCGGCAGCAGCGCGGTGCCCAGCGGGCCGAACTGGAGGAACGGCGCGATGTCGTCGGCGACGTTCCGATCGCCGCCCAGGCGCTGCGCGTGGATTCTGCCTAGGGCGTCATAGCGGTAGAGCGCGTCCGCCAGGGTGCTGCGCGACGTCACATGCCAGCGCAGCACCGGCCCGAAATCGAGCTCCGCGGCAACCTGCTCGATGACCGTGGACTTGCCCGAGCCGGGCAGGCCGGTGATCAGCAGCGGGCGGCGCAGGCACAACGCCGCGTTCACCGCCTCCCGCAGCCCGGGCGGCGGCTGGAAGACCGAGCTCATCGGCTGGCGCGGAAAGGTGCGCCACGGCGGCGGCGCGGGCAGCTCGATCGCACGGGGCACGCCGTCGCCGCGGTAGTAGTCGTCCCAGGTCACTGCGGGCTCCCTTGCCGGGTGAGGGATATCTGACGGCTCGATTTGCAGAAGGACAACCAGTCCAGGTCGTCCCAGATCGCCCTCAGCCGCGCCACGACGTGGACCGGCTCGCCCGTCGGCTCGTCGCGCCATGCCTTGCGGTAGGCGTCGATGAATCCGGTCGGCAGCGTATGCCAGTAGTCGCCGAACGCGTCCTGGCAGTCGGGCGGGAAACCGTCCTGGGCGCCGGGCCACAGGACGACTGGGGAGAAGGCGAGCAGCAGGTTCAGCAGCT
>NZ_DASRGV010000166.1:0-23672 GCF_035650855.1 Actinocrinis sp. | reverse complement strand
GTCGATCCAGCAGATGGGCAACGTCGCCGCAGGCGATGACATCGCGGCCCTGGTCAACTGGAGCCCGGACCACATGACGGCGGACTTCGAGCTGACCGACAACGGCACCTACCTCATCAACTTCGGCATGGTGCTCGGGTCCTACTACTACGACGGCAGCACCGCCGAATTCATCAACGAGCGGCCCGCGTACTGCTATGGCGGGTGTTACAAGACGCTCTCGAACTTCGTGCGGACGAACTTCACCCAAGCCCGCGTCTACCTCAGCGGCTCCACGACGGCCTACCCGTTCACCGCTGAGCCCTACGAGGGCGCGGTTGCGACCAGCGACGGAAACTTCTACGCCCCGCCGTGCAGCACATCAAGCAATCTCCTGATGTACCCGGAGAACGCGTCCGGCGAGAACTTCGATCTGGTGTGGTGCCGCGCCTCTTGATCTCGGATCAGAGACAGCTGGTGTGATCTTTCGTCCTGATTCTCGTGATCCCTCCCATCGCGACTGCGGTGGGAGGGATCTTCGTTGCGGGGCGCTCGTCATGTGCGTGAGGCCGAACCGGTCATGGCGATTGAGGCCAGGTGGGGCGAGCTTCCTCTGCGGATCGGTGCCTACACCACGACGCGGCAGCTACCGCTTGAGCTGATTTCCTCAGTGGCGCTGCATCGTGCGGGTCGGGCGGCAGGTAGTGGTCTGCAGGTGGTGTTCACCGCTACCGTGACCGAGCGGGACGGCGAGCAGGGGCAGCCGTGGACCGACCTCGACGGGCACGAGGTCGCGTGGCGGCTGGCGACGCTCGATGAGGCGGCAGCCGCGTCCTCGCGCGACGAGTTGGCGCGGGTATTCCCGGCGCTGTTGCGCGAATGAGGGGTCTCGGAGACCGGGAACGTGATCCGGGCCTTGATCAACCCGGTGTCCATCGACTACGACCGCCGGTGTCGAGCGCGACCATCGGTTTTTGGTCGCCGACCTGATCAAGGCCCGGATAAGGTAGATCGGGATGCGAAGGCTTGGGCCGCCCGGGCGGGGCCCGCTGGCTGGCGATGTGCCGGGCTGCGGGCGCGCGGGTGATGGCCGGGGCCGGTGCGCTGCCGCGCGGCCGATAGGTGCCGCGAGGGTGCGAGGCGGGCGGATGCGGCGGCGGGCCGGGGGGATCGCCGGGCCAGCACTCGCGTATCAGTGCGTCGAACTCGGCACGTACCAGCTCGTCATCGCCGCAGATCAGGTCGATGAAGGTGTCCGGTGCCCGCGTCGCGCCCCTCATCTCGAGCATCACCTCCCGTCGGGAAGGATCGTCTCAATCTGACTCTGGACACCGGTATAGCGCGTCGTCTTGGAGATGACAAGGGGTGGTGTCGTTGAGGGGATGACGCGGCTGCCTACCGCGTGGAGCGGCCACTAGCCGGCGTCTGGGCGGCGGCGCTCGTGGATGTCCTGGCGCACCGCCGCGGTGTCCCGCTCGACCTGCCGGACCTCGGCGGCCAGAGCCGAGTGCTCGGCGGTGAGGTGCTTGAGGGTTTCGGCGAGCGGGGTGAGCAGATCGGCCGCGTCGTTCTGGCCGAGGGCCGCGCGCAGCCCGGCGAGAGGGGTCTGCGCCGCGTCGGGCAGGTCGCGCAGCGCGCTGATCTGCCCGGCCAGCTGGCGCAGGTCGGCCGCGTTGTCGCGGGCCCAGTGCTGCACCGCGCGGTCTGCGGCGCGCTTGTCACGCTCGGCGGCCACGCGCGCGTCCCCGGTGCTCGCCCCGTCGGCGGTGGAAGGGCGCAGGCGAAGGTAGCGGCGTTCGGCGGCCTGCCGGCTGGCGACTCCGAGCGCCGGCGCGAGCTGAGCCCAGCTGGCTCCGTGGCTGCGGGCGGCGTCGATCAGGTCGGGCTCCCACGCGGCGATCTGAGTGCGCAGCTCGCGCAGCAGCGTCAGGGCGACCAGGAATTGCGCCGAGTTGTTCGGCGGCGCGCCCGCGGTCCGGCTGGCGTGCGCGTGGTGCACGGCCGCGCCGATGCGTTCGAGGGATGCCGCGGCGGCCGTGACCTGCGGCGGCTCGCTGCCGTGACCTGAGTTCTCCATGTCAGCCTTCCGGATGACGTGCCGGGTTGTCATCGTTACGACGACATGCTACAACAATGCCTGTAAGCGCGTCGACACCGTTGCGACGAATCTGGAGGTGTTCACCCATGTTGATGCGCACCGACCCGTTCCGTGAGCTGGACCGGCTCACCTCGCAGCTGTTGGGCACCGCACAGGCCGGCACCTGGTCGCGCCCCAACCCGATGCCGCTGGACGCGTGGCGCGAGGGCGACCAGTTCGTGGTCTGCTTCGACCTCCCCGGCGTGGCCAAGGAGGCCATCGAACTCGACGTCGAGCGCAACGTGCTGACCGTCAAGGCCGAGCGCCGCCCCGCCCACACGACCGAGAACGTGGAGATGCAGCTGTCCGAGCGGCCCCTGGGCGTCTTCTCCCGGCAGCTGTTCCTCGGCGACACCCTCGACGCGGAGCACATCAGCGCCGACTACAACGCCGGCGTGCTGACCCTGCGCATCCCGATCGCGGAGAAGGCCAAGCCCCGCAAGATCGAGATCACCTCCGCCGAGACGGACCGCAGGGAGATCACCGCCTGACCCGCTGCCGCGGGTTTCGGTCCCGCTGATCGGTATCCGGATTCCAGAGCACTCGCCCTTCGCCCGCCCCGAGATCTCGAGGCGGGCGAAGGGCACGGCAGGTGAAAGACAATGATCCCCGCATCGACTCTCCAGTTCGCAGTCAGCAGAGATCCGGACGGCGCCAGAGTCCTGCATGTGCGCGGCGAGGTGGACCTCGCCACCGCTGGGCTGTTGCGCGAACGCCTTCTCGCCGAGTTCACCCGGTACGAGCACCTGGTCGTGGACCTCTCCCGTGCGATGCTCTACGACGGTGCCGCGCTTCGCGCCCTGCACGCCCTTTACCGCGAATCCGTTCGCGCGCGCCGTCAGCCGCCCACGTTGCGCGGCGTACGTCCCCTGCTAGCCAAGGCCCTGAAAGCCACGGGCATGTACAGTCTCTTCCCCCGCCAGGACCACCCTTTCTCGGTGGCGCTAGCGGCTCGTCCCGGCGCGACTCAGCCGACGCCGCTGGCCACCGCCGCATGAGCCGACAGACCGCCGCGTCCGCCGGTGGGAGGCGGGGTCGGCCGGCGGGCGCGGTTACAGGTCGTTTCCGGCGTAGGACAGGTTGAAGCTCTTGTTGACCAGCGGGAAGTCGGGGACGATCGCGCCGGTGAGGGCCACTGGGAGCGCCGGCCAGTTGAAGAAGGAGGGGTCTGCGATCTTCACGCGGCCGAGGGTGCCTTCGGGGGCGAACTCGATCCGGTGCACGATGGTGCCGCGCCAGCCCTCTGCGATGCCGATTCCGGAGTGTTCCTGATGATGGGTGGTGACGCGGTCGGGAATGTCGTCGAGGCCCGATGCGGGAATCAGGTCGCAGAGTTGACCCATGCAGTCCACTGATGCCTGAAACTCCTTGGCGCGCATCTGGAAGCGGGCGAGCACGTCGCCATCCGGTTCCAGCACAGGCGCAGGGCGAGGGATGTCGGGCTGCGCCGGATGCTCGTTACGTGCATCAGTGTCCAATCCGCTGGCGCGGGCGACGTAGCCGAGCGTGCCGAGTTCCCGGGCCTGTTGCAGGCTGAGGGGCGCGGTGGCGGTGAACCGGTCACGCACGACGGTGTGGCCTAGGGCGAGGTCGACGAGTTGCGCGACGTCGGCGGCGATCGCGCGTAGGCGTGCCTGGTCCGGGCGGGAGCGTAGGCGGACGCCGCCAGGGACGATGCCGCCGCGCAACAGCCGGTGACCCGTGGTTTCGGCGTTGATCCGCAGCAGCTGTTCGCGGATGCGTCCGGCGTGCGCGTTCAGGATTCCGTGCCCGACGTCGTTGCACAGCGCGCCGAGGTCGGTGACGTGGTTGTAGAGACGTTCGAGTTCGAGCAGGTATGCGCGTGCGGCCTCGATGGGGGCGGCGAGGCTGATGTCTGCGGCGTCCTCGACGGCACGGCAGTACGCCAGGGCGTGGCCGACCGAGGTGTCCCCGCTGATGCGCTCGGCGAGCGGGAGCCCGGCGGCAGCGGTGCGGTGTTCGAAGAGTTTCTCAGTGCCCTTGTGTACATACCAGAGGCGGGCTTTGAGCTTGAGGATGGTCTCGCCGACGACGGAGAAGCGGAAGTGCCCGGGCTCGATCAGCCCGGCGTGCACGGGTCCGACCGGGATCTCGTAGACCCCGGGCCCTTCGACGGCCAGGAACGGGAACGGCGCCGGGTCGGGGTCCAGGGGCGGGCGCGGTCCGGCGTCGGCGCGCATCGGGTGCCAGCCCTCGGGCCAGGCCGGGTGGCGCACCAGGGGCCGGGGGAGCGGATGGCCGACCGGCTGGACGCCGTACTGGTCGCGCATTTCGCGTTCGAAGCGTGAGGCGGGGAAGCTGAGCGCGGCCAGACTGGGCACGACGGGCGCCGCAGGATCGAGCGGCACGGCGAGTTCGACGCGAGAATCCGGGCCCGCTTTCAGGAACAGGTAGACCGCGTGCATCGCCTCGCCGCGCGGGTCCTGCGGACCGCGGTGGGAGACGTGTGCGAGGGCGAGTCGATATCCGCGTTCGAGCAGGGCGGCTGCGCGGCTGGGCAGCTCCTTCGAATCGGTCTGCACGTTGATGCGCGTGCGTCCGGTGGTTTCTCCTTGCGCGAGAAAGTCGAGGCCGGCCATCATCGGCCTCCCTGCGCCGCGAGGCTGAGCAGGGTATTGATCGGCCACGCCGTGACGCCGAGTGCGGCTACCGCGGTCAGGCCGGTGATCAGGGGAGCGCGCGCGGCAAGGCTGAGCCGGGTCGTTGCTGCCGCTTTGGGAGGTTCGCCGGCGGCTGGTGGTTCGTCGTCGCCGAGCAGCATCGAGGCGGTGTGCCGGGCCAAGGCGGCGAAGGCGACCAAGGCGAGTACGAACGCTGCGGCGACTGGAATACCGAGGTGAGCGGCGAATCCCGCGCGTGCGATGCCTAGTTCGGAGGCGAACAGCGAGAACGGCGGCAGGCCGAGCAGGGCGAGGAGCGCGGCGGCCAGGATCCCGGCCAGCGCCGGGCGGCGCGTGGCCAGGGCCCTGATTTGCTCGATCCGGGTCGTGCGTTCGGCCTGCAGCAGGTGGCCGGAGGCGGTGAACGCGACCGTCTTGGCCAGGCCGTGCCCGGCGATGTGCAGCAACAGCGCGGCGAGCGCGAGGCGGGTGCCGATCGCGGCGGCCACCGCGATCAGCCCCATGTGTTCCATGCTGGAGTAGGCGAGCATGCGTTTGTAGTCGCGTTGCGCGAGCAGCAGCAAGGCGGCCAGGGCGAGTGTGGCCAGACCGGCGATCAAGAGCAGGGTTCTGCTGAACGCGGGACCGAGAGCGGCGTCGGCGATCTGCTTGACGCGCAGGATCTGGGTGAAAGCGACGGCGAGCAGCACCCCGGACATCAGCGCACTGACAGGCGCGGGGGCTTGGCTGTGGGCGTCCGGCAGCCAGGCGTGCAGGGGCGCGAGTCCTGCTTTGGCGCCGAAGCCGAGGACCATGAACGCGGTGGCCATGCGGGTGACCGCCGGATCGAGCGCGCGGGCGTGGGCGGTGAGTGCCGCCGGATTCAGGGCGGTGGCCTCGGAAAGTCCCGCGTGGCGCGCGGCGTCGTAGAGCACGACGATGCCGAGCAGGGCCAGGGCGATACCGACCGAGCAGATCACCGTGTACTTCCACGCGGCTTCGAGGGCGGCGCGGGTGTGGTGGTGGCCGACCAGGAACGCGGTCACGATCGTGGTGGCCTCGATCGCGATCCACGCCAGGCCGAGGTTCCCGGCCAGCGTGCCCAGGCACATCGCGGCCAGGAAGCAGGAGACCAGAGCGCCGTAGCGGCGACGGGAGCCGCCTTCGTGGGCAGCGTGCTCGGCGGCGAGGTACGCGGGGGAGGCGGCGCAGGCTAACGTCGCGACAGAGCCGATGACCAGCAGCAGGAACGCCGAGAGAGCGTCGGCGTGCAGCCAGCCGCCCAATGTGGTGAGCGGACCGTTGCGGGCGACGCTGACCGCGACGGCGATCCCGGAGGCGAGGATCACGGCCGCGGCGGCGGTGCCGAGGTGAGCGGTGGCCCGGCGCCATCCGGCCACGGCATAGACCGCGGCCGCGAGCAACGGGGCCGCGATCGGCAGTAGGAGCAGGGCAGTGTCGGCGAATGTGCGGTCCATCAGTCGTGCAGCTCCCGCATCTCGTCCAAATCGCTGCCGCCGAACACGGCACGCATCCGCGCGGTGAGCACCCGCAGGACCAGGACCGCGAGCAGCAGGTCGAAGGAGACCCCGAACTCGACGAGTATCGGCACTCCGGCGGCGGCCAGGAACGCGATCGCGGTGATCCCGTTGTCCAGCAACAGGAACCCGACGATCTGGGAGAGCGCCTTGCGCCGCGTGACCAGGATCAGCAGCCCGATCAGCACCACCGCGAGGCCCACCGGCAGGGCGCGCGCGGCGGTGGTGGCCTCCAGGCGCACCAGCGGCTGGGCGACCGCGTAGGCGAGCAGCACGAGCGCCACGGCGGCCAGCAGCGAGGCGCCGACGTTGATCAGGGGAGCGGACTCGCGGTCCTCGGCGCGTGCGGTCACAGCGCGGCGTACCAGCGCGGGCAGCACCACCGCCCGCAGCAGTCCGACCGCGGCGGCGACCGCGTACAGCTCGGGATGCGATCGATCGGCGCCGAGGATCACCGCGATCGCGGCCAGCGCGGCGCCCTGGACGCTCAGCCACGCGGTCTGTGCTCTCACATCGCGGCGCCAGAGGATCGCGACCGCGGCCAGCAGGAACGCCCCCGCGGCCAGGTCGAGTAGCTGCGCGTGAGCGCTCATCAGGGGCAACTTTCCGCAGGGTGGTCGGGTCAGGCCAGGAAGAAGGAGGCGGTCACGGCGAGCACCGCGAGCAGGAACGAGCCGGCCAGCAGCTCCGGGACGCGGAAGAGGCGCAGCTTGGCCGTGAACACCTCGGCGGCCGCGATCAGCCAGCCGAGCGCCAGCGTCTTGCCCGCGAACACGGCCAGCGCGAGAAGCAGCCGGGCCGGGCCGGCGCCGGTGGCGATGCCCCAAGGCGCGAACAGCGAGCTCCACAGGCCGAGCAGCACGGTCAGCCGCATCGCCGCGCCGAGCTCGATCAGGGCGAGGTCAGGGCCCGAATATTCCAGCACCATCGCCTCGTGCACCATGGTCAGTTCCAGGTGCGTGGCCGGGTTGTCCACTGGCAGCCTGCCGGTCTCCGCCAGCACCACGACGCCGAGGGCGACGGCGGCCAGCAGCGTCGCGGGGGAGGCCAGCCGGGCGCCGTGGCTGAGCGTCGCGGCCACGATCGCGGGCAGGTTCGTCGAGCCGACCTTCGCGGCGAGCGCGAAGACCGCCGTGAGGATCGCCGGCTCCGCGAGCGCGGTGATCGTCATCTCGCGGCTCGCGCCCATCCCGCCGAACGCGGTCGCGGTGTCCAGTCCGGCCAGCGCGAGCGCGGCGGTGGCCAGGGTCAGCAGCGCCACCACGGCGATCAGGTCCGCGGCCGCACCCAGCCCGGTGCGGGTGGAGATGAGCGGGATGGCGGCGGCGGCGACCCCGCAGCAGGCAACGCCGAGCAGCGGCGCGAGCCGGAAAGCCGCGCCGGTTCCCTCAGGGTGCTGCGGCGCTTTGCGCAGCAGCTTCAACAGATCGCGCCACGGCTGCAGGAATCCGCCCCCGACGCGGCCCTCCATCAGGGCACGTAGCTGGCGCATGGCACCGACCAGCAGCGGCGCGCCGAGCAGCACGAGCAGCACCTGGAGGAGCGAGACGAGGAGGGCGGCGGTCACTGGGCGGCCGCCAGCACGATCAGGAGGATGACGACGCTGCCGAAGCCGTAGCCGAGATAGCGGTGCACGCTGCCGTCGGCCAGCACTCGCGCCGCGCGTCCGGCGCGGCGCACCGTGTGCAGCACAGGGTTGTAGAGACGGTGCTCCACCCGATCCGGGACAGCTCGGCTGTAGGCGATGCGCTCGACAAGGTATGCGGACTCGGCGTGCGGGGTGACATCGATGTCTGATTCTGGGGCGAGTACGTCGTCGAATACGCGCTGCAGCGGTTCGGCGAACGAGGTCGCGGTGTATTCCATGCGCGCCGTGAGCGGCGGGGCGCCGCAGTCCCACAGCGGCACCGGCGCCCCGCGCCGCCCTCGACCGGAGACCAGGGTCAATCCCGCGCGCAGGAGCAGCACGGCGCCGAGCGTGAGCGCCACGACCAGCAGCGGGGAGAGCGTCGAGCCCAGCGCGGTCAACTGCCGTGTCGCGCCGAGCGTAAGGGACGTGCCCGGCCCGTGCAGTGCGGCAGCGGTGGCGCGCACAAGAGCTGGTGCTGTCGCGCCGGGCACCACCGCCAGCGCGACGCATGCTGCCGCTGCCACGCCCATTCCCGCGCGCATCGTCCCGGAGACCTCGTGGGCGTGCCCGGCCGCAGTACTGCGTGCTTTGGCGAGAAATCCGGTACCCAGAGCCTTGACGAAGGTGGCCACGGCCAGGCCGGCGGACAGCGCGATGGCGCCGACCGCGACCGGCAACACCACCACGACGACTATGCCGGGCACCGCGAGCCCGTGGATGAGGGACTGCAGCAGCAGCCACTCGGAAGGGAACCCGGCGCCCCCGGGCAGCGCCGCCGCGCCGAGCGCACCGAGTGTGAAAAGCGCCGTGGTCGCCGGCATCCGGGTGCGCAGGCCGCCGAGCTCGTCCAGGTCGCGGGTGCCGGTGGCGTGCAGCACGGACCCGGCGGACAGGAACAGCAGCGTCTTGAATCCGGCGTGGGTGGCGGTGTGCAGAAGTGCGGCGGTCAGCGCCGCGGCCGCGAGCACCGGGTGTCCCGAGTCTTCGAACACCCCGGCCGCGCCGACGCCCATCAGGATCAGGCCCAGGTTCTCGACCGTCGAGTACGCCAGCAGGCGCTTGAAGTCGTTCGCCACGGCGGCCTGCACGATCCCGTACACCGCCGAGAGCGCGCCCAGGACGAGAGTGGTCAGCCACCACCAGCGCGAGCCGCCACCCAGCAGATCGAGTCCGAACCGGATCAGCCCGTAAGCACCCAGATTCACCATCGCCGCACTCATCAGCGCCGAGACCGGACTGGGCGCCTCCGGGTGCGCCCGCGGCAGCCATGCGTGCAGCGGCGCCATGCCCGCCTTTGACCCGAACCCGAGCAGAAGCAGCACGAACACTCCGCCGCGCACCGCCGGCGACACCCCGGCCGCAGCGAGACGCAGACCGGCGAAGGTCTCGGTGTGCGCGGTGGCAGACAGCCACACGAGTCCGATCAGGATCGTGACAAGCCCGAGGTGTGTCATCACCGCGTACCAAACGCCGGCGTCACGCACCCGCCCGTCCGCCGGATTGCCGGATACCACCAGCAGCAGCGAGCCGATCGCCATCAACTCCCAGGCCACCAGCAGCGTGGACACGCTCGCCGCGGCGGGCACCAGCAGCAGGCTGAACGCGAACAGCGGCCACAACGCCTGCGCGAGCCGGCCGCGAGCCGGACCGGCGGCATAGCCGATCCCGTAGATGGAGGCGGCCACGACAACCGCGCCGGTGACTGCGAGGAAGACCCCTGACAACGCGTCCACCTGGAGCGAGATCCCGGCCAGCGGCAGCAGATCAGGCATCCGCGCCGAGAACACGTGCCCGGCGAGCGCCGCACCACCGGCGAACAGCCCGGCAGCCCCCAACAGTGCACTGAGAACCCCGACTATCTGAACCCTGATGCGCGCCGGGCTGAACAGCGCGGCCCCCGCAGCCGTGCCGGACAAACCCGCCGCCGTAGCCAAGGCGGTGCCGACCACGTTCACGCTCACCGGCCGGTCACCCGACGCAGCGCTGCCACAATCTGATCCGGGGCAGGCGGACAGCCCGGCACCGAGAGGTCCACCGGCACCACGTCGCCGACCGCGCCTTCGACGCCATACCCGCCCGCGAACTCACCGCAGTCGATCGCGCAGTCTCCGACCGCGATCACCACCCGCGGCTCGGCCGCCGCGGCGTAGGTGCGCCGCAGCGGTTCGGCCATGTTCCGCGTCACCGGACCGGTCACCAACAGCACATCCGCGTGCCGCGGCGACGCGACGATCCGCGCCCCGTAGCGCTCCGCGTCGTACACGGGACCGAACGCCTGCCCGATCTCGATCTCGCAGCCGTTGCACGAACCCGCGTCCACGCACCGCACCTGCGCCGAACCGCGCAGCGCCTTAACGCGGCGCGCCAGGTCTGGCGGTGCCGGCTCGGGAGACAGGGCCGAATCGGGAGACAAGCCTGGCTCGGGACGCGGTGGCGCCGGCTCGGCGACCCGCCCCGTAGCGGCGATCTTGCGCAACAGGCTGAGCACAACAGTTCCCACTCATGGCTTGAGACGAGGACGAACACAACAAGACCCGCGCTTGCGCTGCCCGGTGGGACGGGACGGGAGAAACGCAGCAGAACCAGGTCCGCGGCGGGGTCAGGTACGGATCATTCGGCGTCCGTCTCCTGCAGCGCGGCCAGCAGCTCGCGCTTGTCCACCAGCAGCTCGGTCAGGATCCGGCGCGCGGCCAGCATCAGCTCGGAGACGTCGGCCCCGGCCAGCGCGTAGACCACCGTGGAGCCCTCACGGGTCGCCGTGACGATCCCGTAGCGGCGTAGCACCGCCAACTGCTGGGACAGATTGGAGGCCTCGACGTTGACCTCGGCGAGCAGGTCGCGCACCGGCTTCGGCCCCTCGCACAGCAGCTCGAGCACGCGGATACGCACCGGATGCCCCAGCACCCGGAAGAACTCTGCCTTCGCCTCGTACAGCGGCACCGGCACAGCGCTCACGTCCCGTCCTCGTTGGTCGGTCCAGGGTGGTCTGCGGCGTCCCGGTCGAGACGCTGGAGACCTGTCGCGGTCATCATCTAATGAAAATGAAGAAATCTTCAACTCGGCAACGGCGGTCCTGGTCGGCGCAGTGGCGCTCCGTGAAAACTGATCAAACGCCGTTATCGTCGAAGGACGTGGTGGGGCGCGGGTGCGGTGGCCGTTCGGCGCCGCGGCTGGTCCCGGAGGGAGGCGGCGTGGACGTTGCGCGCGGGCACGTCGGCTTGCGGCGCGGGGCAGCCGGGGCTCGTTCCGGGAGCTGGCGGTGAAGCCAGCCGATCTGGACGTGGTGCTGCTGGTCGGTGCCGTGGTGGTGATCGCGGCGATCGGGGTCGCCCGTTGCGGTTGCGGGAGCTGGCGGTGAGGCCGGCGGATCTGGACGTGGTGCTGCTGGTCGGCGCCATCGTGGTGATCGCGGCGATCGGGGCCGCGCGGCTCGCGCACGGCGTCGGGCTGCCGGGTCTGCTGGTCTTTCTCGGTCTTGGGCTGCTGCTGGGCGAGTCGGGCATCGGGATCCGGTTTGACGACGCCGCGACGGCTGAGGCGCTCGGGCTCAGCGCGCTGGTGCTGATCCTGGCCGAGGGCGGTCTGACCACCAACGTGCGGCTCGCGCGCGCCGGAGCCCCGGCCGCACTGGCGCTGGCCACCGTCGGGGTGGTGGTCACGAGCGTCATCGTCGCCGCGGCCGGGCACTGGTTGCTGGGCATGGCGTGGCGGCAAGCGCTGCTGCTCGGCGCGGTGCTGGCGCCGACGGACGCCGCGGCGGTCTTCTCCGTGCTGCGCAAGCTGCCGCTGCCGCCCGCGGTGGCGGGCATCTTGGAAGGCGAATCAGGCCTCAACGATCCGCCCTCCGTGCTCGCGGTCACGCTGCTGAGCGCCAGCGGAGCCCACGCCCCGTCGGGTCTGCTGGTCGTCGGCGAGGTGGTGTACGCGCTGGTGGCGGGCGCGGCGATCGGTATATTGGTGGGGCTGCTCGGCGCGGCCGGGTTACGCAGGGTCGCCCTGCCCGCCTCGGGTCTGTACCCCATCGCGGTGCTCTCGCTCGTGGTGACCGCGTATGCGGCGGCGTCGTTGGCGCGGGCGAGCGGCTTCTTGGCGGCGTACGTGTCCGCGCTGGTGCTCGGCAACCTCCGGTTGCCGCACCGCACGGCGACGCGCGGGTTCGCCGAAGGAGTGGCCTGGCTGGCACAGATCGGGCTGTTCGTGATGCTCGGGCTGCTGGCCTCGCCGTCGCAGCTGCCCTCGCGGATCTGGCCGGCGCTGGTCATCGGTCTCGTGCTCACACTGCTCGCGCGCCCAGCGGCCGTCCTGGTGTCCACTGCGGCATTCCGGCTGCGCTGGCGCCAGCAGGCTTTCCTTGCGTACGCGGGGCTGCGCGGCGCGGTGCCGATCGTGCTGGCGACCATTCCGATGAACAATGCGGTGCCGGGCGCGGCCGTCCTGTTCAACCTGGTGTTCCTGATCGTCGGCGGCTTCACCCTGGTGCAGGGACCGACGCTGCCGTGGGCGGCGCGGCACTTGGGGGTGCTGTCCGCCGTCGAGCCGCGCGAGCTGGACGTGGACGCGGCTCCGCTCGAAGACCTGCAAGCGGACCTGCTGCAGGTGCGCATCCCGGACGACTCGCGGCTGCACGGAGTGGAGCTGTTCGAGCTGCGGCTGCCGAAACAGGCCAGCCTGGCGCTGATCGTGCGCGACGGCCACGGATTCGTGCCCGACCCGACGACGCGGCTTCAGCACGGCGACAAGCTGCTGATCGTGGCGTCGGCGAGCGTGCGCCGACAAACCGAACGCAGGCTGCGCGCGGTCAGCAGAGCCGGAAAACTCGCTCGCTGGTTCGGCGAGGAAGGCCTCTGATAACACCGCCGGTTCCGGGGGCGGACAGTACGTCCATTGCCGCGTCGGTAGCCCGAACTCCTGCCACATAGCCTGCGCGATTTGCCCTTTCGTGCAGGTCAGGGCCGTGGAGGATGGAACTGGGTTCCGAAACGCTACCGGGAGGGGCGCGGCGTCATGGAGATCTCGCAGGTGCTGGGCGAGCGGGCCCGGTGGGACATGTACCTGCCCGTGTTCGCGAATCTGCTGCGGCCGTCGACCTCGGCGGATCCGGTCATCGAGATATCCCTCGCGGACGGTGACGCGATCAACCAGAGCATCACCGCGTTTCGCAACAGCAGCGACGGCGAGACGCTCAAGTCCTGGGGCGACCAGATCATCACCCTGATCTTCGACGGGTACTCCGATTGGGCCGGCTACTACGCCTCGCAGCCGGAGTGGGTGCTGACCAACCTCGCCCAGTCTCTGGAGGACGCGAGCCAGCAGATCGCGCTGCTCGAGCATCTCCAGCACATCGCGGACGCCGTCCCCGAGACCCGCGACGAGGCTCTGACCTGGTTCAAGACTGACATCGACCGGTGGCTGCCGCAATGGCAGTACAACGCGAACACGCAGTTGGCGGGGGCGCAGGGACCGCTGGCCGAGGGCGAGGAGCGGGTTGAAGCATATCGGAACACTGATAACTGGAGCTACAGCCGGACGCCGGGCACCTTCTACTACCGGTTCCTCGAGCGCGACGGCAGATACGTCTACGTATACAACGACCGCGAGGACGCCCCCGACGACGAGTGGCACGAGATGTACCACTGGGACAGCGAGGCGGAGCGGCTGGCGCTGGCCAACGGGGACCTGTGCGCCAACGGGTGGCCTGAGGAGTGGAGCGGCTGGTACATCGTGCCCGTCCCCTCTGAGTATCAGTCCTTGTACGAAGGCGCTTGGGTCTACGGCAAGGGCACCGGCGGTCCGTGGATGACCGAAGCGCAGGCCGAGCGGAAGACCGCGCAAGCGGCGCGGCTGGCGGAGCAGGAAGCGCCGGTCGACGCGGCGCTCGACCCGGCTGGCTCGCTGACGGACTTCGCCCAAGACATACAGGCCGTCATCGCCCAGTTCACGGAGCGGTTCATGGCGAAGCTGCCGCCAGAGATGGCCGGAAACCCGACGGCGAGGTCGATCGTCGAGCAGGGGGCCCGGAAGCAGGCGTCGAAGATATTCGCGGCACGCGCGGCGCACGAGGAGAGGTGATTTCGCACCGTGAAACGAGACCGGGACCTAGAAGGCGATCGCGAAGAGGTCGAGGTCCAAGAGGCGCAGCGACGCAAGTCCGAAGACGGCCGCCAGCCCGGGACCCAGGGGCGTAGCGGTCCGGCCGCGACCGGCCTGGAGGATTCTCAGATCGAGGAGCCGTACGGCAGTCAGCTTTCCGATTCCCAGACGGACCTGATCGCCGACGAGCTGGACCGGGCCATGCCGCTGCTCATACAAGAGCTGCAGGACGTCGCGGAGCAGTACGCCGTTGTTCTCGAACGCGAGGACCCGATGGCGATCGAGGCCGTGCTCGGCACGCCGGAAAGCTTCGAGCCCGTCACGACGCAGGCGACTTCTGTGCCGGACCTGCTCGAGGAGCCGCCGCGGGACGTCGTCGTCACCGACGCGCCCGTCCCGGAGACGAACGAGGAGAAGTCCGGCGAGGCGGCCGCGGCGGAAGCGGACGAGGTGACCGAAGTCGCGGTCGACGACGACACGTCCGCGTACCTCGGGCAGGAGGCCGAGTCGGTCTTCGACGAGGCGGTCCGGGCGGTGCTCGACGGGCTGGTCGCGAAGGCCAAGGCAACCTCCGATGAGTTCGCGCAGTACCCGTCGCGCCTGCTGCGACTGGAGATCGAGGACAACCCACGTGTCAGCGCCCTGATCAACCAGGTGCGAGACGAGGCGCTGGATGGGCTGCGGGCCGAGATCTGGAGCCTGCTTCAGCAGGAAGAGATGGTGGAGTCGTGATCACGAGGTCGCGGGCGGCAGGCGGCGGCGCCGCGGGGTGGCAAGAGGGGGCCGATCATGCCTAAGGTGCTCAATGCGGCGGGTAGGAAGGCGGCTGCGGCGTATGCCGTGACCTTCCTCGCGAATTACGACGCCGCGCTGCTGGCGCTGGCGATCAAGAGCCTGACGCGTGGCGTGGGAAGCAAGGCCGGCTCGGCCACCGGCTTCAAGCTGTCCGGTCGGGTCAACACCTCGTTCGCGGAGGTGAAGCGTGGGTGTAAGAGCGCGGAGGTGAAGCTCCATCCGCATAAGGACGTTTACAGCGAGATGGGCGGATCTGACGCGATCACCAGCGTTCCGCAGGCGCTCGTGGACATCAAGGCCTTCTTCCCGGGCGAGAAGTTCATATCCGGGCATGTCCTGAACGCCGAATTCGGCGGAGTGGGTTCGAATCCCGCCAACCAGACGGTCCTCACCTCCGGGGCCAACAGCCAGCACCACTTCGACGAGCACGTCAAGTCGGCCTGGATCTACATGACCAGGGCGTGGGAGGAGATGTACCGGTTCGCCGGCGACGCGACCACCAAGTCGTATATGGAAGACCTACGGAAAAGCTGGGCGATACACATCCAGGCCACGGTCGACGACAGCTCGTGGTACCCCGCTTTGAAGGCTAACCCGGCGATCACGACACCTTACCCGTTGGACTGCGTCACCACGCAGGTCACGTTCACCGCTGCCGAGGTGAACGGTCCGTCGGAGGAAGACATCGCAAGGGCGCTCAAGATCGATCCCGACAAGCTGGGCGACGTGGCAAGGTATCTGTCGGCGTTTCGCGAGCACATGAGCCAGGCCACCAAGTTCGTGGTGAAGCAGGCGCCGCCGGCTTCGCTCGCCGGCCGCTCGGCCGTTTCAGCGGACATGACCGACGGCAGCGGCAAGACCACGACGAAGAGTTCGAACGCCTGGCAGAAGACGCTCAAGGTGCCGAAGGGGAAGAAGAAGGGGGCCGCGGCGCCGAAGCCGGCGGTGAAGACCGTCCAGTCCTACTTCACGCTCGCGGACGGCAGTGAGATCGCTCTGCTCGACGGAGACAACGAGATCGGCCCCGAGACCGTGGGCTACCCGTGGTCAGTCACCGACACGGACCTCAAATCAGACGCCGTATTCTGCGTATTCACCGACACGGCCAGCGGAAAGGCCCTGATCTCGCTTGAGCCGAAGGTGAAGACCAAGGTCACGGTGGGCGGCGCGGCGCTCACGACAACCGGGATGACCCTGAGTCCTGGTGATGTAGTGCGCGTACCGGACAGCAAGGCGCCGAACACCGATCACTGCTATGACCTGACCTTCGGGCAGAGATGACCGCAGCGGCCGTCCACTCGAGTGGACAGGCTGCGCCACCGGACGCCCGCAGGATGGCGTTCGACGTCCAGCGGCACGACCGCGCCCTGGCCTTGCGCGCTCGCTCGACGGCCAGGGCGGGGCCGTTCCTGTGCCGGTTCAGCCGGCGCCTGCCGGACGCCTTCGCGAACTTCGCGATCCCCGACGACGGCGCCGAGCCGACCGCGGCCGATATCCGGGCTCTGCTGCGCGCCTTCGAGCAGCGCGGCCGCACCGCGCGGCTGGAGTTCCTGGCAGGCTGCGCGCCGAAGGCGGAGCGTGCCCTGGTCGACGCAGGGTTCACGGTGGAGCGCCGGGGTGTGGTCATGGCGTGTACTGCGCCCTGGCTCACAGCACCCTGGCTCACTGCGCCCCAGCCGCTGCCGGGGCTCGTCTTGGCCGAGCCGTCCTGCGACGCGGACCTGGAGGAATTCGCGCGCGTCCAGCACTACGCATTCGGCCAGCCGGGCGAGGCAGGACCGGAGGCGGTAGAGCGGCTGGTCCAGGTGCGTACGAGGGGCGCACTCGTCATGCTCGCCCGACATCAGGGCCGAATCGTTGGCGGCGGGGTCTGCATGCCGCCGGTCAACAGTGTCGGCGAGCTCGACGGAGTGGCTGTAGCGGAGGATGCGCGCCGCAGGGGCATTGGGACTGCGATAAGCGCGCGCCTGACCGGTCTCGCGTTCCGCGACGGCTATCACCTGGTGTGGCTGGAACCCGTCGGCCCAGAGGCACGGCAGGTATATCGCGGCATCGGATACCGCCCGATCGCCGAGAGGCTTCGGCTCGGCGCACCGTCCGCATCGGCTCCCTCTTCGGACGCAGAGGTTTCAATCTGATAATCGTCTCCGATATCCGTGTAGGCGCGGCGTCACAACGGGTACGAGCCCGGTGAGCCGTTGATCGGAGTCTGATTCACTGGATGGACACCTCGTCTTCCGGTACCGGCAGCGCCGGGCACGAACAGCTGCGCCGCCTGCGTCTACGCAGCGGGCTGAGTCAGCAGGAACTCGCTGAGCGAGCGGGAATCAGCGTGCGCACGTTGCGCAACCTCGAACGCGGCGGAGTGGAGCGCCCACATGCCGCGTCCGTGGGCCGCCTCGCCGAAGCCCTCGGCGTCAACGCCAACGATCTCACCGCCCTGTTGGGACACGTGGCCGTCGCCGCTCAGCCCCGGGGTGACTCGTCCTCGGCGCGAACTGGCTCGCTCTCACAGCCGCCCGGCGCGGATAGCGCAGATACGCAAGGACAGGTGCAGGGCCGACTGCGCATCGGCGTGCTGGGCCCTCTCCTGGTACACCGGGGCTCCGTGCCGGTCGAGTTGTCTTCAGCCACGCAACGCAATCTGCTGAGTCTCCTCGCGGTTCAGCCGCGTCAGACAGTCGGCACCGGGCAGATCATCGAAGCGCTATGGGAGCACGACCCTCCCCGCACCAGCCTCCAGCTCATCCACTCACACGTCGCGCAGCTGCGCCGGCTGCTCGAACCCGAGCGGGGCGCGCGCTCGCCCGGCCGGGTGCTGCGGCACGTCCCCGGCGGCTACCGGCTCGAACTCGAACCGGAGCAGCTGGACCTGTGGTGGTTCCAGGAGCTGGCTGCGCGCGCCAGGCAGGCCTGGTCCACCGGCGCCGCGGAGTCCGCGTCCCAGCTTTTCCGCGAAGCGTCGGCGTACTGGCGCGGCCCCGTGCTCGCAGACGCGGACGCCCGGCTGCGCCTGCACCCCGCCATGGTGGCGATCGCCCGGCAGCGCATCGCGGTGCTCACGGAGTGGGCCGACGTCGCGATAAGCCTGGCCCGGTTCGACCTCGTGCTCGCCCCGCTGCAGACCTTGTGCGCCGAGGAACCGCTGCACGAGGGGCTGGCTGCCCGGCTCATGCTCGCCCTGGCGGGCGACGGCCAGCAGGCCGCGGCGCTGGCTCTTTACGGCACCGTTCGCCGCTTGCTCGACGACCAGTTGGGAGTCACGCCCGGCGCCGAACTGCAAGCCGCGCAGCTGCGCGTCTTGCGCGGAAAGCTGCCCGTGGCCACGCGACCGACCTTGGGCGCGGACCGTTCCGCACGCCCCGCCGCGTCGCAGCCCACTGACGCTGAGAACCCGGATCCGGATCCGGGCCATCGCGCCGCGCCGCCCGCGCAGCTGCCGACCGACATCCAGGGCTTCACCGGCCGGGCCGCGGGTCTCAGTTCGCTCGATTACCTGCTGCCCGCCGAAGAAGCCGAGGCGCCTCACGGCTGGCTGGCGATGATCGCCGGCATGGGCGGGGTCGGGAAGACCGCGCTGGCGGTGCACTGGGCGCACCGTAACTCGGGCCGCTTCCCAGACGGTCAGCTCTACGTGAATCTGCGCGGGCACAGCGCGGAGGGCCCGCTGCGCCCCTTGGACGCGCTGGCCGGGTTCCTGCTCTCCTTCGGCGTCCCAGCCGACCGCATACCGGCGGACGAGACCCAGGCCGCCGCCATGTACCGCAGCCAGTTGTCCGGTAAACGTGTGCTGATCGTCTTGGACAACGCGACCAGCGCCGAGCAGGTGCGCCCGCTGCTGCCGGCCGGCCCGGGTGTCGCGGTCATCGTCACCAGCCGTGAAGTTCTCACCGGCCTCATCGCGCGGGAAGGGGCCCGGCTGCTGTCCCTGGACGCGCTCGCCTCGGCCGAATCCACGGCGCTGCTGACGCGCATGCTCGGCACCGCGCGAGCCGAGGCCGAACCCGAGGCGGTCGCCGCTCTCGCGTGGTTGTGCGCGAATCTACCGCTGGCGCTACGCATCGCCGCGGCCAACCTAGCGACCCGCCCGCGTTACCGCATCGCCGACTACGCAGCGAGGTTGGCCACAGGGGATCGGTTGACGGCGTTGGCGATCGACGGCGACGCGGACACCGCCGTGCGCGCCACCTTCGAGCTGTCCTGCGCCGCGCTGCCCGTGGCCGAGCGGCGGCTCTTCCGGCTGCTGGGGCTCGTCGCCGTCCCGGACTTCACCGGGGCTTCGGCTGCCGCGCTGGCCGGCGTCCCGGTGGCGGAGGCCGACCGCCTGCTGGGTCGGCTGGTCGGCCATCATCTCGTCGAAGAGCACCTGCCCGGCCGGTACACGCTGCACGATCTTTTGCGCCTCTACGCAGCCGAACTGGCCGACCGCGAGGAGGAGGCCGACGGCCGCCGCGCCGCGACCACACGGATCGCCGACTATTACCGCGCCCGCGTCTCCGGCGCCGCGCTGCTGCTCTACCCGCATGTGCTGCTGCCGCCGGGCCTTGAGCCCGCCGCGCTCGCAGCCACGACCGGCAGACAACCGACGGACGCCGCCGCCGCGCTCGCCTGGCTGGAGACCGAGCGGCCCAACATCGTCGCGATGGTGGTGCATCTCGCCGAGCACGGCGACCAGCGCGGCGCCTGGGAACTCGCGGTCCTGATAAACGGCTACTTCGCCTCGTGCGCCAACGCCGTGGACTGGCGGGTCGTCAGCGAGGTGGCGCTGACGGCCGCACGGGCGCTGGGTGATCCGGTCGCGCAGGCCGCCGCCGAACTGCACCTCGGGATGGCCGAGAACGCGCGCTGCCGCTTCGAAGAGGCGGCCGGGCGCTATTCGCGCTCGGTGGAACTGGCCGAGTCGGCCGGATGGACGCAGTGCCACGCCGTCGCCCTCAACAACCTCGCCGGGGTCTACTGGGCCGCGGCCCGGATCGAGCAGACCATCGAGCGGCTGACCGAAGCGCTGGCGCTGCACCGGCTCGCGGGCCGCCGCGTCGGCGAAGCCGTCACCCTCGCGAACCTGGCCGTCGCATACCTCGAGCGCCGCCACGACGAACCCGACGCACTGAGCCGCGCCCGGACCCTGGCCGACGCGCGCGGCCTGCTGGAGGCGGCGCTCGCCCTGCACCGCGAGACCGGCGACAGCCGCAACGAGGCCGACACGCTGCGCGTCCTGGCCGAGGTAGAGCGCGACGCCGGCGAACTGCTCAGCGCCGCCGAAAACGCCCAGCGGGCCCTCACGCTGGCGCACGCCAGCGAGGACGCGCGGTTCCGGGCCGGCGCGCTCTCGGCGCTGGCCACGATCCGGATCCGGCTCGGCGACGGCCCGGCCGGCCTCGCCCTGCACCGCGAGGCGGCGGATCTGGCCCGTACGATCGGAGATCCGCGGGTGCGCGCGGCGATGCATCTCGACCAGGCCGCCTCGCACGTGTGCCTCGGCCAGCCGCACGACGCGTTCATCGAGGTCCAGGACGCGCTCGCGATCGGCCGGCAGATCGGCTCGCGCCTCGTCGAGCGCAAGGCCCGACGGCTGCTGGACCTCATCGAGGTCCGCCCACCGCCGGGCCCGGCCGCGGACGCGGATCAGATGAGCCCCTCGCGGATCGCGTAGGCGATCGCGTGCGCGCGGTTGCGCAGCTGGTAGCGCACGACGATATCGTGCAGCACGCTGGTGACGGTCCGCTTCGAATAGGCGAGCTTCGCGGCGATCTCCTCGGTGTCGAACCCCTCCGCGGCGAGCTTGAGCACGTCCCGCTCTCGGCCGGACAGGCCGGTGAAGGCGAGCCCGCGCGGTTGCAGCACGTGCTGCTGGAGCCGGGTGACCTGCTTGAGCATCCGGCTGAGCAGGTCCGAGGGCAGCACCGCCTCGTTCGCCGCGGCCTTGCGCACCGCCTCGCCGAGCCACGAGGCCGTGGCCTCGCGCCGCCACAGCACGGAACAGACCCCTGATTCGACGACGGCCAGCAGATCCTCGTCGCTCAGGGCGGTCACCACCAGGATCACCTGGGCCTGGGTGCGCGCGCGGGTCGTGCGCACCAGGTCCAGGACGTGCTGGTCCGGGCCGTCGGCCGCGAAGACCGCGACGGCGGCGCTCGGGCCCGCCTTCCCGTCGACGAGCGCGAACTCGGACCCGCTGCGCAGGGCGGTCGTCAGACCGGCGCGGACGATCGGGTCTTCGGCATACAGGTATACCGGGATACGGCTGTCCATCTTCTCTCCCCTTGGTGAGCCTCCGGGCCCGCCCTCCCTGCGGATCGCTGCCCGGAGTGCTGATCATTCGTCTATCGCGCGCGGTGGCGTGCGCCCCACCGTTCGGCGACTGCGTTTCTCGCCGGTCCCACCGTGCGCATACGACGCTATGACGCAGTATCAGCGCACGAACTGTACCGGATCTGTGCCGCGATTCCGCAGGTCGAGGCGGTGCAGCGGCAAGAACCGGCAAGAACGGCGCGCCGCGGTCTGCGTGGTTTTCTGCGTTCTTCCGCCTTGGGCGGGCCCAGGCGGGTCCGTAACGTCTGATCAGGAGTCGTATCTGCGGGGGAAAGGGGACGGCATGCTCGGCGAGGCTGACAGGACCCTGAGCAGATGGCTTGGCGCCGTTCTGCCCGAGGGGGTCGCGGTGCGGTCGGGGCCTGCGGACGTCCGCCGGGGTGATCAGGCTGCTGATGAACCCTTCGTCGGCGTCTTCCTCCACCGCGTCCTGCGGGAAGGCCCGGCGCGCCAGTCGAGCTGGGTTGACGTACGCGACGAGCGGGGCGTGGTGATCGGCCGGCAGGCGCCGCTGCAGCACTTCCGGCTCGTCTACCTGATCACCGCCTGGGCCGGGCCCGCGGGCGATCCAGGCGGCCGGGACGGCGTGCGACCGGAAGCCGGCGTCTCACGCTCGGAAGGCGATCTGCTCGGCGCGGTGCTCAACGCCTGCGCGGTGTGCGAAAACGTGCCGCCCGAACACGTCGAGGGCTCGCTCGCGCGGTCCGGGGCGCCGGTCATCGTGCTGTGCGCGCCGGGAGAGCCTGCGGTCGCTGAACCGCCGTGGGCCGGCTGGGAGATCAGCCCACGGACATACCTGCGGCTCGACCTGCTCGCCGCGCTGCTGCCGCCGATGTCCGTCGAGGTGGCGCCGCCTGCCCGCGAGATCGCGCTGGAGGTGGAGCGCGGTCCCGCACCGAGCGCTGCGGGCCGCGGCATCGGGCGGCGGTCTGATGCCGCCGGATCGAGTGGATGGGAGCGGCGCAGAGTCACTGAGCGGTCTGCCCCCGTCGCGCGCAGTTCCCAAGAACCCTGATTCACGGCTCAGCGCGCCGGTTGACCCGCCACCGACGGTAGGTCAACCGGCGCGCACCGACGTGTTCGTCGTGAGGAACTGAGCGCTGCCGGACTTCACCGTCACCGGATCGGGCACCGGGCCAGCGGGCGTGGTCTGGGTGGCCGGCGTGACGACGGTGAAGGTGGCCGTGAACGAACCGCCCTTGATCAGAATCGGCGCTCCGTTGCGTGTCCGCTGCGTGGTGTTCGCGGGCGTGAGCGTCAGCGTCAGCGTCCCGGTGCCGGCGTTTGTGAAGGATCCGGACGTGTACGCGAGCGCCCCTCTCAGCTGGGCGGGAAGCTCGTCGCCGACGAGGCACGCCTTCATCCCGCAGACCGTGAGCGTCGCGCTCGAGCCCTCCAGCGGCGCCGGGCCTTGGAGGGCGGGAACCACGGCGGGCGGCGGGATGGTGACCTGCACCTGATCGCCGGTCCTGATGATGAAGTCACCCATCGGTTTCCCTCCCGGCTGAACATCTCGCGGCGGCGCGGCGGCGCCTCGCGGCGTTCACTGAATCCCGAACAGTTCGAGCTCGCTCACGGCCACGTCCGGCGAGCCGCTGCCCTGATAGATCGCGGTGACCTGCACCTGCACGCTCGTGATCAGGACCGCGTGCTGCAGATCGAAGGTCTGCGGCTTCGAGGTGTCCTGCGGTGTGATGGTGAAGGATTCGTGGTCCGAGAAGACCAGGCGCAGCGAGCTCGGTCGGCCGTGCGCGACGTAGGCGTCGCTCGCGCCCGAATGCAGTATCAGCTTTTTGAGCGTCACCGGGTGGCTGAAGGCCAGGACGAGCTGCGGCGCGGGAGAGGCGACCCAGGGAGCGAGCCAATAGGTGTTCGTCAGTTCGTCCGCGGCCGACAGCGGAGCGTGCCCTGAAGCCTGGGCACTGGCGTCCACGTGGACCGCGTGGATCGGCACGAGCGTCTGGTCTGCCACATTGAGGATTCTCTGCTTGATCGCCACGACGCGGTGGTTGACGGCGATCCGCAGCGGCGGATAGGCACCGTAGAGCACGCCTGCCACGAGTACGCATACGGCGACTACCGTGCGTACCTTGCGATAGATCCGCAGAATCAGGGGTTTGAGTCCGCGGTCGTGGACGTGCGGGTTGGAGGCGGACCGGCCGGAGCCCTTCGTGAGCGGAACGACCTTCGGGCCGCGGCGCAGCGTGAACCTGCGCTGCCACGGCGGTTCGACGCGTGCGGCCTCGACGAGCGAGCTCCCGCAACGCGCGCAGAATTTGCGCGTCGGGACGTTGCCCTCGCCGCAGGTACTGCAGACGAGGTCGCCCGGCTTGAGGCTGTGCGTCGGCTTGGTCTTGGTCACGGCGGTGACGCGCGGACGGACCGGTTGCGGCGGCTGTTCGCGGACCGAATCCGTGGGGGAGCGCAGCGGGAGTGGCGGCTGGGGCGGTGAAGACGGCGAAGGCGGCGGAGGCGGGGGAGGGGTTGGCGCAGGTGGTGGAGGCGTCGCGCTGCCGGAATTGGTCAGGCGTCCGGGCGGCGGAGGAGGAGGTGGTGGGGGCGTCGCGTTG
>NZ_DASRGV010000165.1:0-16701 GCF_035650855.1 Actinocrinis sp. | reverse complement strand
GGTGTCCGCGAGGGCCTGTGCGATCACCGGCGTCACGCACACCACGTCCTGGATCGCGAGGTTCACGCCCTGGCCGAGGATCGGCGTGCAGGTGTGCGAGGCGTCGCCGATGAGTACGAGGCCGTCACGCGACCACTGCGGCACCTGCGCGGTGAAGATCTCCAGGAAGCTGGTGTCGTCCCAGGAGTTCAGGTGCTCGCGCATCAGCGGGCCCAGCCGGGGGTCGATGGCCGCGATACCTTCGCGGAAGGCCTCGAAGCCTTGGGCGCGTAGGTCGCCGAGGCCGCGCTTGGGCAGGTTGTGGCCGATCCGCAGGAAGTCGGGGAAGGTGGGCACCACCAGCACGTGCTTGTCGGCGACCGCGACCAGTTCGGCGGCGTCACCCCAGTGCGCAGGCCGCGGCAGCTTGAAGGAGAGGAAGTCGCGCTCCATCGGTTGGATGTCGGCGGCGAGGTTCGCGGCCTTGCGCACCTTGGAGAACCGGCCGTCCGCGCCGACCACCAGTCGAGCCCTGATTTGCGCGCGGCTGCCGTCCTTCCGCTTGAGCACCGCGCCGCGCACCTCGCCGTTCTCCTCGATCAGGGAGCTGAAGGCGGTGCCGGGTACGTAGGCGTGGTTCGGGAAGTTGGCCGCCGCGGCGTGGAACTTGCCGATCAGGGCCGGCTGCGGAATGTCGATCGGCAGCGCGCCGAGCGGGAAGCGGCGGTAGTCGATCTGGAAGACCGTGCGCCCTTCCATCCGCATGTTGATACCCGAGGTCTCCAGGAAGCCGTGCTCGCGCAGCGCCGGGCCGAAGCCGAGCTTGCCGAGCGTGACCACGGACGGGCCGGCCAGCGACTCGCCGCGGAACTCGCGCTCTAGGTCGGCCTGCTTCTCGACCACGACCACGTCGACGCCGCGGCGCGCTAGCAGGCAGCCGAGCAGCGCCCCGGCCGGGCCGCCGCCGACGACCAGGACCTCGGTCTCGTCCGGAAGGGTGTTGCTGCTCAGGGCGCTCATTCGGTTCCCCAGTTCTCCAGTGCGGCCTTCGTGGCGGCCAGCAGTTCGGCGGCCTGCGCGCCGTCCAGCAGCCGGTGGTCGAAGGCGAGTGACAGCGTGAACAGCGGCGCGACCGCGATCTGGCCGCCGCGCACCACCGGGGTGTCCACGATCCGCCCGACGCCGAAGCCGAGCGCGCCGTTGATCATCGGGAAGATCGCGCGCACCGGCTCCTGGCCGACTGAGGTCACCGAGAACACTCCCTGCAGCGCGGTGCGCCGCTCCGGCTTGCGGGTGACCGCGCGGTAGGCGAGGCGGGCTAACGGCAGGGGCAGCCGCTGCACCTTTGCCAGCTGCGCCCAGGGACCGTTCGGGTCCTCCAGATCGGCGTTCTTGTACGTGTCGATGACCTGCTGGATCTCGGCCACGTCGGCGTGCTCGGCCCGGAATACGGTCCCTGACACGACGCAGCGCTGGCCGTCGGCGGTGCGCTTGTCGAACAGCACCTTCGCGTGCACGTCGCCGACCGTCGCGACCTTGAGCCGCAGGCCGGGCCGCAGCACGCCGCGCGCCTCGGGGCTGTTCGCGATCACCTGGGCCGCGGCCTTGACCACGTAGCTGACGAAGCTGACCTTCGAACCGGCGTCCTTGCGCGCCTGCTTGATCCGGGTCGCGTCGACGTCGGCCATCAGGTACACGTGAGCGGTGCCGCGAGCGTCTTTCAGGAACGTATACGTTCCCTTACGTGCTGCCGGGAATGCGGCCACGCTCGTGGGCGTAGGCGTGGTCGTGGTCGTGGTAGTGCGCGTGCTGGCGCTCATGCGGAAGCCGCCTGTGCGTCGCGCACGACCGCCGCCAGCTCGCCGAGCGTCTCGGCCTTGGTGAAGCGCTCGAAGTCGATCGAGCCGCCGGCTTCGCGCTCCAGGTAGACCAGGATGCGCAGGGCGTTGACGGAGTCCCAGCCCTCGATCTCGGCGAAGCGCCGCTCGGTGGTCAGCGCGGCGGGCTCCACGTCGAGCAGCTGGCCGACGACGTCCCGTACCAGCGCCTCGGCACTCGCCGTCGCGGAGGGCACGCTCTGAGAAGGCACAGTCTCAGAAGGCACAGTCTCAGAAGGCATTGTTGATCTCCTCTTCCCGGGTGACGCCGATCCAGCTGGGCAGCTCGGCGAGGTCTCGCAGGGTGTGTCGCAGCTGCGCCGGCCCCTGCCCGTCTGCGTGTTCGTCCACTGCTTCGCCCGCCGCCTCGACCCGTTCGAAGCCGAGCGCGGGGTAGAACCCGGCGAACTTCGCGTTCTTCGCCGTGGGAATGAAGGAGGCGCGCACCTCGCCGGCCCCGGCGGCCGCGGCCGCGCGCAGGATCAGCCCGACGACCGCGTCCTCGACGTTGCGGGAGAAGACCCGGCAGCTCATCACGAAGTTCTCGATCCGCCACGCTCCGCCGCGGTCACCGTCGCCGTCGGCGTCGCGGGTCAGCGACCAGGCGGCGATCAGGCCGTTGTCACCGAAGCGGTCCTTGAGCCGGCCGCCGAAGAACGCCGCCTCGCCGCTCTCCGAGCGCCGCCGCACCTCCTCCTCGGTGTAGCGGATGCCGGTCAGGTTGAACTGGTTGGTCTTGCCGAAAAGCTGGACGATCCGCGCCGCGTTGAATTCGCCGAGCCGCTCGACGGTCAGCTGGGAGCCGAGCCCGAGCAGGTACTCCTCCAGACTCCCGGAACCGCTCTGCAGCTCCTCCCGCTGCACCTGCGCGCGGTACATCTCGGTGCGTTTCAGGTCCTCGTCAGTGAGAGTCAGCAGGTTGAAATCGCCGCGGCGGGCGACGATCGCGGCGTAGCCGGCCGGATCGTTCGGCAGTTCGACGGTGGTGACCTGCGGCAGCAGCTCGCGCATGAGCCCGCGCTCGATCGGGTTGTCATCGACGAAGACCATTGAGTCGATGCCGATGTTCAGCGCCGAAGCCAGCTGCCTGACATTGCCCGGCTTCGGCTCCCAGTCAGCCCGGACCGCAACGAAGGAATCCGGGCGCAGCAGCATCTCCGGGTGGTTGGCGATCGCGTCCTGCGCGACGTCCTCGTCGTTCTTGGAGGCGATCGCGAGCATCACGCCCTGCGCGGCCAGGTCGCGTCCGTACTTCTGCAGCTCCAGGTGCGCTGAGCCGGGGTACGCACCGCCGATCTTCAGCGCGGCCGCGCCGTCGTCGCCGACGATCCCGCCCCACAGGGTGTTGTCGAGGTCGAAGACGAGGCACTTGGCCGCGCGGCCGAGCCCGGCGCGCACCACGCGTGCCAGCTCGGCGGCGTACTCGCGCTGGAACTCCGCGCTGAATATGTGCCCTGCGACGTGCCGCATCCGGTCGGTGGCGAACGCGCCGGCGACTCGGCCTTGGATCGCGGCGGCGGAAAGCACGACCACACCCTGCTTCTGCGCTGCCAGCCGCAGGATTCCCGCGTTCATCGCATCCCAGGCGGCTTCCAGCCGTGCCTTACGGCCGTAGTCGATGACGCTGTCGCGGCGCAGCGGGCTCAGCGGGACCGTGGTCAGCACGATCAGGCCGCCGAGCACCTGCCGGGCGGCGTCGGCCCACTCGCCGAGCCGCGCCGGGAAAGCGGCGCACCGCGCTTCGACCTCGTCGAGATCCAGCGGATTGGCGACTTCCTCGTACACGGCCCCGTCGTCGAGCAGCAGGGCGCTGACGCCGGGCGCGAGGTCGGCGAGGTTGGGCGCGCCGGCCCGGATCTCGAACTGCCACTGGTTGAATCCGGCCGCGCGGACCTGCGGCAGGATGCCGCCGGCCACCAGCGCGGCGGTCAGCTGGTGCGGCAGCGAGTCAAGGGTCGAACTGCCCAGCAGCGCGATGTTCTGGACCAGGAACGCGCCTTCGGCCGCCAACTGCTCGCGTTGCGCCGCGCCGCCGAGCATCATCCCGGCCGCCTCGATGTCCAGCGGGTCGCCGGCCGCGATCAATGCGTCGAGCAGCTGCCGTACCTGGGCGTGCCTGCCCGCCAGCCCTTCCCGCTTGAGCGCTCGCAATTCGCTCAGCGGGCTGATGCTCCTGGCCGCAGTCTGCGGGGCCTGACTCACCTCGACGCTCATCCCACGCCCTCCCCCGCGAGGTAGCGCAGCGCCAGTCCGGCGATGATCCACTTCGAGGACTCGATCGTGATCCCGAGCACCCGCGCCGATCGCGCGCCACGGGTCTTGAGCCCCTGCGCGGCCCGGTACAGCTGGATGAAGGGCAGCGCGTTGCCGTTGTTCCCGGTCTCCGCGACGCACGAGACGGCCTGCTCCTCGCGCACGCCGAGCCCCTCGCGGATCTTCTCCGCCATCGCGCCGTTCAGCTGCGGGGTAAGTACGTGGTCGACGTCACCGACGTTCCAGCCGGTGGCCTCCTCCAGCTCCTTGAGAACCTGCGCGGACAGCTCCGGAACCCGCTGCTCGATGGCCTTGTAGTCCTCCTGGCCCATCGGCTCGCGGGCGGCCTTGCCGTCGGCCCCGGTGACGGTCGGCGCGCCGTCGGCGCCGTACCAGTGCACGACCTGGGCCGGCTTGAGCCCGCGCCCGACGGTCCGCAGCAGCACGTGGTCCACGAGCAGGCCGGGGCCGTCGTCGTCGGCGTCGACCACGGCGGCCCCGGCGCCGTCGCCGAACAGCGCGAAGTTCGCCAGCTCGGCCGGGTTGACCCGCTTGACGTCGTAGTCGGCGGGCCACAGCTTGATCACGCTGTCCGCGCCGATCACCAGGCCGCGGCTCAGGCCGCCGGCCAGCAGTGCCCGCGCGGTGTAAAGGCCCTGCAGCGCGCCGGCGCAGCCGGAGGTCAGCTGGAAGGTCGGCAGGTCGTTGATGCCGAGGCGGTCGGCGACCACGTTGACGGTCGCGGGCATCAGCAGGTCCGGCGACCCGGTGGTCAGGATCAGGAAGTCCAGCGACTCGGCCGGCACTCCGGCCGCGGCCAGCGCGCGCCTGGCCGCCTCGGTGGCCAGGTCGCCGGTGTTCTTCGGGGTGCCGTCAGCGCTCGCGGGGTCGCAGAAGAACCGGTGCCGGTTTCCGGTCATCCGGTCCAGCCACTTCTCGTGCAGTCCGAAGCGCTCCGCGAGGTCCCGGTTCGTGACCGGCGCCCCCGGCAGCACCTCGCTCAGGCCGATGATTCTCACAGGGATCAGGTCCTTACTGGAGTCCACCTGCCCCGCACCCCGCGGGCCGGTGCAGACGGCGGCGGCGATCTACCGATGGACCCAAGCTAGGAACGCCCTCTTGCGCACGGCTAAACCGGGCGCGACGCAGCGGATCAGGCTGCCGGGCCGCGAGCCGGCCCAGCTCGCGGCGGCTCAGGGATTTGTCTCGCAGACCCCTTACACAATTGCCCGCAGAGCCCTTACTGGCCCCAGGCCACGGCGAGGCTCTTGGAGCCCAGCGTCGCCACGGCCAGCGCCGTAGCCCACCCCGGATGCCCCGCGGCGAGCAGCAGCGCGGCGCCCGCGGCGAACCAGAGCACTTCGAAGCCGGCCAGCCGCAGCCCGGTGAGCCGGTTCTTGGCCCGCGGCGCCGCGGCCAGGCCCCAGGCGAGCGCGAACAGCAGGGCGAGCAGGACGCCGACCGCGAGCCGCGCGGCGACCGGCACATGCAGGTGCCAGCCGAACGCGACCGCCGCGGCGAGCACGGCGAGTTCGATCATGAGCAGAACGAGCAGGTTGAACGCCTTGAGCGGGGCCATGGGCGGTTCCTTCCGGGCGGCGGCGGGCGGTTGACGCGATCGGGCATTCCCGAGCCCCCGGCCCGCGAATCCCGCCGGGGGCCCGGCCGGCGGCCCGCTTGGCCGCGGCTTGGTCGGCACTTGACAGGGCGCTGAGAGTATCGGATCGCCAGACCCTTCGGACCCACCGGCCGCACTGATCACGGGGGTCCGCGCAGCGAAGGAGACGACGTGTCGACCGACATTCCCGCGAGGCAGTGGACTGACGCCGATTCCGCGCCGGGCACCGGCGGCGGCATCGCCACGGTCGCGCCGGCGCCCGCGCTGTCGCCCGAGACGTCCGCCGGTGCGAGCGTGAACGCAGACGTGGATGTGGATGTAAATGTGGATGTAGATGTAGCGCATGTGGATGTGGACGTGAACCTGGGCGCGGGCACGAGCGCGGCGACGACCGTCACCGGCCACGGCCTGGCCCACCACCTGCTGCACCGTCCGAGCACCGCCGAGGGCCTGATGCTAGGGACAGTCGCGCCGGTGCCGCAGGACTTCACCCTTTCCGCCGCGCTGCCCGACGCGCACCCGCTGTTCAACGACGGGCCCGGGGCGTTCCACGACCCGAACTTCGCGCTCGAGGCGATGCGCCAGTCAGTGCTCTTCGTCGCACACCAGTACTTCCGGGTGCCGTCGCAGCGTCCTGTCGTGCTCGCCTCCAGCGAGGTCGGCATCACCGGCCTTGAGGCGTGGCGGCGCAACGGGCACACCGCGCACATCGCGGTCGACATGGCGCTGCACCCGGTCGACGTGGTCAACGGCGTGCCGCGCGGACTGCGCTGCGAGGCCGAACTGGCGATCGACGGCATGCGCTGCGGCACCGCGAAGGCGCGCACCGTCTTCCTGATGCCGAAGGTGTACCAGAACCACCGGGCGCGCGGACGGGCCGCGAGCCGCACCGAGAAGTTCGGCGTGTTCAGCGACGGTCATGGCCACGACCACGCGCGGCCGCGGCCGGAGGCGGTCGGCCGCGCCGACCCGCACAACGTGGTCATCGGACTGCCGAAGGCGCTGGACGACGGGACGCTGCGCGTGCAGGTCGTCCCGGACGCCGCGCATCCGGTCTTCACCGCGAACGCCACCGACCATGTTCCGTCGGTGGTGCTGCTCGAGGCGTCGCGGCAGGCGGCTTTCCTGGCCGCCGGGGAGCTGCACGGCTTCTCCGCCGCGACCTGCGTTTTGACGGAGTGGAACGCGCGATTCCGCGGTTTCGCAGAGATCGATCTTCCGCTCCACTGCACCGTCGCCGCCGGCCCGCTCGGACGAGGGCCCGGCGGCCACCCCGCCTTCCCGGTCACGCTGACCTTCGCGCAAGGTTCCCGCGAGATCGCGACGGTGGGGGTCACGGTGCTGCAGGACTACTAACGGGGAAAGGCCCGGAAGGGAGGGCACCAACGTGAGGTTCCGCGTCCTGGGACCGGTCACCGTGGCACCGAGGACGCCGACCGCCGCGAAAGTGCGGGTGGTGCTGGCGGTGCTTCTGGTGCGGGCGAACGAGACCGTGTCCACCGAGAGCCTGATCGACGAGCTGTGGGACAACTCTCCGCCGCGCACGGCGGGCACCACGCTCCAGGTCTACATCTCCCAATTGCGCCGCATCCTGTTGGAGGGGGACCCCGCGGCGGGGGCACACGGGCGCCAGTTGCTCACCCTGCCGCCTGGCTACTGCCTTCAGGTCGCGCAGGACGACCTCGACCTGACCAGGTTCGAGGCCTTACACCGCGCCGGCAAGGCCGCGTACGAGCGCGGCGACTTCGCCACCGCGTCCAGCCTGCTGCAAGAGGCGCTCGGGCTGTGGAGCGGCGTGGCGCTGTCCGGCATTCCGCACGGCTATACGCTCTCGGCCGCCGCCGTGCGCCTCGAAGAGCTGCGTATGACAGCACTCGAACAGCGCCTCACCGCCGATCTGCGGCTGGGCAGGCACAAGGAGCTGACCGGCGAGCTGATGGCGCTGACCAGCGAGCATCCGCTGCGTGAGACGCTGCACGCGCACCTGATGGTGGCGCTGTTCCGCTCCGACCGGCAGTCGGACGCGCTCAAGACCTTCGCGCGCATCCGCCGTTCGCTCGTCGACGAGCTGGGCATCGAGCCGGGTCCCGGGCTGCGGCATCTGCACGAGCGGGTGCTGCGCAGCGATCCGAATCTGCTGTGGCGCGAGCCGGCCGCCGTCGCAGCCCCCTCAATCGCGCCGGTGGTGTGGCTGCCGCCGTCGCTGCCGGACTTCGTCGGCCGCGAGGAGTCGATCGCGGCCGCGCTGCGGGCCTTCCCGGACCGCACCGGCCGGGCCGCCGCGCCGATCCTGGTGCTCGGCGGCCGGGCCGGGGTCGGCAAGACCACCCTCGCCGTCGAGCTGGCCCGCCGCGCGGCCGACGTCTTCCCGCACGGCCGGGTCTTCCTCCAGCTGCGCGGGCCGCAGGGCATGGCGCTGGAGCCCGACGAGGTGATCGCGCAGGTGCTGCACCGCTTGGAGCAGGCCCCGAGCGCCGAAGGTGACGCGGCCGCGCCGACCTCCACGGCCGGCTCCGGCAGCGAACCGCCGGCCGACCGGCTCCAGCGCCTCACTCGGGGTCGCAGGATGCTGCTGATCCTGGACGACGTCGCCTCGGAGGAGCAAGTCAGGCCTCTGCTCGCCGCGGTCCCCGGCGTGTTCGTGCTGATGACGACGCGCCGTACCCTCGCCGGGCTCGACGGGGCGCGGCACCTCGTGCTCGACGTGCTCAAGCCGAAAGAAGCACAGCAGCTGCTCGAGGAGATCGCCGGCTCGCGCATCACCGACGACCCGGAGTCGGCGCTGGAGATCGCGCGGCTCTGCGGCTACCTGCCGCTCGGCCTGCGCGTCGCAGGGGCCGGACTCGCGGCGCGTCCGCACTGGACCGCGGCGGCGCTCGCGCAGCGCCTCGACGGCGAGGGCGCCGGGCTCGCCGAGCTGGTGGCCGGCGATCTCGACGTGCGCGCCAGCCTGCTCGTCGGTTACCGCGAGGCAGATCCCGCGCACCAGTGGGCGTTCCGGCTGCTGGCGCTCGCCCCGCTGCCCAGCTTCGCGCTGTGGGGCGCGGCCGCGCTGCTCAACGACACGCTGCCGCGCACGGAGCGCGTCGTCGACCAGCTCTTGCAGTCGTATCTGCTGGAGGTGCGGCAGTCAGCACGCGAATACCCGCTGCGCTACGGCTATCACAGGCTGCTGAGAGCGCTTGCCCTGGAACTGCTCGACGGGGACGATCCGATCACGGTCACCGCGGCCGTGGAGCGACTGTGCACGGCCTGTCTCGCCGTCGCCAGGCATGCCGACGCGATGCTCACTCCGGGCCGCGTGCCATATGAGGCAAGGTACGGCACCGTCGTATCCGACTCCTTCGAGAACGTCGCGCAGTTGGTCGGCGCGACGCCGGTGCACTGGTTCCAGGAGGAGGGGCCGGGGCTCGTCGACGCGGTGCGCCGCGCGCACGCCGCCGGGCTGTGGCCGCTGACCTGGCAGCTGGCCGAGTGCCTGTCAGGTTACTTCGACGCGAGGGCGGATTGGCCGGAGTGGTCGCAGACGCATTCGCTCGCCCTCGACGCGGCGCGGCGCGAACGCAATGCGCTGGCCGAGGCGGCGATCCTGCGCTCGCTCGGCGATCTGGCCTGGCAGCAGCAGCGGGTGCGGCAGGCCGCGATGCACTACGAGGACGCGCGCTCGCTGTTCCTGGCCGCGCGCGACTACGGCGGCGCGGCGCGCTGCGTCATCGGCCTCGGAGACGTGCAGCTGAGCGAAGGCGATCCGCGGTCGGCGGCGAAGACCTACGCGGACGCGCTCGGGCAGTGCGCACAGGCCGGAGACGAGCGCGGGCGGGCAGACGCGCTGCGCGGCCTTGCCGTGGTCGAACTGCAGTGTGGGCGCGCCGAGGAGTCGCTGCAGACCTTCGCGGCGTTCGCGGAGGCGGCCGAACAGCTCGGCGACCGGCGCTGGATCCAGTTCGCGCACCGCACCCGGGCCTGGATCCTGGAGCGCGCCGTCGACTGGTCCGATCCGCGCGAGCCGTGGTCTCCGCAAGCCGTCGAGGCGCGTCCCGGCATCTGGGTCGTCGGCTCCTTCGACGGCTGAGACACCCGCCGGCCGGCGCCGAGCCGGACCAACCGAACAAGTGCCCCTTTAGCCCCTAAACCCACTCTGCCCAAGGACTGTATATAGCGAGAGGAGCGGGGAGTGAGCACGCGTATTCACACGGGGGTCTGCGTCGTCGGGGCCGGTCCCGCCGGACTGACGCTGGGCCTGGAGCTGGCGAAGCTCGGCTGCGAAGTGGTCGTGCTCGAGCAAAGCGGCCACTTCGAGCGCTCGTTTCGCGGTGAGGCGATCTCCCCGGACTCGGTCTGGATCCTCGAACGGCTCGGCATCTTCGAGCGGGTCAAGGAGCACACCCTCCCGACCCGGCGGATGGAGGTCCGCGACGGCGGCAGCATCGTGCTCGCGACCGACTTCACGACCATCGGCTTCCCCTGCCCCTACCCCACCGAGCTGCCGCAGCCGCCGCTGCTGACTGCGCTCGCCGAGGACGCCTCCCGGCTGCCTTCGTTCACGCTGATGCGCCGGACCACCGCGACCGAGCTGCTGCGCGACGAGACCGGCCGCGTCGTCGGCGTCTCCTGTCAGGGTCCTGACGGGCCGATCGAGGTCCGCGCCGCCCTGACCGTGGCGGCGGACGGCCGATTCAGCAAGATCCGCGAGCTCGCCGGCATCCCCTACCAGAAGCTGCCGCTGGACCGCGACTTCATCTGGTTCAAAATTCCGCTGCCGTCCTCGTGGGATCCGCACACATACCGTGTCAGCCTCCTCGCTGGCCGTCACTGCGTCTTCATGCCCACGGTGCCGGACCAGATCCGGATCGGGTTCAACATCCCCAAGGGCGAACTCAAGGAGCTGCGACGGCAGGGCATCGGCGCGCTGCACGAACGGATCGACGAACTGGCGCCCGAGCTGTCCGAGGCGGTTCGCGAGCACGTCACGAGCTGGTCGGGCACGTCAATGCTCGACATCTTCACCACCGTCGTGCCCCGCTGGTCGATCCCCGGCCTGGTCCTGACCGGCGACTCGGCACATACACTCACCCCGATCCTCGGCCAGGGCGTCAATCACGCCCTGCTCGACGCCGTGGCCCTCGCTCCGCTCGTCGCCGGCGCCCTCGCCTCCCCGAACCCGCCCGCTGCGCTTGATGAGGCCACGGCCACCTTCCAGCGCGAACGCGAACCCTCCGTCAAGATCTCCCGCGACATCCAGCTGCGCCAGGAACGCGCCTTCGCCATTTCCCGACCGCTCGGCGTGATCCTACGCAAGACCGCATATCGCGTGGTGAACCGCAGTAACTTCTTGAAGCGGCGCATCATGACAGGCGTCTACTACGGTCTCCAGTCCGCCGTCGCCTCGGGTCATCAGACCCTTGACCTGACCCCTGCTCCCCCGCCTCCCGCTCCACCTGCGCCCTTCCCCTCCTTTCCTCCCCTCGCGTACCCCTTCACCCGCCCCTCCGCTCTCGACCCCAGCCCCGAATATGCCGAGTTGCGGTCGCGCTGCCCCGTCGCCGAGGTCACCATGCCCAGCGGCGACCCGGCCTTCCTGGTGGCGGGTTATGAGGGCGTGCGCACCGTGCTGTCCGATCCCCGATTCAGCCGCGAGGCCACCACGCGTCCCGACGCGCCGCGCATCTCTGCGGCTCCGCAGCAGTTCAAGAGCCTGCTGAACATGGATCCGCCTGAACACACCCGCGTGCGCAAGCTCGTCTCGCGGGAGTTCACCGCCCGCCGCGTCGCCGCGCTGCGCCCGCGCATCCAAGAGCACACCGACGCCCTGCTCGACGCGATGGAGCGGGCCGAACCGCCCGTGGACCTCGTCGCGGCCCTCTCCTTCCCGCTGCCCATCTCAGTGATCTGTGAACTGCTCGGCGTCCCGTTCGAGGACCGCAAGCTGTTCACCGGCTGGTCGGCGGCGTTCCTCTCCACGACCGCACTGCCCGCCGCCGAGATCCTCGCCGCGCAGGTCGCGCTGCGCGACTACATGGCCGCCCTGGTCGCCGGCAAGCGTGACGACCCCGGTGACGACCTGCTCTCCGCCCTCGTCGCCGTGCACGACGGGGACGAGGGCCGGCTGAGCGAGGAGGAGCTGATCTTCCTCGGCATCAGCCTCCTGGTAGCGGGCCACGAGACCACCGCGAACCAGATCTCGAACAGCGTGTTCGCGCTGCTCACCCGGCATGACCACGAGGGCCTGCGAGCCGAGCTGCAGCACCCGGACACGATCGAGCGCGCGGTCGAGGAGCTGCTGCGGATGTACCCGCCGGGAGACGAGGCGCTGCTGCGCATCACCCTCGAGGACGTACCGCTCGACGGCACTCTCATCCCGGCCGGCTGCGCCGTCCTACCCTCTCTCAGCTCCGCGAATAGGGATGGCGCTCAGTACCCTGACGCCGATAGACTGGATACCGACAGGGGGGCGAATCCGCATCTGACCTTCGGGCACGGGGCGCACTACTGCCTCGGATCCGGTCTCGCCCGCGCGGAACTCCAGATCGCTCTCAGCTCCCTGCTACGCCGGTTCCCCGCGCTGCGCCTGGCCGCGCCGGCCACCGAGATAAGCCGCCCGACCGGACGCCTCGTGCACGGTGTCAGCACCCTGCTCGTCGCCTGGTGAACACCGGTGGGACCCGTGTTGCGGAAGACGAATCATCCCCAAGCGACCTAAGCGCTACTAAAGCCGCCCCGCCTAGCGTCGTGCGCGAGGTGCGGCGACACCGCTCCCAACCTGCGGGACCGGCGCCCGGCCGGTCTTCCGAAAAGGAGTAGCTGTGACTACTGACTCTGCCATGGTGCCACGCGCCGGCACAGCGGACCCGCGACGCTGGTGGATCCTCGTCATCGTGTCCTTCGCGCAATTCGTGCTCGCCATCGACGGGTCGATCGTGAACGTGATGGGGCCGCGGCTGAAGGAGGCCATCGGCCTTTCCACCACCGGCCTGCAATGGGTGATGAACATCTACGTGCTGCTGTTCGGCGGTCTGCTGCTGCTCGGCGGGCGGCTGGCGGACGTGATCGGCCGCAAGCAAATCTTCCTGATCGGCCTGCTGGTCTTCACCGCGGCCTCGTTCGCGGCCGGCCTCTCGCACACCGAGGCCGAACTGCTGGCGGCTCGTGCGGTGCAGGGCCTGGCCGCGGCGGCGCTGTCTCCGGCCTCGCTGTCCATCGTGGTGACGGTATTCCCAGACCCCAATGAGCGGAAGAAGGCCTTCGGCGTCTGGGGCACGATCATCGGCGTCGGGGCGAGCATGGGCACACTGCTGGGCGGCGCGATCGCCGACGCCGACTGGCGCTGGGCGTTCTGGCTGAACGTGCCGATCGGCGTGATCGTCGCGGCGGGCACCTTCGCCTGGGTGCACATCCCGCGGCCGAGCGGCAAGCGCCCGTCGACCGACCTGCTCGGCGCGCTGACCGCGACCGGCGGCCTGCTGCTGCTGGTCTACGGGATCATCAACAGCAGCATCCACAGCTGGACCGCGACCGCGACCGTGGCCAGCTTCGCCTCCTGCGCGGTGCTCCTGGTCGCCTTCGTGTTCGTCGAGGCCCGCAGCAAGGCGCCGCTGGTTCCGCTGCGGCTGTTCCGCTCGCGGGCGGTGCTGGCCGGCGGGTTCGGCGAGTTCCTGACCGCCGCGCTGATGATGCCGCTGTTCTTCATGCTGCCGCTGTACATGCAGGAGGTGCAGGGTTACAGCCCGCTCAAGACCGGTCTGGCCTGGCTGCCGACCAGCATCGGCATCATGGTCTTCGCGAGCTTCGCGCCGAAGCTGATCATGAAGACCGGGCCGCGCACGATGTACCTGGCCGGTACCGGCGTGCTGGTGGCGGTGGTGGCCCTGGCCATCGGCATCCCGCTGCACGGCGGCTACGCGCGCTTCATGCTGCCGCTCTCGGCGCTGTTCGGCCTCGGCCTGGTGCTGTGCCTCATCCCGACCCCGATCGTCGGCACGTCTCAGGCCACTGAGCAGGACGCGGGCACGACCTCGGCGCTGCTCAACGCGTCGACGCAGATCGGCGCGGGCTTCGGCATCGCGGTCAGCGTCACGGTGCTCAACAGCCGCGTCTCGCACCTGCTCGAGGCGGGCCAGCCGTACCAGACGGCGCTGGTGCACGGCCTGAGCCGGGCGTTCATCGTCCTTGCGGTGTTCCTCGGCCTGAGCATGCTCAACGGCTTCTTCACCTTCCGCGGCCTCGGCGGCGCGCCCGAGCAGGGCGCTCCGACCGCCGGCCAGGCGGAGGGCGCGGTGGCCGCGGCAGCGGATCCCGCCCTCGAAATCGGCTGACCGCTTTCCCCCAACGGTCACCGAACCGGGCCGCCGGCCGTCCGCTTTCCCCGGACGGACCGGCGGCCTTCGCCGTGCCCGCTCGGCCCTTCTCGTCAGGCACGGTGAGCTACGTTGGCAGTGGTTCCTATTCGTGTGCATGCTCTGCCCGATGATGGTGCTGCTCTCCCCGCATTTTCTCGCCTGTACCCACAGGCCGCTGCTGCGCAGCGGGCGTTACGGCACTCGGCTGGAGGCGCGGACGTGGACCGGGCGGTGCACGATGGATCTGGCCGAACTCAGGACGGTGCGTTACATCACGCTCTTAGGTCGGCCCCGGCCTAGCCCCGATCTTTTGATCCTCACCGACAGACACGGCGTGCATCTGTGCATCGACTGCCGATCGTCCGCCCTCCGCGGGGTGGACGAAGCGCTTTATGCCGCGTTCAAGGACCGGGCAGGCGGACGCGTCGCCCCCGACGCTCGTATCTCGCGGGCGGCGTTGGAGCGGCTTGGAATGAACCGGCAGCCGGCTTGGATATTCGTCCTCAAGACCATGCTCGGGTTCGCTTTGCTGCTCGGCTGGCCGGTGCTGTGTTTCGCGGCGGTCGGACGATTCGTGATCGGGCCGTTGAATCAGTGGGTTGTCTGACGCTCGATTGCGGCCCGGTCCGGCTCGATCCGATCAACTATCGCGGCGGCGAGGTGGACGTGGTCGAGGCGGTAGGTCCGCCACGGCGTCGGTCACGGGCGGCACGTCCTGGATCGCGTCCTCGGCGAGTTCGGCGCCGGCCAGCAGCGCGATGCACCGTACAGCCTCGCTGTATACGCGGTAGGGCACCGCGCCGAGCGGCACCGGTTGACGCTGGCGGTCGCGTCGGCGATGGAATCGGGCACGGCCGCAGCGAACCGTCTCGCCGTCGAGTGTGACTTCGAGTGCGCAGGTCAGCTGGGCTTCAGCGTATTCACGCAAGCACAGCGCGCCGGGCACGTCGTCGGCGTCGGGGCGGGGCCGGGCGTTCGAAGCAGTGGGCCGCCATTGCCAGCGCTCGGCCCGAGCCGTCGCCGTGAAATCCGCGTAGTCCGTCTCCCAGCCGGTGTAGTCGGTCACGAACAAGCTGTCATGCTCCGGCGGCCGCTTGGTGTGCCATCGGGCGATCTGCGGAAACGGCTGGCCGTACTGGAGACTCGGCAGGTACGCGCGCCATCTGGCCAGCGACGCGACAGAGGCGGCGCCCGGATGCCAGAGCTCTACCATGGCCTCTGTTCCGCCGACCATCGCAGAGGTCACAGTCGCATATGTCGGAGTCGCCGCGCTCATACTATGGCCGTCCACGGCCAGGAGCCCGCCGCCGAGCGCCGGGATGACCTCGTACGCGCTGCCGTCGGCCGGATACAGCCGCCAGACCAGCCGACAGGCCACCGCCCGGGTGATCGGGTGTTCCAGATAGAGCCTGCTCCAGTCCGCCAGCGGCCACGTGCGCTGGGTGGCCAGCAGATCCTCGATACGACTCAGTTCCCTGGCATATGTCGATTCGATGTCCCGGACGCGCTTTTCCACCGCGTGCCGCGCGTGGTCGTCGCCCGGCGAGCCGGCGTCCACGATCTCTGCGACGTGTACGTGGCCCGATGGCAGGAGTTCCAGCGTGGCGGAGCGGTCGCGGGTAGCGACGGATACCTTCGCGTCCTGATCCAGGCCGTGCCGCGGCACGCGCAGTTCGGCGATGCGGTCGGCTTCCGGCGCGCCGGCCGACGAGATGCGGTCCAGCATAAGCAGGATCTGTGCCTTCAGCCGCTTGGCCGGGGCCAGCCGGGCGGCACTCATGAGCTCGTCGACGGCCCGCGGAGTGGCCAGCTCGCCGAGAACGTTGATACAGGCGTTGCGCAGCAGCGGCGAGTCAACGGACCAGGGCTCCGTCAGCACTCTGCACAGGATCGCGCCGGTCGTCTCGGCCGTGCGGTCCGGGTCAGCAGAGAAGCGCGCCGCGGCCCACAGAGCGTTGACCGCGGTCACCGTGTTGGCTTCGCACACGAGCAGCGGCCGGGCATCGGTCGGGCGCGCGCCGGTCGAAGAAGGCGGGGTAATCGGGACCGCATCACGCAAAGCGGCAACCATCTGCTGCAGCGCCGCGACCGTCCGCAGATCGTGCCGGTGACGGTCGACCGTCTCCCGCCAACCAGGGTCCTGCCAAGGGCGCGGGCCGTGATCCATCTGAAGCTCAAGCACGCCGAGCCGCTGCAGTTGAAGCTCGGAGAGCTTCGCCTCCAGGAAGGCGGCCCAGCCGTCCTCACCGGGCAGCCGCAGCCGCGCCTCGTCCGGCGGCGCAGTGCCGAACCAGCGCGGCATCCTCATGGTCTGACGATATCCCCGAACGTCGACGCTCCCGACAGCGAGGTTCAGGGCAATGGCTGGCCTTCCGGCATCTTCGTGGCGGGGGCAAAAAGTGAGTCGCCAGTGACAAGATTCTGCGTAAGTGATCTTCTCCGCGACATCGGGATGACCATCACAAGGCCGGCGCCCGCGAGGCAGCCGTCGATCAGGCGCGGCTGTTATTGAATGCTCTTGAGCCTGTGTTTGATCGCCCTGGTGACTTCGGCGATGCAGGCGGAGGTTGTCCCAGACCAGCACGATGGGGCCACCACGCTGGAGACGGGCGCGGATGGCCAGGTCGCGGAAGTCGTG